>JBKJQL010000143.1:0-33865 GCA_046594035.1 Gaiellaceae bacterium
GCCTCGCACGATCGCCGCCGCCTGCGCAGCCGTGTAGGTGTTCGTGCCCGCTGTGTGGTGCACGACGGCGAGCCGATCTTTGCGCCTGCCGACCGGCTCGCCGTCGTGCACCACACAGCGGGCACGAACACCTACACGGCTGCGCAGGCGGCGGCGATCGTGCGAGGCATCGAGGTCTACCACGTCAAAGGGAACGGCTGGAACGACATCGGCTACAACTTTTTGGTCGACCGGTTCGGCACGGTCTATGAGGGCCGGGGCGGCGGGATCGAGAAGAACGTGATCGGTGCGCACTCCGAAGGCTTCAACACGGGCACTGTCGGCGTCGCGCTGGTCGGCAACTTTTCGCAGGCAACTCCGCCCAAGGTGCAGCAGGACGCCCTTGTGAATCTCCTGGCCTGGCGACTGGACGTCGCGCATCTCGATCCGCTCGGGACCGTGGTCTACACCTCGGGGGGCAATCTCAAGTTCAAGTCGGGTAAGAGCGTCACGCTGCGGACGATCTCCGGCCACCGTGACACGGGGCCGAGCGAGTGCCCGGGCAGCGGGAGCTACGTGTTGCTGCCCGGGCTCGCGAAGCGCGTTTCCCTGACCGGGCTCCCGAAGCTCTACACGCCGACCGTTTCGGGCGCGCTCGGCGGCCCGGTTCGCATCCAGGCGCGACTGTCGTCCTCGCTCCCGTGGAGCGTAACGGTGGTCGACCAGCTCGGCCGCACGGTCGCGATGGGCAGCGGGAAGGGCACGACGATCGACTGGACGTGGAGCTCGCTTCTCGCAGGCAGGGGCGTCTTCACGTGGACGATCGACTCGCCGGGGGCACGGCCCGCCTCGGGCACGATCGGGATCGGCAGACCCGTGCCCACCCCGACGCTTTCGCTGACGAACCTCGCGACGGTGCCGAGCGTGATCACGCCGAACGCCGACGGCAGCTCCGACTCGATGACGGTCAACTTCACACTCGGCAGCGCAGCCCTCGTCTCCGCGCAAGTGCTCGACGAAGGCGGCGCTCCGCTGCTCACGTTGATCAACGAGCAGCGCACCGCGGGCAACAACGCGTTCGAGTGGGGCGCACACGTCTTGCCGGACGGCCGCTACCGGATGGTTGTGACCGCGAAGAGCGGCACGAAGAGCATCACGAAGATCGCCGACGTGGTCGTCGACCGCACGCTCGCCGGGCTGCAGGCGATGCCACGCGTCATCTCGCCGAACGGCGACGGGGTCAACGATGGGACGACACTCACCTTCGCGCTCGCGCAGAACGTCCCGGTGCGGCTTGACATCCTGCAGGCGGGCGTGATCGTCGGCTCCCCGTTCCAGGCGCAGCTCGGGATCGGTCCGCAGACGATCGACTGGGACGGCACCGGCTTCGGTGCGCCGCTCTTCGACGGGACGTATCAGGCGACCATCACCGTCACCGATCAGCTCGGCGACGTGCAGCTCGCCTTGCCGATCACGATCGACAACACCGCGCCTCGACTCACGCTCGTCGACAAGAGCACGCTCAAGTTCTCCCTCGACGAGCCCGCGACCGTGACGCTGCTCGTCAACGCGAAGACGAGGATCGTGCTCGGTGAGCGCAAGGGGACGTTCCGCATCCCCTACCAGGGCGCCGTCTACCAGGTGTCCGGGATCGCCCAGGACCTCGCGGGCAACATCTCGGCCGTCATCGCGGGTTGAGCCACGACGCGTAGCCGCGCTCGAGCCGCTCGAGCACGTCGACGAGGAGCTCCAGCCGGTCGCGCTCGACCCAGCCGGCGCCCGGCCAGTCGGTTCCACCGACGTTGATCCCGATCCCGAGCACCACCCGCCCGCTCGCCTCGGCGAGGATCCCCGCCACCTTGCGGCCGGCGACGAGCACGTCGTTCGGATGCTTGATCTCCGCCTCCGGGCCGATCGCGGCCGCGACCGCGTGGGCGGCGACGAGGGTCAGCTCCGGCCAGTCGGCGACCGGCGGCGACGGCTCCAGGAGCACGGAGAACATCAGCGCGGAGTCGACCCAGGTGCGTCCGAGCCTTCCCCGGCCCTCGCTCTGGTGATGGGTGAGCGCCACCGCGCCGTGCCCCGCGTCGTCCGGGAACATGCGCTGAGTCGTCGGCGCTTCGCTTTCGAAGTAGTACTCCCGCCCGAATTCCCCTCGCAGTGCGGGAAGGACGACCCCTGCGGTCAGCTCCACGGCCACATCAAGCCTCTAGAGTAGGCGGGCCGTGCAACCTCCCGCCCGCCGCTCCCGTCGAATCGTCCGAGACCTGCGGCCGAACGCCCCGCTCGTCTATCAGAGGCTTTCGGACCCCATTCTCGTTCGACGTGCAAAAGACGGAGATCAGCTCGCTTTGGCTGCACTGTGTGCGCGGCATTCGGATCGCGTTCACAAGATCGCACTGCACGTGCTCCGCGACCCCGAGGACGCACGCGACGCAGCCCAGGAGTCGCTGATGAAGCTCATGCGTCGCGTTGGTCAGTTCCAGGGAGAGTCCCAATTCTCCACGTGGCTGCACCGGCTCGTCGTGAACACCTGCAAGGACGTTGCGCAGGCTCGCTGGGCGACGCAGCGGCGGACCGAACCGCTCTATGAGGACACGCGAGTGGCCTCGGACGGCGATCCGGCTCGCGCGCTCGCCGAATCGGAAGCGCGTCTTGAGCTCGGACGCTGCCTCGCGGAGCTCCCCGCGGCGCAGGCGACGGTCGTCGCGCTGAAGGACGGCTACGACGTCCCGTTCGAGGAGATCTCGATCTCGACCGGACTGCCGGTCGGCACGGCCAAGTGCTACGCGCACCGGGGCCGCAACGGACTGCGAGCCAGGTTGTCCCTTCCGGCCCCGTCGAGCCTACGCCGGCCCGCATGACGAACGTCCTGATGGACAAGGCGGCGATCGAGCGGGTTTTGCCGCATCGCGACCCGATGCTCCTGATCGACGAGGTGCTCGAGCTCGTTCCCGGCGAACGCGTGCTCGCGCGCAAGACGGTCACCGAGGAAGATTGCGCCGGGCATTTTCCAGGCAACCCGATCATGCCCGGCGTGAAGATGGTGGAGGCGCTGGCGCAGTGCGGCGCCGTCGCTGTCCTCTCGCTGGAGGAGAACCGCGGCAAGCTTGCGCTGTTCGCCGGCATCGACGACGTGCGGTTCAAGCGCATCGTGCGGCCCGGGGAGGTGCTGACGCTGGAATGCAACGTCGAGACCGTTCGCGGCCCGGTCGGGCGCGGCAAGGTGAAGGCGACCGTCGACGGCAAGCTCGCCGTACGCGGGACACTCACCTTTGCTGTCGGTGTCGAAGAAAGCAGCGCCGAGCAATGATCGGGCGCACGGTGGGGAAACGGATCTCGATCACCGGTCTCGGCGTGCACGTGCCCGAGAAGGTGATGACGAACGACGACCTTTCGAAGCTCGTGGACACGAACGATCAGTGGATCCAGGAGCGCACCGGGATCAAGGAGCGGCGCATCGCCGCAGACGACGAGGCGCTGACCGACATCTGCCTGCCCGCCGCGAAGCGCGCGCTCGAGATGGCGAAGGTCGAGCCTGCGTCGATCGACCTGCTGATCGTCGCGACCGTGACGCCCGACATGGCGTTCCCGTCGAGCGCGGCGATCCTCGCCGACCAGCTCGCGATGCCCGACGCCGCGGCCTACGACCTCGCGGCGGGGTGCACGGGCTTCGTCTACGCGATCGCGCAGGCGCACGCCATGCTCGCCTCGGGCCTCTCGAAGCGGGCGCTCGTGATCGGCGCGGACGTCCTCTCGAAGATCCTCGACTGGACAGACCGTTCGACGCTCGTGCTCTTCGGCGACGGCGCGGGCGCGGTCGTGATGGAAGAGGTCGAGCAGGGCGGGTTCATCGGCTTCGAGCTCGGCGCCGACGGCGGGGGCGGGACGAGCCTCTGGCTTCCGGGCAGCGGCTCTCGCACGTTCGACGACCCCGAGAAGTACGTGAAGATGAACGGACGCGAAGTCTTCAAGTTTGCGACGCGCGTGATGGTCAGCTCCGCCGAGGCGCTCCTCGACGAGTGCGGAAAGACGATCGCCGACGTCGACGTCTACGTTCCGCATCAGGCGAACGTCCGGATCATCGACCACGCTGTGAGGAAGCTCGGCGTCGCGCCGGAGAAGACCGTGATCAACGTGCAGCGCTACGGCAACACCTCATCGGGCTCGATCCCGCTCGCCCTCGCGGACGCCGCGGATGACGGGCGGCTCGAACCGGGCAAACTGGTGCTGTTGACGGGCATGGGCGCCGGCTTGACCTGGGGCTCTGCTCTGATCGAATGGACACATCCGACGACAGGAGCTGCGGCATGAGCAAGATCGCATTCATGTTCCCGGGTCAGGGATCGTTCGCGGCCGGCATGGGCCGTGACATCGCGCTGGCGGTTCCCGAGGCGATGGCGATCTACGACGAAGGCAACGTGGCCTCCGGCATGGACCTCAAGGAATTGTGTTTCGGCCGCCCGGTCGAGGACCTCGTCGACACCGAAGTGCAGCAGCCGGCGCTCGTCACAACCTGCCTCGCGATGGACGCGGCGCTGCGCGCGCGCGGCATCGAGCCCGACGTCGTGGTCGGCCATTCGGTCGGGGAGTTCTCCGCGCTCGGCGCTGCCGGGTCGCTGTCACCGAGTGACGCGATCTCGCTCGTGCGGGAGCGCGGGCTTGCGATGGCCGACGCCGCACGAAGTCATCCCGGCTCGATGGCTGCGATCCTGGGCCTCGCCGACGAAGTGGTCGAGGCCCTTTGCAAGAAGATCTCGAACGTGTGGCCGGCGAACTACAACTGCCCCGGACAGCTCGTGATCTCCGGTGAGACGCCCTCCGTCGACGAGGCGTGTGTGGAGGCCGAGAGTCAGGGTGCACGCCGTGCGATCAAGTTGCGCGTGTCCGGGGCGTTCCACACGCCGCTCGTCGCGCGCGCCGCAGAGGTGCTTCGCCCGGCCGTCGAGCGTGTGCACCTCTCCGAGGGCCGTGCCGCGTTCATGTCGACCGTCACCGCGCGGGTCGAGGACGCGCAGCGCTACCGCGAGCTGCTGATCGAACAGCTCACCGCGCCGGTCAAGTTCACGCAGGCTGCACGCGAGCTCGTCAACCAGGGCGTGACGACCTTCGTGGAGGTAGGGCCCGGCAACGTGCTCGGCGGTTTACTGAAGAGGATCGACAGATCGGTTCGAGTCCTTTCGGTTCATGACCTGAAGTCGCTCGACGAGGCAACGGAGGCCCTTGGCTAGCGCGGGGTTCGCCTCGCTCGAGGGCAAGCGCGCCCTGGTCACGGGCGCTTCGAAAGGCATCGGCCGCGCGATCGCGCAGGAGCTTGCGCGCGCGGGCGCGACTGTCGTCGTCGGCTATCGCTCCGGCCAGGACGAGGCCGAGCAGCTTGCGGCGGAGATCGGCGGCATCGCTGTGCAGGCGGATGTCTCCTCACCCGAGGACGCGAAGAGGCTCGTCGAGGAGGCCGGCGACATCGACGTGCTCGTCAACAACGCGGGACTGACCCGCGACGGCCTGCTCGCGCGCATGTCGGACGACGACTGGCGCACGGTGATCGACACCAACCTGAGCTCGGTGTTCTATACGTGCCGTGCGGTCACCCGGCCGATGATGAAGAAGCGCGGCGGCTCGATCGTCAACATCAGCTCCGTCGTCGGCGTGCACGGGAACTGGGGCCAGACGAACTACGCCGCGTCGAAGGCGGGGATCATCGGCTTCACGAAGTCGATCGCTCGCGAGCTCGGCTCACGGAACATCCGCGCGAACGTCGTTGCCCCTGGCTACGTGAAGACCCAGCTGACCGAGGTGCTGCCCGAGGACGCGACCGCGGCGATGATCGCGAACACGCCGCTCGGCCGCGTCGCAGAGCCGCAGGAGATCGCCGGCGCGGTACGTTTCCTGGCGTCCGACGACGCCTCGTTCATCACGGGCGAGGTCTTGCTCGTCGACGGCGGACTGGGGATGTAGTGGCAGGCGGTAACGGACTGAGGCGCGTGGTGATCACGGGCATGGGGCTCGTGAGCCCCCTTGGCAACGACGTCGACACGTCGTGGTCGCGCCTGCTCGCGGGCGAATCCGGCGCGGCCGAGATCACCGCGTTCGACCACACCGACTACAAGGTCCACTTCGCGTGCGAGCTGAAGGACTTCGATCCGACCCAGTGGGTCGACCGGAAGGCGTCGCGTCGCATGGACCGCTTCGCGCAGATGATCCTCGCGGCGGCGCGCCAGGCCGAGGCCGACTCTGGCATCGATGTCTCGAAGGCACCCGACCGTGCCGGTGCGTCGATCGCGACCGGAATCGGCGGTCTGCAGAGCTACCAGGAGTGCTACCACGTGCTCCTGACGAAAGGGCCCGACCGCGTGAGCCCGTTTTCGATCCCGTCGATCATCCCGAACATGGGCGCCGGGTGGGTTTCGATCGAGCTCGGCACGAAAGGCCCGCTGATGAGCGAGTGCACCGCGTGCGCCGCGTCGAACATGGCGATCGGCGATGCGATGGACGAGATTCGCGTCGGCCGGGCCGACGTCATGTTCGCCGGCGGCACCGAGGCGCCGATCACGCAGGTCGGCATCGCGGGCTTCGACGCCATGCGCGCGCTCTCGCGCCGCAACGACGACCCGACAGGCGCGTCGCGCCCGTTCGACAACGGCCGCGATGGGCTCGTGATGGGTGAGGCGGCCGCGGTGCTCGTGCTCGAGGAGCTCGAGCACGCTAAGGCGCGCGGCGCGAAGATCTACGCCGAGCTGCTCGGCTACGGCATCTCCTCGGATGCATCGCACATGACGGAGCCCGACCCGACCGGCGAGAACCCCGCACGCGCGATCAGAATGGCGCTCGCCGACGCGCACGTCGATCCGACCGAGGTTGGCTACGTGAACGCGCACGCGACGTCGACGCCGCTCGGAGACTCCGCGGAGACGCGGGTGATCAAGCAGGCCTTCGGCGAAGAGCATGCGAAGAACAAGCTCGCGGTTTCGTCGACGAAGGGCGCGACCGGCCACTGCTTCGGTGCTGCAGGCGCGGTCGAAGCGGTGTTCACCGTGAAGGCCATCGTCGAGCGAATTGCACCGCCGACGATCAACTACGAAGAAGCAGACCCGAATTGCGACCTCGACTACGTGCCGAACACGGCGCGTGAGCTTCCGGACCTGAGCGTCGCGGTCTCCAACTCCTTCGGCTTCGGCGGGCACAACGCCTCGATCGTTTTGCGCCGCTGGGACGCCTCTACCAGCAACCTCTGAAGTTTCTGAGAGGCAGGACCTGGTGGTTTACAGGGCGAACAACACGACCCATGAGCGGTCGTGTCACGAACGTTGTCGTCCGAGACGACTCGTACCGTGCAGCCATGCGCGTTGTCGACGTGGGCGGCCGCCTGGTCGAGTTGCACATACGACGCTCGTCGCGCGTCCGCGGCCACCGCATTGTCGTTCGTTACGGTTTTCCTCCGGAGCTCGTCGTGCGCCCGCGGGCGACCGAGTCGGAGATCCAGGACGCCATCGCGACGAACCTGCAGTGGCTTGAGAGGCAACTCGCGAAGGCCGCGCAGCCGACGCTCGGGCTCGAGCGGCTTCGGCTCACCGAGGCACAGGGCCGGCGCGAGGCGCACGCCCGGATCTCGTTGATCGCGCAGTCGGAGGCTGCCGCGCTCGGTGCGAAGGTCGAACGGTTGACGATGCGCAACCAACGCAGCCGTTGGGGCTCGTGCTCGAGCAAGGGCTGGCTCAGCTTCAACTGGCGCCTCGTGCTCGCACCGCACGACGTCCTCGACTATGTCGTCGTGCACGAGGTGTGTCACCTCGTCGAGCATCATCACGGCCCCGAGTTCTGGCGACTTGTCGAAAGCCGCCGCCCGAATTACCGTGAGTCGAAGCTGTGGCTCGACAACCACGGCTGGGAGATGCTCGCCTACCGGCCGCCGGTTGAGCTCGCCGCGTAGATCTCCCTTTACCATTGCGCGGGTGGAGCGCTGGGCGAGTTTCGACTGTTACGGGACGTTGATCGACTGGGACGGCGGCGTCCGAGCCGAGCTCGCACGCGTCTTCGGCGAGGAGCGGGCGGACGAACTGCTCGCGCGCTACCACGAGATCGAGCCTGAGCTGCAACGTGACGGCACGTCGAGCTACCGCGCTGTCTTGACGGAGTCGATGCGCCGGTTGGGCGCTCCTCCGGGGCAGGAGCACGGCCTGGCGGAGTCACTTCCCGGCTGGCGGGCGTTTCCCGAGGTGCAGGCGTCGCTCCAGGACCTGCGCCGGCGCGGCTGGAAGCTCGCGATCCTGTCGAACACGGACGGCGACTTCATCGCTGCGTCACAGGTACACATCGGCGCGCCGTTCGAGGAGGTCGTGGTCGCGCAGGAGATCGCGTCGTACAAGCCGGCGCGCAAGCACTGGGACGAGTTCTTCGGCCGCACGAACGCACCGCGCGCCGGTCACGTGCATGTCGGCGCGTCACTCTTCCACGACATTGAGCCCGCGAACGAGCTCGGCCTGCGCAGCGTCTGGATCAACCGCACGGGTCAGGCTGCGACCGTTGAGCCCGCGCGCGAGCTGAACGATCTCTTCGCGCTTCCGGAGACGCTGGATGAGCTCGTTCCGGCTTAGGCCTGCAGAGGCGGCGGACGCCGAGCGCGTGGTGGCGCTCGTCGGCGCGCTGGACATCGCAATTGTCGGTTCGACGGATTTTTCCAGCGCTGAGCTCCGCGACGAGTGGCGCCGGGAAGAGCAGGACCGCTTCGTCGTCGAGGATGGTGACGCCATCGTGGGCTACGCCACGATCGAGCAGAACCCGGACCAGGGGATGCTGGACGGTTACGTGCACCCGGAGCATTTCGGCCGCGGTATCGGCTCCTTCCTCGTCACCGAGCTCGAGCGAGAGCTCGCGGAACGGGGGGCGACGCTGATCCAGAACGCCACGCTTACGGCGGACACCCGCGCGCACGAGCTGCTGCGCGCGCACGGCTACGGAGAGATCCGGCGCTTCTGGCAGATGCGCACCGAGCTCGAGACCGCGCCCTCGGCGCCGCAGTGGCCTGCCGGCCTCACGGTCACCGCGTTCGACCCGGCGCATTCCGAGGCGTTCCACGCGGCGTACGAGGCGGCGTTCGCCGATCACTGGCAGCACCAGCCTCAGAGCTTCGAGAAATGGCGCCAGGAGCACATCGAGCGCGACGACTTCACGCCCGAGCTCTGGACGGTCGTGCGAGCAGGGAACGAGATCGTCGCCGGCACGATCTGCCTGCCCGAGCGGATGGGCGCTGCGTGGATCGGGCGGTTGTTCACGCGCGGCGACTGGCGCCGTCGCGGCGTCGGCGAGGCACTGCTCAAGGATGCGTTCGGCAAGTTCTGGCGCTCAGGCAAGCGCACCGTCGGGCTCGGGGTCGACGCGCAGTCCGACACGGGAGCGAACCGGCTCTACGAGCGCGCGGGCATGCGCGTCCATTGGGGCGCAGTCGTGTTCGAGAAGGCGCTCGATGCCTGAGTTGCGCAACCTGCGAGCGGACGATGCGGAGGCCGTGACACGGCTCTTCGAGGATGCGTTCGGCGGGTCGCGGCCGCTGGACGCCGAGGAGATCCGCTCGTGGCTCGGGAACAGCGAGTTCCAGCCCGACTGGTTCCGGGTGCTCGAAGTCGACGGACAGATCGTCGGCTACGGCGACATCTGGGTAAAGGATGTGGTGCAGCTCGACGTCGCGGCACCCGGCTACTGGGACGTCTTCTTCGACTGGGCGGAGGAGGAGGCCCGCGCTTGCGGCATCAACCGCGTACGCGCGTACTTCGCGCATGGACATGAGCTCGCACGGATCGTGGAGACGCGCAGATACGTCCAGGGGCGCTCCTCGTACACCATGGAGATCGACGTCGTCGATCCTCCCCGGGCCATGCTGCCCGACGGCTTCCAGCTGCGCACGTTCCGCGAGGGAGTCGACGACGAAACGTTGCGTGCGCTTCTGAACGACGCCTTCACCGAAGACCCGTTCTGGGACGAGGCGTCACCCTCGAACTTCCGGGAGTTCTATCTCAAGGCACGCGGCTACGACTCGACGCTCTGGTTTCTCGCCTGGGACGGGGATCAACTCGCCGGCTTCGCGCTCGCGTTCCCCGAGCGGGGTGGCGATCCGGAGCTCGGCTGGGTCGGGACGCTGGGTGTCGGCAAGGCGTGGCGCGGGCGGGGACTGGGCGAGGCCCTGCTGCGCATCGCCTTCCACGAGTTGCACGCGCGTGGGCTGTGGCGCGTCGGACTGGGCGTCGATGCCGAGAACGTGACGGGAGCCCTCCGGTTGTACGAGCGGGTCGGCATGCGCGCGATCCGGCGGTCGGACAACTGGGAGCTCGAGCTGTGAGCGCGCTCCGCGCGAAGTGCCCCGACTGCCGCACGCTGACCGCCGTCGCAATCGGATCCGAGTACCAGTGCCACTCGTGCGGGCGTGAGTTCGCAGCGGGGCTGCTCCGCGTGCCGCGCGCCTGGGGTGGAGGTAGCGGTGACGGTGGCGAGGCGATGGCCTTGGCTGCCACGATGAACCTTCCGTGGCCCGAGGCAGCGACGGTCGCCGAGGATACGCTCGAGGAGCAGATCGAGACGACCGCGCGTGAGTTGCCCATGCGCCCGCTCGTGCTCGGCGGCTGTTGCTGTTCGCACGTCGGCGCCGTGCGTGAGCTCTCCCGCCGACACGGCCGCGTCGCGGTCGTCTGGATCGACGCGCACGGCGATCTGAACACGCCCGAGAGCTCCCCGTCCGGTAACGCGTGGGGAATGCCGCTGCGGATGCTGATCGACGCCGGCGACGTCGCGGCGGAGGACGTGACGCTGCTCGGTGCACGCAGCCTCGACCCGCCAGAGGAGGCGTTCATCGCGGAGTCGGGGATCCGGCAGCAGCTCGGCGAGCTTCCCGAACGCGTCTACGTCGCCCTCGACTGCGACGTGATCGACCCGCCGGAGCTCGACGTGTGGATGCCGGAGCCCGACGGGATCCCGCTGGCCGAGCTCGAAAGCCTCCTGGCGGCGATCCCCCGCCCGATCGGGGCTGGATTCACCGGCCTGAGGCCCTCGAGGCGGAACGAAGCGGCCCTCGCGAGGCTCGGCCACGCGCTCGGCTTGTAACCGGACGGCGACGGCGGGCGGTCTAAGCTTTATCGATGTCTGAGGCCCGGATCGACGTCCAGGTCGAGCACAAGCACGCTCCTCCGCCGTCAGAGAAGAAACACCCGAACACCTGCCCGAAGTGCGGGTCGCACTTCCGCGACGACGAGCTCGCGGCGGCGCTCTGGGTCTGCGGGCACTGCGGCCATCACTTCCCGATGCGGGCCCGGGCCCGGATCGACTGGTACGCCGATGCCGCCTCGTTCGTCGAGGAGGCCGCCGACGTCCGCTCGGAGGACCCGCTCGAATTCTTCGACCTCCGCCCGTACGCGGAGCGGCTGTCGGAGGCGGAGCTGAACACCGGGCTCAACGAGGCTGCGCTGATCGGCCAGGCGACGATCGACGGCCATCCGGTCGAGCTCTCGGTCATGGACTTCACTTTCATGGGCGGCTCGATGGGGAGCGCCGTCGGCGAGAAGTTCTCTCGCGCCTGCGACTCCGCGATCGACCGGGGCGTGCCGCTCGTGTCGGTCACCTCCTCGGGTGGCGCGCGGATGCAGGAAGGGATCCTCTCGCTGATGCAGCTGCCGAAGACCGTTTGCGCGGTCGAGGACCTGCACGACGCCCACATCCCGATGATCACGGTGATGGCGCATCCGACGACGGCCGGCGTTCTCGCCTCGTTCGCCTCCCTCGGCGACGTGACAATCGCCGAGCCCGGCGCGCTGATCGCGTTCACCGGCCCGCGCGTCGTGCAGCAGACGACCCGCGAGAAGCTGCCGGAGGACTTCGGGCTCGCCGAGCAGAACCTTCGCTTCGGCCACATCGACGCGATCATCCCGCGGCCTGCGCAGCGCGAGCACCTGACCCGTCTGCTGAGGCTCTTCGCGTGACCGAGAAGGACCAGGAACTGAACCTCCGCCAGCGTCTTTCGGGCCTTTCACGGCTCCCGCTCCTGCGCGGAGTGCGGGTGAACGGCGAATCTGAGCGTCTGGAACGCCAACTGGAGCGGTTGCGCGCCGACACGAGTGACGAGGCGATCTGGCGCTCGGTCGAGCTCGCGCGCCACGCCGACCGCCCGTACACGATGGATTACGTCGCGCGGTTCATTGACGACTGGGTCGAGCTGCACGGTGACCGCGGTCGGGCGGACGACGGCGCGCTCGTCACCGGCCTGGGCAAGCTCGACGGGCGTACGGTCGTCCTGATCGGCCATCAGAAGGGCCGCGACGTCAAGGAGCGCCTCAACCGTCAGTTCGGGATGGCCTACCCCGAGGGCTACCACAAGGCGATGCGCGTGATGGAGATCGCAGAGCGCTTCGGCTTCCCGGTGATCTCGCTCGTGGACACCCCGGGCGCCTATCCGGGCGTGGCCGCCGAGCAGCACGGCCAGGGTGGCGCGATCGCCCGCTCGCAGGCCGAGATGGCCCGCCTGACGGTGCCGACGGTTGCCTGCATCATCGGCGAGGGCGGCTCCGGCGGCGCGATCGCGATCGCCGTCTCCGACCGGGTGCTGATGCAGGAGAACGCGATCTACTCGGTGATCACCCCCGAGGGCTGCGCTGCGATCCTCTGGCGCGACGCCGGTGAGGCCAAGAAGGCGGCCGCGGCCTTCAAGCCGGACGCCCAGCACTGCCTCGAGCTCGGGGTGATCGACGGGATCGTCGGCGAGCCCGAGGGCGGGGCCCAGAACGACCATGACGAGGCCGCGAGGCTCCTCCGGGCCGCCCTCGTCGAGTCGCTCGAAGAGCTCGAGGACATCCCGGGCGAAGAGCTCCGCCGCCGGCGCCGGGCCAAGTTCCGTGGCATGGGCGTTTTCGCCTAGATCCGGGGTCTTTCCACACCATCCACAGGGTTTTCAACGGGTTGTTATGCCCTTATGAACGCGTCGAGGCCCGCCTTGCAGCGGGCCTCGTGCGCCTAACCCCCCGTCAGGTGGAGAAGCTCGCCCGTTTTCTGTCCGGGCGAAATCGAGCCGAAACCTCTCCGGCCGCTCAGGTCGAGGATTTCCGTGCGTCGCGCTCGGCGAGCTGCCGGTCGATGCTCGCGATCAGCGCGGCGCGGTCTTCGGGGGTCAGGGTCAGGCGATTCTGGGCCAACTGCCGACGGACGACCTCGCGGTCGTTCGGGTGCCCCGATCCGGTCTGGCCCTCCTGACCCCCCACTGCGGAACAAATCTACGCAATTCGGCCCGGCGCCGAAGGCGAAGCGCCAGGCACCCGCGAAGCGCAAAGCTTCCTAGGTGTCGCTGAACGAATACCGCAAGAAGCGGGACCCGAAGATCACCCCCGAGCCGTTCGAGGCGCTTCAAGACCGCAAGAAGCCTGGCCAGAAGCCGATCTTTGTCGTCCAGCGCCACGATGCGAGCCGCCTGCACTACGACTTTCGCCTCGAGCGCGGCGGCGCGCTCGCCTCCTGGGCGGTGCCAAAGGGCGTTCCGCTCGAGCCGGGGGCGAAAGCGCTCGCGGTGCACGTCGAGGACCATCCGCTCGAGTACGCGAAGTTCCACGGCGAGATTCCGAAAGGTCAGTACGGCGGCGGGACGGTCGAGATCTTCGACAACGGGACGTACGACCTGCTCGAGGAAAAGCCGAACGGTCAGCTCACGTTCGACCTGCACGGCAAGAAGTTGAAGGGCCGCTGGTCGCTTGTGCCGGCACACATGGACGACAAGGAGCAGAACTGGCTGCTGATCAAGCGCAGCGACGACGACATTGACCACGAGGGTTCCGCCATGCAGCAGACCTACAAGCCGATGCTTGCGTCGCTCGACACGCACATCCCCCGCGGCGACGACTGGACGCACGAGGTGAAGTTCGACGGCTTCCGCGCGCTCGCATATGTGCGCGGAGGCGAGTGCAAGCTTGTCTCGCGGAACGCGAACGACCTCACCGGTCGCTTCCCCGAGGTCGCGAAGGCGCTCGCCAAGGCGGTCAGGAGCCCGCACGCCGTCGTCGACGGCGAGATCTGTCGCATCGACCCGACGGGCAAGACGAGCTTCTCCGAGCTGCAGCAGGGAACGGGCCCCCTCGTTTTCTACGCGTTCGACCTGCTCGAGCTCGACGGTGAGTCGCGGATCGATCTTCCGCTGACGGAGCGAAAGCAGCAACTGCGCACGCTGCTCGACGGCCGTGTCAAGACCGTTGCGTACTCGGAGGACTTCGGCGACGGGGACGCGCTGTTCTCCGTCGCGCAGGACCAGAGCCTCGAGGGGATCATCTCGAAGCGCAGTTCGAGCACCTACAAGGTCGGAAAGCGCACGCGCGACTGGTTGAAGATCAAGACCGAGAACAACGAGGAGTTCGTCGTCGCCGGCTACACGCGCGGCGCCGGCCGGCGCGCCGGGACGTTCGGGGCACTCGTGCTCGGTGTCAACGAGGGCGATCAGCTGCGCTATGTCGGCAACGTCGGAACGGGCTTCAACGACAAGGAGATCGCACGGTTGCTCAAGCTCCTCAAGCCGCTGCACCGGGACACCTCGCCGTTTCCGGTGGCGCCGAAGCTGCCGCGTGTGCGCAAGGGCGACGTGCAGTGGGTGGAGCCGCAGCTCGTCGCGCAAGTGCGCTTCGGCGAGTGGACGCACGACAAGCACCTGCGCCACCCCGCCTACCTCGGGATCCGCGAGGACAAGGACCCCGGGGAGGTGACACGCGATCAGCCGATCTCCGACGTGATCCGCCGGGGCAAGCGCGAGCTACGACTGTCGAACCTCGACAAGCTCTTCTGGCCGGAAGAGGGGATCACGAAAGGCGACCTCCTTCAGTACTACCGGGCGGTCGCGCCGGTGCTCGTGCCGCATCTGAAGGACAGGCCGTTCACGATGCGCCGCTACCCCGACGGCGCGGACGGCAAAGCCTTCTTCCAGAAAGACGCGCCGAAGCACATGCCCGAATGGATCCCGCGGCATCGCACACTTGTCTCGACACGCGAGAAATCAGGCGGCAAGAAGTGGATCGAGTTCCCCGTCGTCAGCGACGAGCTGGCGCTCCTCTGGATGGTGAACATGGGTTGCATCGACCTGAACACCTGGTACTCGCGGATCGACAAGCCCGAACGGCCGGACTTCGTGCTCTTCGATCTCGATCCGACGCCGGAGGTGCCGTGGCCGCAGACGGTTGAGGTTGCGTTGATCCTCAAGCAGCTGCTCGACCTGCTCGAGCTGACCTCGTTCCCGAAGACCTCGGGGGGCAAAGGCTTCCACATTCTCGTTCCGATCGATCGGCGCAGCACGTTCGAGGACACGAGGCGTTTCGCCGAGCACGTCGCGGGCGCGATCGCACGCACGCATCCGAAGCTCGCGACGACCGAGTGGTCAAAGGCGAAGCGCCGCGGCGTGCTGATCGACTCGAACCAGAATGGTGAGGGCAAGACGATCGCGTCGGTCTATTCGGTGCGCCCCAAGCCGAACGCGCCTGTCTCGACCCCGCTCAGGTGGGACGAAGTGAACGACAAGCTCAACCCGTCGATCTACACGATGGAGGTCGTGCGGGAACGCATCCGTCAGCACGGCGACCTGTACGCCGGCGTGCTGACGACGCGTCAGTCATTGTCGAAGGCGCTCAAGCGGATCGGGGCCTGATCCGAATCAGACCCCTAGCTTAGGGCGCGTCCGCGCCGCCTCCTTCGCCACCGTGAGCTCCCGTCCGTCGATCACTGCGTAGCGCATGGCGATCGCGCTCAGCTCGTCCGAGGCTTCCTTCGCGGCGTGCCCGAGCTTCGCATCGAGCGTCGCGGGATCGTCGAGGTACAACAGCCGCGTCCAGAAGGTCGTCAGCACGATCGAGACCCAGGGCATGAAGATCGCGTTTCGCTCGAGTGCCGCCGACGGACGCTGAACGAAGAACGCGACGAAGATGCCGACCGTGAGCCCGGCGAGCCCGACCGAAGCGACCCCCTCACCGATGGTCGCCGCCGTCAGCCCCTTGATGAATGCCGCGACGATCGCGGCGACGCCGAAGATCATCATCGCCACGTACCCGATGAACACCACACGGTAGGAACGTCGCAGGTAGTCGGTGGTACGCGCCAGTGTCTCGACGTCCTCGTGCAGGACGGCCGCAGCGAGCGCGCGCAGCTCCTGCGTCGTATCGAGTGGATCCCCGTGCCGCGGGCGGGGCAAGCGCATTGTCATGCGTGCCCTCCTCATTCGATGTGCGCAGGAGCCTACGTCAGCGAGCGCACCCCGTCCACCACCAGCTGGACCGCGATCGCGCTGAGCAGCAGGCCGAAGACGCGCGTCAGGAATGAGAGCACCGCCGGACTGGTCGCGCGGGTCACGCGCTCGGCCACGATCAGCGCCACGCCGACACAGGCCACGGCAAGGATGATCGCGAGGATCACCGAGATGTGGCCGTCGAGGCCCGGGTGGGCGCGCCAGAGGACGATCGAGGTCGCGATCGCTCCAGGCCCGGCGACGAGCGGGGTCGCAAGAGGGACGAGAGCGATGTCCTCTGGCATGGCGGCGTCGCCGCCGGGGAAGTCGGAGCCGCGCAGCATCTCGAGGGCCACGAGCAGCAGGAGCAGCCCGCCGGCGATCGACAGCGACCCGAGCGAGACGTGGAGGTAGCGGAGCACGACCTCGCCGAAGACTGCGAAGCCGAGGATCAGTGCGCCTGCGGCGAGCACCGCGCGCAATGCGGCGCGCTGCCGCTGACGGGGCGTCAGATTCCGTGTGATCGCGACGAAGATCGGCGCGTTCCCGATCGGGTCAGTGATCACGAAGAGCGTCACGAACGTCTCGCCGAAGGCGCGCAGGTTCATGCCGCTCCGAACAATGGCAGCAGCGGCGCCAGCGCGACGAGCTCGACCGGCACCGGCGAGCGGAAGTGCTCGGCCCGGAGCTCCAGGTCTGTGTGCTCGACCGGCACCCCGCGCGGGCTGACCAGGTGCGCCCCGACGACCTCGTAGCCGAACTTGCGCGAGACGCCGAGTGACCTCGGGTTCCCGGAGATCGCACCCGAGACGGCGACCTTCGCAGCCAGCCCTCCGAAGGCCAGGTGCAGGACGGCGGCGCGCATCTCGGTCCCGAGGCCCTGCCCCTGCCAAGCCTGCCCGAGCCACGAGCCCGTGCCCACCCGGCGCGTCTCGGAGAACCGTTCCGCGCCGACGGACTGGATGCCGATCGGCCTGCCGCGGTGGAAGGCGAGCAGGTTGAGCGACCAGTCCTCCGGCGTGAAGGCAGCGAGCTGCGCGCGGTGGTAGTCGAGAACGGTTTGCTCGGTCAGGTCGTCCGTCCAGGGGAACTCGAACGGCATCTCGCCGGCGTCATGGATCCCCTCCAGCGCAACGCGCCCGAGTGCACGCAGTTCGCTGTCCGTGCCGAGGCGCAGCTCGAGCCGTGGGGTGCGCACGCGCAAACGCGTCAGCGGGTGCGGAAACAGCGTGTTGAAATGTCGCTCACCGACGACGTCGAAGCCGAGCTTGGCATAGAGCTCGCGAGGCCAGTCGTCTGCGAGTGCTTCCAGGTAGACGATCTCGTTGGCCTTGCGCGCCTCGTCGATCGCGTGTTGAACCACCGCGCGTCCGAGCCCGCGACCGCGGAAACGTTCGAGCGTGTTCACGTCCTCGATCTGTGCGACGACGCCGTCGCTTCGCACCTCGCAGTAGGCGGCGATCTCGCTGTCGGCGAAGGCGGCGAAGAAGCGGGTCGGAACGGCGCGCACGATCAGCTGCTTCGCGTCGTCGAGCAGCGACGAGATCTCGGCGTCGCCCCACGGCTCGCGAATCGTGACCTCGCGCCGCGCCGCGGCCAGCTCTGCGAACTGCACCTCGCGCACCAACGACGTGTCGACGCGCCGGTCGGGCTCGCGCGTGCGGGCCATGATCAGATGCGGGACGACCGTCCAGCCGTAGGCGCGGAAGCCGGTCGCGCTCCTGGCATCGGCGCGCTCGAGGATCACGCGCTTGTGGAAGTAGTCCTCCATCAGCTGCTCCGCGTCTGCGATCAGCTCGCCCGCCGGGGCGGGATGTTCGGCGCGCACGTAGTTCATGTCGTAGACCTCGCGCACGGACGGCGCAAAGAGCCCGTCGCCGTGTCGTGCGCGAACGCGCCGCTCGGAGGAGGCGTCCTGCAGCGACGCCCGGAATGCGTGGATGCGGTCGATCACGACCGCCTATCTTGTCGTGAGCTCGGCGATCCGGCGCTCGAGGAACCGTCGCTCGTGGTCGGACCGCGCGAGCTCGAGCGCTCGCTGGTAGGCCGCGACGGCCTCGTCGGGCCGGTCGAGGCGCCGCAGGAAGTCCGCTCGGGCGGAGTGGAAGTAGAGATAGTCGCTCAGATCGAGCCGTTCGGCGAGCGCCAGCCCCTCCGCCGGCCCCTCCGCCTCGGCGACCGCCACGGCGCGGTTCAACTCGACCACCTGCGAGCGGGTCAGGCGCACGAGCTCGCCGTAGAGTGCTGCGATCTGCGACCAGTCGCGCGGCTCGTCGACGTGCAGTGACGCGATTGCAGCCTGTACGACATATGGGCCCTGGCCCCGCAGCGCGAGCGCGCGTTCGAGGGCTGCGCGGCCCTCCTCGATCTGCTCCGCGTCCCAGGCGGAGCGGTCCTGGTCCTCGAGCAGCACGAGTTCGCCGTCGCGCAGCCGCGCGTCGCGCCGTGCGTCGTGGAGCAGCATCAGCGCGAGCAGGCCGTGTACCTCGGGCTCGTCCGGCATCAGCTCTGCGAGGGGGCGACCGAGCCTGATCGCCTCCGACGCGAGCTCGCCACGGCCGCCGTAGCCCTCGTTGAAGATCAGGTAGACGACGGCGAGCACCGCTTTGAGCCGATCGGGAAGCAGGTGGTCCGCCGGGATGCGGAAGGGGATGCCCGCGGCTGCGATCTTTCGCTTCGCCCGCACGAGCCGCTGCGCCATCGTCGCCTCCGGCACGAGGAAGGCTCGTGCGATCTCGTCGGTGGTGAGACCTCCGAGCGTGCGCAGCGTGAGCGCGACCTGCGCTTCGAGCGAGAGTGCGGGATGGCAGCAGGTGAACACGAGCTCCAGGCGCTCGTCGGAAAACGCTGTCTCTTCGAGGTCGTCGGTCACGGCTTCGGGCACCTCGAGCAGGTGCTTCTTCACGGCCAGGGTCCGGTCGCGCCGGATGCGGTCGATCGCGCGATTCCGCGCGGTGACCACGAGCCACGCGCCCGGGTTTGCGGGAACGCCTTCGCGCGGCCACCGTTCGGCGGCAACCGCGAACGCCTCCTGCGCGGCCTCCTCGGCGAGGTCGAAGTCGCCGAGGAAGCCGATCAGCGTGGCGACGACGCGCCCCCACTCGTCGCGGAAGATCTGCTCGAGCAGCTGTTACCTCTCCACCACCGGGCGCACTTCGACGGCACCGGTCCGTGCCCCCGGGATGCGCGCTGCGATCTCGATCGCGGCGTCCAGGTCATCTGCCTCGAACAGGAAGAAGCCGCCGAGCGTTTCCTTGGTCTCCGCGAAGGGGCCGTCCGTGGTCAGCGTTTCGCCGTTCTGGACGCGCACGGTCGTTGCGGTCTCGGCGCCCTGAAGCTCCTCGCCGCCGACGATCCCCGCGGTTTTGGAAACCGCCATGTACTCGGCGTAGACGGCGTTGCGCTCGTCCTCCGAGAGGTTGTCCCACTCGCCGCCGTTCGAATAGATCAGCAGTGCGTACTTCACGATCCCTCCTTTGAAGAGTTGTCGCTTCTACGACGAACGGGCGCCGCCGAAATCGACAGCCTCAACGCAGCCGGGAAAGAAAGGTCAACGCGCCCGCCTTGTCGAGCATGTCATTGAGGTTGCCGCACTTCGGGCTCTGGACGCACGAGGGGCAGCCTGTGCTGCAGGGGCAACCGCGGATCATCGCCGCGGTGTCGGCGACCCAGCCCTCGAATTGCGCGAAACCGCGCTCGGTGATCCCCACTCCACCCGGGTGGCCGTCGTAGATGAACACCGTCGGGCGTCCGGTCTCGGGGTGGATGTTCATCGAGAGGCCCCCGATGTCCCACCGGTCGCACATCGCCCACAGCGGCAGCACCGCGATCATCGCGTGCTCTGCGGCGTGCAGCGTGCCGAGGAGTTGCGGCATCGCGTCGACCTCCGCCAGGTGGTGCGGGCTCGGCAGGTACCAGATCGCCTCGGTCGCGAACGTCGTCGGTGGCAGCTCGAGTTGCACCACCTCGATCCGCTCCTGCGACGAGAGCGTCCGGCGCTCGTACGCGACGACCTGTTCGGTCACCTCGATCTCGCCGAAGACGACCTCCAGGCCGAGCCGCCATTCGGTCCGGCGCGGCTCGACGATCCGGGTCATCGTGTCCTTCTTCGCCTGCGTGTACCAGTTGCCGCTGAACGGCTCGACGACCGCGTACATCGTGTTCAGGTTCAGCTCGCGCACGAGGTACGACTCGCCCAGATGCAGATAGACCGCGCCCTTGTGCACGGTCGAGTACGCGCGCGAGCGCTCGACGACCCCGAGGACCGCGCCCGTGCTTCCGTCGACGATGCTGAACGCGTCGGGCTCGGATGAGCGCAGCGAGACACGCGCGGCCGGATGATCTTTCCCGGCCCACACGATCCCGGCGGGCGTCTCCTTCAGCTCGGCGTCGTTGCGCGCGGCCCGGATGGCCTCCGGCCCGAGGATCGCCGCGTCCTCGGCCGTCAGCGGTGCTTCGTAGGCGGCCGAGCGCACGTGGCCGGCGAGCACACGCGGGTTCGTGTGGTCGAGGATCGCCGCCTCGACGCGGCGACCGAGCAGCTTGTCGGGCTCGCGCATGAAGAACTGGTCGAGGCCGTCCTCGCTCGCGACGAGCACCGCGAGCCCGCTGCCACGCCGGCCTGCGCGGCCCCACTGCTGGCGTAACGACGCGACGGTCCCGGGAAACCCGACCGAGATCACGACGTCGAGCAGTCCGACGTCGATCCCGAGCTCGAGCGCGTTGGTCGCCGACACGCCGAGCAGGTCGCCTGCCGACAAGCGGCGCTCGATCTCACGGCGCTGCTGCGCGGTGTAGCCGGCGCGGTAGGGGGAGAGGTGCGCGTCGTCGCCGAGCCGTTCGGCGGTGAAGCGGTGAATGAGCTCCGCGGCCTTGCGGCTCTTCGCAAACGTCAGCGTGCGCAGCCCGCGCTCGACGAACGACGCCTGCAGCTTCGCCGCTTCTGCGAGTGCGGAACCGCGCAGGCCCAGCTCCTCGTCCAGCAGCGGCGGATTCCAGAGTAGGACGGTGCGCTCTGCACGTGGTGCGGCGTCGTCACCGACCACGGTCACGGGCGCGCCGAGAAGTGACGCACCCAGCTCGCCGGGGTTCGAGATCGTCGCGGAGGCGAGCAGGAACTGCGGCTCGGATCCGTAGACCCGCGCGAGCCGCCGCAGCCGCCGAAGGACGTTCGCGACGTGCGACCCGAATACTCCGCGATAGACGTGCGCTTCGTCGACGACGACGTAGCGCAGGTTCGCGAGCACGTCGCCCCAGCGGTCATGGTTCGGCAGCACGCCGATGTGCACCATGTCCGGGTTCGTCAGGATCACGTTCGACCATTTGCGGATCTGCCAGCGCTGCTCGGTCGGGGTGTCGCCGTCGTAGATCGCCGGCTTCAGCTTCGGCACGCGGTACCCGGAGAGCGTGCGGAATTGATCCTGCGCGAGCGCTTTCGTTGGATAGAGGTACAGCGCCCGCGTCTTTGGCTCCCGTGCGAGCGCGTCCAGCACCGGCAAGTTGAACGCCAGTGTCTTCCCGGAAGCCGTGCCGGTCGTGACCATCACGTTCTCGCCGCGTCCGGCGGCGTCCCAGGCGGCGCGCTGGTGCTCATAGAGCTGGGGAACGCCGATCGCGTCACGGACGCGCGGGTCGAGGCTCGCGGGCAAGGGCGCGAATCTCCCCGCTCGCTGCGACTCGGTCGCCAAGTGAGCGACCTCCTCACCCTGCAGCAGCCCTTCCCAACGCAGGACGTCGGCGCTCATCCCTGATCATCGTAGAGCGGACGCGTACGATGCCCCGGTGGCCAGCCTTGAGCACTTCGCGGGAGGCGATCTCGCGCCATTCGGTGACGCGATCAGGAGCCACGCTCGGAACGCCGACTCGATGGAGGAATCGGCGCAGAAGACGGTCGACCTGCTCTGGGCCGAGCTGTTGACCGGCGACGGCGGCCCGGCGCTTGCGCTGGTTCGCCTCTACAAGACGCACCCGTTCGGCAAGCTGCCGGAAGATCTTCGGGCCTTCGCCCGGGGCATGCTCGAGGAAGATCCCGATCCCGAGACCCGGTGTCTCACCTTGCTCGCGACGCGCGGGCTCGAGCCCGACTGGAACGACCGGCGCACGTCACAGGGCCACAAGGCGATCCCGCTTCCGAGCGTCGAGTTCGTTCGGCGGCTCCCGATGGTCGCGGGTCTGATCAACCAGATCGGGCTCGAGCTGGCGGATGTCGTGCGTCCGGATAAAGCGCGCGTGGCCGAGCTGACGCGCAAGAACTACGACGTGTTTCACGTGCCGGATGCACGTGGCAGCGAGTTCGTGCCGGCGCAGGACTTCGTGGAGCGTCACGCAATCACCTCGGCGCTGGGCTTCGGCGGCGTGCTCTTCTCGGGCGACTTCTACGCGGTCGTCATGTTCTCACGCGTGCCGATCTCTGTCGAAGTCGCAGACCGGCTTCGTGTCCTGTCGCTCGCGACGCGCGTTTCGCTGATGCCGTTCGGCACGCGCGTGTTCGTCTAGGCGTCGAGCGCCGCTTCACACCCGGACTCGACACAGGCCCCGAGCTCGCGCCCGTCGGCGAGTGCGAGCAGAAACGCGGCTGCGAACGCGTCGCCGGCGCCACGCGGGCTGTTCGCCAAAACGCGCGGAACGGCGATCACGACGCGCTCGCTGCCACGAACCGCCACCGCGCCGCCCGCGCCGAGCGTCGAGCACACGACCTGATGTCGCGCGGCCAGCTCGTCGACCGGGATCCCCGGGCCGAGCACGACCTCCGCATCGAACGCCGGCTGGCCCGGACGCTGGAGATCGAGGGCACGCAATCCGGCCGCGCGCGCGAGCGCGTCGTGCGCCGCTTGTTCGTCGAGGTACCCCGAAACGAGCGTCACGCGGGCGGGCGGCAGCTCGCGCGGCCGGAACCCCGCATTGGCTCCGCGGTCGGCGACGACCCCCGCCCCGACGTAGACGACCGTCCCGGTCGCGCCCGCCGCCGTTTCGAGCAGGGCATCGATGTGAGCGCGACGGAGCTCGTCGCGAATCGCCGTGGCTGCAGGGTCTTCTCCGACGCCGCCGACGACGGCGGCAGTCGCGCCGAGTCGACGAGCACACCGCGCGGCGTTGATCGCGGAGCCGCCCGCTCTGACACGGATCGTGTCGTGGACGACACCGTCGAGCGGAGCGCCCGGAACGTGAACGTCCAGCATCACGTCTCCGACCGCGACGAGGTCATAGGTGACGGCCATCGGGCGATGCTAGCCTCGACCTACCGGGGTGCCCTGATCGGGGCTGAGATCACACCCGTAGAACCTGATCCGGTTAGGACCGGCGAAGGGAGTGAATTGGTCCCACGCGTAGTGACGATCGCCGGCTCCGACAGCGGGGGCGGCGCGGGCATCCAGGCAGATCTGAAGGCATTCGCCGCGGCGGGCGCACACGGCATGTCGGCGATCGTCGCGCTGACGGCGCAGAACACCGTCGGCGTGTCCGCCGTGCACGAGCCGCCGGTGGAGTTCGTGACGGCCCAGCTCGAGTCGGTCTTCTCCGACCTGGGCGTGGACGCGGCGAAGACGGGGATGCTCTTCTCCCGGCGCGTGATCGAGGCGGTCGCGGAGTTCCTGGACGCGCATCGGGTGCCCCTCGTCGTCGACCCCGTGATGGTCGCCTCGTCGGGCGCGCAACTGCTCGAGGACGACGCAATCGACACGCTCGTCACGCGCCTGTTTCCCCTCGCGACAGTGATCACGCCGAACCTGGCCGAGGCCCGAAGACTTTGTGTTGACTCAACACAAAGTTCGCGGGCCGAGCTTGTAGAGCGGCTGGTGGAGCTCGGCGCTCCGGCGGCGATTGTCACCGGTGGCCATGGCGATCCGATCGACCATCTCTTCGATGGGGAGCGGCACATCGAGATCCCCGTCGAGCGGCTCGACGTCGCGGCCACGCACGGTGCCGGATGCACCCACTCCGCCACGCTGGCTGCGTTGCTCGCCCGCGGGCTTTCCCTCGAAGACGCCGCGCGCGGCGCGGCACGCGCTGCGAACGACGCCGTGCGGCACGGACTGACCGAGCTCGGCGCGGGCGATGGCCCCGTCGACGTCCTCCACGTGAAAGGAAGAACGTGACAGCAGGAGACTCGCTGCGGCGGCTGCGCGACGCGAAGCCGCTGGTTCACCAGATCACCAATTACGTCGTGATGAACGAGACCGCCAATGCGACCCTCGCGCTCGGGGCGCTCCCCGTGATGGCGCACGCGAAGGAAGAAGTGGAGGAGATGGCGGCGATCGCCGGCGCGCTCGTGATCAACATCGGCACCCTTGCTCCGCACTGGGTCGATGCGATGCTGCTCGCCGGTCGCGTCGCGAACGAGCGCGGCACACCCGTCGTGCTCGACCCCGTCGGAGCGGGAGCAACGACGTATCGCACCGAGACCGCGAAGCGGATCCTCGACGAAATCGAGGTCACGGTTCTCCGCGGCAACGCCGGTGAGGTCGCCACGCTCGTCGGGGTCGACGCCGAGGTGCGTGGTGTCGAATCGATCGCAACCGGAAGCGATCCCGCCGACCTCGCGCGGCAGGCCGGCCGGCAACTCGGCCTCGTCGCGTCGGTCACGGGCGCCGTCGACCACGTCTCCGACGGAAAGACCGTGATCAGCATCGAGAACGGCCATCCGCTGATGGCGACGATCACCGGCACCGGCTGCATGTCGAGTGCGCTGACCGGCTGCTTCCTCGCGGTCAATCGGGAGGCGCCGCTCGACGCTGCCGTCGAAGCGCTCGTCGCCTTCGGCGTAGCGGGAGAGGACGCGGCGCAGGGCGCCAAAGGCCCGGGGTCGTTCCACGTCGCGCTCTACGACGCGCTCGCCGCGCTCGATTCGGAGACGCTTGACGGGAGAGCCCGCACGTCGTGAAGGTGCACGCGATCGTCACCGACCTCGCCACGGCGCAGCAGGCGGTCGCGGCCGGCGCCACGGTCGTGCAGTTGCGCGTGAAGGGGCCGACCGCCGAGGTCGTCGAACGTGGCCGCGGCTTCCGCGATCTGCACGCGACGTTCATCGTCAATGACGATGTGGAAGCGGCGATCGCGCTCGGCGCCGACGGCGTGCACCTCGGCCAGGGCGACGACGGTGCAGAGGCGGCACGCGCAGCCGGCCTCGTGCTCGGCCGCTCCGCGGTGACGATCGAGCAAGCGGTCGCGGCGGACGCCGACTACCTCGGGGTCGGCCCCGTCTGGGAGACGCCGTCCAAGCCCGACGCCGACCCGGCGATCGGGCTCGCCGGGCTGCGCGAGATCTGCGCCGCAGTCGACCTGCCGGTCGTTGCGATCGGCGGGGTCGACGCATCGAACGCCGGCGACTGCATCCGTGCGGGCGCAGTAGGTGTCGCAGTGATCCGCGCCGCGACCGATCCGGAGCTGAGGAGGGTCGTTGACGACGCTGAACGAGCTGGGTGAGCTGGGGCTCCTCGCAGAGCTCGAGCGCCGCGGTCTCGTCACCGGCGTCGAGCACGACGCGGCCTCGCTGGGCGACGGTCTCGTCGCGACGCAGGACGCGCTGGTCGAGAACGTCCACTTCAGGCTCGACTGGATCGACTGGCGCGCGCTCGGGTTTCGCGCCGCCGCCGTCAATCTCAGCGACCTCGCCGCTTCAGGCGCGACCCCACTGGCGCTGCTGGTCACCCTGGCCGTGCCGGGCGCGACGCTCGCCGAAGACGTGTTCGCGTTCTACGAGGGAATCGCCGAGGCGGGTGTCGCCGTGGTCGGCGGCGACACGACGTCCGCGGAATCGGTGGTGATCTCGGTCACGGCGCTCGGGCGCAGCTCTCGCGTCCCGGGTCGCGACGGCGCGCAGCCCGGTGACCTCCTCGTCGTCACCGGCCCGCTCGGCGCCGCGGGCGCGGCGTTCCGGCGGCAGCGGTACGCACCGCCGCCGCTCCGGCTCGAGGAGGGACGCCTGCTCAGCGCAACGGCCCACGCGCTGATGGACGTCTCCGACGGGATTGCGGTCGACGCGGGGCACATCGCTCGACGCTCGGGCGTCCGCTGCGTGATCGATCTCGACGCGGTGCCGCTGGCCGACGGCGCCACGGTCGAGGACGTCGGCTTCGGCGAAGACTACGAGCTGCTCGCAGCAGTCACCGAGCCGCACGGCTTCTCGGTCGTCGGTCGTGTCGAGGAGGGCGAGGGCGTCGTCACGCTGCGCGACGGGGAGCCGTCCGACCTGCGCGGCTGGGAGCACTTCTCCCGGGACTAGAGCGTCTTGCGCGGGTAGCACTGGTCGACGAGCCAGCTCCCGTGCACGTCGTGCAGTTCGCAGGCGTACACCTGCTGACCGGCGAGCTGTGCGGCTTTCGTCTGCTTCGGCAGCACGAGCGCGTCGTAGCCGAGGACCCCCGCGTACTGGTACTCGAGCGTGAGGCCCACCGTCCGAAACGCCGAAGCCGGGTACGGGACGACGGGCAGGTTGCCGGCCAGCCAGTCCGCATGTGAGGTGCCGCTCTTCATGTGCGCGGTGGCGAGCGGCCAACTCGACGCGAGCTCACGGCGGATCACAGCGCTGCGCACGAAGCGCGAGAGCGTCGATTGAGCGGCCGCCTTCTGCGCCGCGGTTGCCACCACCGTCTTCGGCGCGCGGTAGACCTGGGCGCGCGCGTTCTCGTCGATCGGGGTCGCCAACGAGTGCCCGGTGTTCGGAACGAACACGATCAGCGCTGCGACCGCCAGCACGACGAAGGTCCCGATCGAGCCCCAGAGCAGGCGCATCCGCTTGCGATGTGAGGCGGGCAACCGAAGCACGGCGGGCAGGGTAGCGCCGCTAGAAGTACGGGGAGAACGTCTTCGCGAAGTGCTTCTTCGGCCGCGCGCCGTGGACGGTCTCCCGTAGCTCGCCCCCGTCGAAGAGCATCACCGTCGGGAGCGAGAGGACGCCGTAGGTATCGGCGGTGCGCGGGTTCTCGTCGATGTCCAGCTTCACGAACTCCACGTTTTCCGTCGTCGCGGCGAGCTGCTCGAGCGCCGGCTCGATCGCCTTGCACGGCCCGCACCACGGGGCCCAGAAGTCGACCACAACCGGCTTACCCGCCTGCAGGACCTCGCGCTCGAACGTCTCGTCCGTCACCGAGCGCATCAGGCGTTTTTGTTCAGCCTGAGGAGTGGCACGCGCCAGATCGCCTCGAGCACGACCGACCGGCTCATCTTCGACTGACCGACCTCGCGGTCGACGAACGTGATCGGGATCTCGACGACCGTGAAGCCCGCCCGCTTGACGCGGTAGGTCGTCTCGATCTGGAAGGCGTAGCCACGCGGCGTGATCGCATCGAGGTCGAGCGTCTCGAGGACAGCGCGCCGGAAGCACTTGAACCCGCCCGTCGGGTCCTTGACGCCCATCTGGAGGAAGAGCGCGGTGTAGACAGAGCCGCCACGTGAGATCACGCGGCGCAGGAGCCCCCAGTTGCGGGTGCCTCCGCCCGGTACGTAACGCGAGCCGAGCGCGAGGTCTGCCCCGCCTTCTACCGCCTCGATCAGGCGCGGCACATCCCTCGGGTCGTGGGAGAAGTCGCAGTCCATCTCCAGCACGAGCTCGGCTCCGTCGGCGAGCGCTTGGTGGAACCCGGCCACGTAGGCACGCCCGAGACCCTCCTTGGCGCTCCGGTGCAGGACATCGACGAAGGCGTGCGCTGCGGCGAGCGCATCGGCCACGGCGCCGGTCCCGTCCGGGGAGTTGTCGTCGATCACGAGCACGCGGTCGCCCTCGCGCAGGACGGGGCGGAGAGCCTCGATCATGCGGGGAAGGTTCTCCCGCTCGTTGTAGGTGGGAAGGCAGACGGTCGCGCGCATCGGCAGACCTATGATCGCTGCTGTGACCCTGCCGCGGAATGAACAGCTGGCGGAGCAGTTCGAGCTGCTCGGCGACCTGATGGAACTGGAAGGGGCCGACGGCTTCCGGATCTCCGCCTACCGCAAGGCTGCAGCGCGAATCCGCGAGACGCCCACCTCGGTCGCACAGCTTGCACTCGACGGTAAGGCGAAGCTGCTCCAGGACATCGGGAAGACGATCGAGGCCAAGATCGTGGAGGTCGTCGACGACGGCGAGATTCACGCGCTGACGAAGCGCAAAACCGAGGTGCCGGCGGAGGTGGCGACCTTCATGCGGCTGCCGGGCCTCGGGCCGAAGACCGCCCGGAGGATCTGGCAGGAGCTGGGGATCACCACCGCGGCCGACCTGAAGGCGGCGGCAGAGGCGCAGCAGCTGCGCGGCCATGCGGGGATCGGCGCGGGCACGGAGGAGAAGATCGCCGCCGCGCTCGCCAAGCCGGAGGCCACGGAGGGACCGCGTCGCTCGCTCCTCGGCACGACGTTGCCGAAGCTGCGTGCGGTCGTCCAGGTGCTGAGCGAGCACCCGGCGTGCGTCGAAGTCTCGATCGCGGGGTCAGCGCGCCGCATGCGCGAGACCGTCCGCGATCTCGACATCATCGCGACCGCCAACGACGCCGAGGCGCTCGTCGAGTACTTCTGCGCGCTCAACTGGGTCGTCGACGTCGCAGCGAAAGGATCGACGAAGGCGACGGTCGTCTCGCATGACGGACTGCGCTTCGATTTGCGTGTCGTTCCACCCGAGAGCTTCGGCAACTTGCTCCAGCACTTCACGGGATCGAAGCACCACAACGTCGCGTTGCGCGAGGACGCGGTTCGCCGCGGCTTCTCCGTGTCGGAGTACTCCGTCACGGAGGTCGAGTCCGGCGAGGAGCACACGTTCGCGAAGGAGGAGGACGTCTACCGCTTCCTCGGGTACGACTGGATCCCGCCGGAGTTGCGCGAGAACGGCGGTGAGCTGGCCGCGGCGCGCAAGAGCGAGCTGCCGGTGCTCGTCGAGTTGGGGGACATCCGCGGCGATCTGCATACGCACACGACGTGGTCCGATGGCAAGGACTCGCTGGAGGACATGGTCGCGGCGGCCCAGGCGCGCGGGTACGACTACTACGCGATCTGCGACCACTCGCAACGTCTGCGCGGTGAGTTGCTGGCGCAGCAGGCCGAGCAGATCGGCGCGCTCAACGAGCTGTTCGCTTCTCAGAGCAGTTCGGGGCCGTTCCGCATTCTCAAAGGCATCGAGGTCAACATCCGTCCCGACGGCACGCTCGACGTCTCCGACGAGGATCTCGCAACACGCGACTGGGTCGTCGCGTCGGTGCACTCGCGCTTCGACCACAACCCGACCGAGCGGGTGATGGCGGCGATGGAGAGCCCGTATGTCGACGTGATCGGACACCCGACGAACCGCAGGATCAGCAAGCGCCAGCCGGCGCCGCTCGACGTCGAACGCGTGATCGAGAAGGCGCTCGAGACCGGGACGTTCCTGGAGATCAACTCGCAGCCGGACCGCCTCGACCTGACCGACGTCCATGCGCGCGCTGCGCGCGAAGCCGGCCTGAAGCTCGTGATCGACTCGGACGGTCACCAGATCGGTGCCCTGGACTACGTCGAGCTCGGTGTGGGACAGGCGCGCCGGGCGTGGCTGACGAGAGACGACGTCGTGAACACGCGCACGTGGAAGCAGATCGAGAAGCTGAGGAAGAAGCGATGAGCTTCAGAAAGGATCTCGACCTCGCGGCGGACTGGGCCGACGACTACCTGCGCCGGGTCGGCGAGCTGCGCGTCGCGGCTCAGATCCAGCCGGGCGAGGTCCGGGCGCGGCTGCCGGAGTCGCCGCCCGAGCACCCGGAGCCGTTCGAGGCGATGCTCCGCGATCTCGACGAGGTGATCCTTCCGGGGCTCACCCACTGGAACCACCCGCGCTTCTTCGCCTGGATCGCGAACACCGGCTCCGAGCCGGGGGTCCTCGCGGAGCTGCTCGTCGCCGCGCTGAACGTCAACGCGATGACGTGGGTCTCGTCTCCCGCCGCGACCGAGCTCGAGCTGACGGTCCTGGACTGGCTCGCGCAGCTGCTCGGCCTGCCACGCGGCTGGCACGGCCATATCGAGGACACGGCGTCGACCTCGATGGTTGCTGCGCTCGCCGCCGCGCGGACGCTGAAGCCTGGCGGTGTCGTCTATGCGTCCGAGCAGGCGAACTTCAGCGTCGAGCGCGCGGCGAATCTTGTCGGCCTCGAGTTCCGGAAGGTGGAGGTCGACGACGCATTCCGGATGCGCGCGGACTTCCCACTCGACGACGCGACTGCGGTCGTCGCGACGGTCGGGACGACCGGCACCACGTCCGTCGACCCGGTGCGCGAGCTCGCGCGGCGCTGCGAAGCAGCCGGGGTGTGGCTCCATGTCGACGCCGCCTATGCGGGAGCCGCGGCGGTGTGCCCGGAGCTCCGCTGGTGCCTCGACGGTTGCGATCGCGCCGACTCGATCGTCGTCAACCCGCACAAGTGGTTGTTCACACCGATGGACTGCTCCGCACTGTGGACGCGTCGGCCGGAGGCATTCCACGAGACGTTCGCGCTCACGCCCGAGTACCTGGCATCGACCGACTCTGCGATCGACCTCAAGGACTATGGCCCGGCGCTCGGGAGGCGCTTCCGTGCGCTCAAGCTCTGGTTCGTTCTCCGCTGGTACGGCGCTGAAGGGATCCGCGCCTTGATCCGCGAGCACGTGCGCCTCGCGCAGCTCTTCGCCTCCCTCGTCGAGGCCGAGCCCGGCTGGGAGGTGGTCGCCCCGCACCCCTTCTCGATTGTCTGCTTCCGCAACATCGCGGGGGACAACGACGAGATCGCGAGCGCCGCGACCGCGACGGGCGAGCTGTTCGTCGCGTCGTCTCGGTTGCGCGGCCAGCCGATCATCCGCCTCGCGATCGGCAATGCGCAGACGACCGAAGCCGACATCCGGCGTTCGTGGGAGGTGTTGCGCGCGTGCACGTGAGGGCAGTGATCTTCGACTTGTGGGAGACCTTGATCGACTGGGATCGCGAGTCGGCCTCGCGCATGCTGAGAGAAGTGGACGAGCTCGTCGGCAACGGGTTCGCCGAACGATGGGACAGCTCGAACCGCAGGTACGTCGCACCGATCCGTACCGCACTGGCCGAAGCGGAGGTTCCCGAGGAGCTGATCGAAGATGTCTGCTCGCTCCGCCTGCGTTATCACCGTCGCTCGCTGGTCCCGCGCCCGGGGGCAGTCGACACGCTTCGCCGGCTGCGCGAGGACGGGTACCTCGTCGGGCTGATCACCGTCTGCAGCGAGGACATCGAGATGCTGTGGCCAGAGTCCGAATTCGCCGGCCTGTTCGACGCGGAGATCTTCTCGTCGCGGATCGGGCTCTCGAAACCCGATCCGCGCATCTACCTCGCATGTTGCGAGGCTCTCGGCGTCGAGCCGAATGAGGCGGTGTTCGTCGGGGACGGCGCGAACGACGAGCTCGAAGGCGCACGGCGCGTCGGGATGGAGGCGATCCTCATCCACCGTCCCGACGAGCAGCCGCTCTGGGGGCTCGACGCGTGGGAGGGGCCGCGTGTGACGTCGATCCCGGGCGTCCTCGACGTGCTGGCGGTCTGATGCCGCGCGTTCGCAGGCCGAGGCGCCAGGCACCCGCACTCGAGTTGCTCGAAGCGACGCTGCCGGAGCTCCGGCGCGGGCTGACCGAAAGCGCCGCACGCACCGTCGCGTACGAGCTCTTCGAGAAACTCGGTTACGGGGCGGTCGCCGTCACCGACACGCACGAGGTGCTGGCGTTCGTCGGCGCGGGCGCCGACCATCACGGCGCGGGTGACACGCCGATGCGCCCGGTGTACGAGGCGATCACGCGCGGCGGCCCGCTGCTCGCGCCGCTCGGAATCCGCACCGAGTGCAACCATCCGGCGTGCCCACTCGGGGCGGTGGCGGTCGTGCCCCTGCAGCTCACGGACGGCCCAGCCGGCGCGATCGTCGCCTATGCGACGACGGGCTCACCGCTTGACGAGACCGCTGTCGAGACGTTGAACTCGCTCGGCACGCAGTTGTCGGCTCAGCTGCAGCTCTCCGAGCTCCACACCGCGACGACCACCGCGCTGCAGGCGCAGATGGAACCGCACTTCGTCTTCAACGCGCTGAACACGATCGCCGCGTTCATTCGCACCGAGCCCGAGCGTGCGCGGAAGCTCGTGCTGGCGTTTGCAGACCACCTGCGCAGCCGGCTGGCGCGACCCGGAGAGTTCATCACGCTCGAAGAAGAGCTCCATCACGTGCGCAGCTATCTCGAGCTCGAGCAGGCGCGCTTCGGTGCGCAGCTCGAGGTGAAGATCGTCGCCGACGACGAAGCACTCGGTGTGCGGCTTCCGCCGCTGCTCGTGCAGCCGCTCGTGGAGAACGCGATCAAGCACGGCAAGACCGATCGGCCGCTGCACCTGATCGTCCGCGCGCGGGTGCGTCGCGGGCGGCTGCGCGTGACGGTTCGCGACGACGGGCGCGGAATCGCACGCGATGCGATCGATCGCGTGCTCGAGCAAGGCGTCGGCGAGGGCACCGGCCTCGGGCTCGCGAACGTGAACCTGCGTCTGACCGCCCACTACGGCGAGAGCGTGAAGCTGCGTTCGTTCCCGTTCGGCACCGTGGTGCGGCTCGAGGTACCGCTCGGGTGAAGATCAGGGCGCTGCTCGTCGACGACGAGGCTCCCGCTCGGTCCGAGCTCCGCTACCTGCTCGCGGCGCACCCCGAGATCGAGGTGGTCGGCGAAGCGGCGAGCGCGACGGAAGCGCTCGATCTTTCGCGTGAGCTTGCGCACGATGTCGTCTTCCTCGACGTCGAGATGCCGGGCCTCACCGGGCTCGAAGCCGCTCCGCTCGTGCGCGAGCGTATCGACCCGCCGGCCGTCGTCTTCGTGACCGCGCACGAGCGCTATGCGATCGATGCGTTTGCAGTCGAGGCGTTCGACTACCTGCTCAAGCCCGTCGACCCGGACCGGCTCGTGCGCGTGATCGAACGACTGCAGGAGCGCTCGGTCGAGAACGTGGTGCCTGTCGAGAAGGTGCCGGTCGTCTCCGGTGGAGGCACCGAGTTGCTGGACTATGGCCAGGTGCATTACGTCCAGGCGGACGGGGACTACAGCCGCGTGCACACCTACGACCGCTCGTACCTCTGCACCGCGTCCCTCGGCGAGCTCGAGGAGCGTCTGCCCGCCGCTCGCTTCGCGCGCATCCATCGTTCCTACCTCGTCAACCTGTCCAAGGTCGCCGGCGTGCGCCGCGCCGCGCCGGACCGTTTCTGCCTGCAACTCGCCGACGCCGACCAGACGGAGCTCGACGTCGCCCGCCGCCAGTCACGCCAGCTGCGCGAACGCCTCGGTCTCTAGCTCACGAACGGCCGGCGCACCCGAGAGCAGAACGAGCACAGGCGAAGCTGGAAACGCAGGGCTCGGGCGCGTCGCAGGATCTCGTGAGCAACTACGCTCGCGGGCGGGTGTTCGCGAACTGGACAGGCCCTGATTGACCGCTGCGGCGGAACGCAAAGGTCACTGCCACCGAGTTGCCGGTCAGCGTCAAGTGTGAGAGCGCCGGTGTCAGACACCAGTCGGCCCGCTTGGGCGAGCGTTCGCGGACGCACCATGATTCCCGGACTTTGTGTTGACTCATCAACGACGCTCGCATGGGCCAGTGTTCCGGAGTACACCCTGAGCCGAAGAGCGAGAATGACGGCGTGGAGCTTCTCTATCCGAATATGCGCGCCGAGTTAATCGCCGAGCTGGACTCTGGAGTTCCCCCGCTTCCGTGGACAGGGTTTGATTAGG
>JBKJQL010000257.1:0-6416 GCA_046594035.1 Gaiellaceae bacterium
CATACGCCACCGAGAGGCTGGTGTCAGACACCGGTTCGGGGTGTGTTGTGACGTCCAGCCTCTCGGTGGCGTATGACCCAGGAGATGACGTTTGCGCAGGCAGCCGAGGCCCACCTCGACGACGTCTACGGCTATCTGGCCTGGTTCACCGGGGACCGGGCTGCCGCCGACGATCTGGCCGGGGAGACGTTCGAGCGGGCCCTGCGGCTCTGGCACCGCTTCGACCCGCGCCGCGGGTCGGCGCGGACCTGGCTCTGCCAGGTCGCGCGCACGGTCGCTCTCGACCACTTCCGCTCCGAACGCAGGCGCACGCGCCGCGAGCAACTCGCGGCCGTCCCGGAGCGCTTCGAGGAGCAGTTCGCCGAGGGCCTGTCGCACGAGCTCCAGGTCGCCCTGGGCGTCCTGAGCGCCGGCGAGCGGGAGGTCGTCGCGCTCCGAGTCGTGCTCGATCTCGACGCGGTCACCGCCGCCAACGTCCTGGGCATCTCGCCCACCAACTGCACGACGCGTCTGAACAGGGCGCTCAAGAAGCTCGAGGAGGCCCTTCATGTCGCAGCGTGACCTCGCCGCCGAATTGCGCGGAGCGCGCATCACGGCACCGCCGGAACTGCGCGAACGCGTTCGCCTGATCGCGGCTGCGGACACCACGCCGACCCGCCGGTTCACGTGGCGCCGCACGCTCGTCGTCGCGCTCCCGGTCGCAGCCGCCGTCGCGGCGACCATCGTCTTCACGCGGCCGAGCGACCAGCCGACAGCGACGCCCGAGGTGTTGAGCCCTCCCGTGACGCTCCAGAGCCAGGCCGCGGGGACGACGAAGGCGGCAGACGCCGCACCCGGCGGAGGCGCGGCGAAGCTCGCCCCGCCGAGCACGCCGAACCGCGTCCAGGTCTACGGCGCGTACCTCGCGCTGCGGCTGAACAGTGCGACCGCCGTCTCGGACGGCGTCAAGAGCGCGTTGCGCATCGCCGCGTCACTCGGCGGCTACCCGACCTCGGTGCACGCCAACTCGGCGGCGAAGGATGCAAGCGCCGACCTGGTGCTGAAGATCCCGCGCACCAACGTGCAGGCCGCGATCTCGCGGCTGTCGGCGCTCGGGACGATCACGAGCGAGCAGGTCGACATCCAGGACAAGCAGGCGGGCCTGAACGCCACCGACCGCAGGATCGCGCGCTTGCAGACGCAGGTCGTCGAGCTGCGCGCGCAGCCGCCGTCGGCCGAGAACACCGGCCGCATTGCCGCGCTCCGGTCGCAGGTCGCGCGCCTCCAGCGCGCAGCCGCCGAGACTCGCCGCAACGCGCACTACGCGACGGTGGAGCTGCACCTGACGAGCGCCAAGACCGTTGTCCCTGCCAAGGCCGGCCACGGTCCGCTGCACGGTGTCGTCGTCGCCTTGACGTGGCTCGGGATCGGCGTGGTGTACGCGCTCGCAATCGGCGCTCCGCTCGCAGTGCTCGCGCTGCTCGTCTGGCTCGCCGCACGCGTCGTGCGGCGGCGCCGCGAGGACGCGCTGCTCAGTCGCTCTTGATCTGCGCGAAGACCCGGAACGTCGGCTCGCCGACGGGAAGCTCGTGGAACTCCGGGTTGACGCAGCCGAGGGTCTCAGAGCGCGACTCGTAGGTCGGCTCGATCTCCGCCTTGCACATCGGAAGCGGCCGGCGCATTGCGCGGATCGCACCGAAGCCGGGCTTGTGCTGCTCGGCGGCGCGGAGCATGTCGACGTCGATCTCGACTTCGTACACCTTCTGCATGCAGCCCACGTACGTGTGACCCCAGCCCTCGTAGGAGTAGACGAACGGGCAGCCGCGAGCGAGACACGCGCCGGGGTAGACGACCTTGTCGCAGTGGACGTCGCAACGGCGGCATTCCATCTCGTCCTGAGGACGAAGGGGCAGTGCCGGTGCGGCGATCCGCTCTTGGGTCATGGGCGCATTGTCGGAGCGGTTGCCGACGACCGCAAGACTTGACTTTCGGTCGTTAGAGCGCTAATCGCCGGACCGCGTTCAGCACGTCCATCGGTGTGAACGCCATGAAATCGGGCTCGATCCCGGGTGTGTCGTCTGCGCGAAACCACAGTGCCTGGACGGTAGCCATCCCCACCTGGGCTGCGCCTTGCACATCGGTATCGAGGCGATCGCCGACGTACATCGCATTCTCGGGCTCGACCGACAGCTGCTCGAGCGCGTGCAGGAAGATCTCGGGTTGCGGCTTGCGGAACCCCACGTCCTCCGCAAACACGATCGTGTCGAGGAGATCCGTGAATCCGAGCCGCTCGACGTCTGCGCGAAGCAGGCGCGCCGGGTCCGGCCAGGAGTTCGCGACGAGACCCGTCTTCAGCCCGCGGCCGCGCAGCGAGTCGAGCAACGCCTGCGCCGACGCGAGCGGCTCGTGGGCGGGCTGCCAGACGACGTGCTCGGCGTCGATGAAGCGGTCGGCCTCGTCCACTCCGAGCTCGCGCAGCAGGTCGGGATACGGATCGTCCGGGGTCGCACCGTTCAGCACGAGCTCGCGGTAGCGCTCGGTGAACATCGCCGCATCCTGGTCGTCACCCGCAGCCGCGAGCCCGGCGCGGTGACCCGCCTCGAGCAGCTCGTCGTCCCAGGTGAACTGGATGAGCGTGTTGTTCCAGTCGAAGAGGATGGCCTCGATCACAACGTGGCTAGGCTAGCGATGTGGTGCAGAGGATCCTCTGGGCGTTGCTCGCCCTCACCCCCACTGCGATCCTCGGCCGCTTCGTCTTTCATTTCGGTGAGACGACGCTTTTCATCATCGCGGCGCTCGCACTGCTCCCCCTCGCCTGGTTGATCGGGGAAGCCACCGAGCACGCGGCCGAGCACACAGGCCCTGGCGTCGGCGGCTTCCTGAATGCGAGCTTCGGCAATGCGCCGGAGCTGATCATCGCGCTGTTTGCCGTCGCCAACAACCTGCCGAACGTCGTGCGCGGATCGCTGACGGGGTCGGTGGTCTCGAACATCCTGCTCGTGCTCGGCGCTGCAATGATCGCGGGCGGCGACGGCAAGGTCGATACACGCTCCCTGCGCTGGCAACTCTTCGCGGTTTTCGGTGCAGTCGGGCTCCTCACTATCCCGGCCGCCCTTTCGTGGGGCGGCGGCTCCCCCGAGCGCCACTCGCTCTTCCTGGTCTCGATTCCGATTTCGATCGCGCTGCTCGCGATCTACGTCGTGATCACAGTGCGCAACCTGCGCATCCACCGCGCGAGCGAGCGCGCGGAGGCGTCCGAAGGAGCGTGGACGTTCAAGCGGTCGATCCTCGTGCTCGCCGCGGCGTGTATCGCGACGGCGCTCGTGTCGGAGATTCTCGTGCACTCGCTCGAGCAGTTCGGCAAAGCGGCCGGCCTGAACGAGTTCTTCATCGCGGTCGTGATCGTCGCGATCGTCGGCAACGCGGCCGAGCACGGAGGCGCGATCGTGATCGCAAAGCGCGGCAACACGACGCTTGCGACAGAGATCGCGATCACCTCGTCGATGCAGGTCGCGTTGTTCGTGACTCCTGCGGTCTGCTTGCTCTCGTGGATCGTTGGCAACGGCCTCCCGCTCTCGTTCCGCGCGATCGAGATCATCACGATGGCAGCCGCCGCGGCGTTCTCGGCCTGGGTGATCTGGGACGGGCGCTCGCGCCGCTGGGAAGGCTTCGTCCTCGTCGCCGTGTACGGCGCGATGGTCGTGGCATACGCGCTGGCCGGCTGACTTGTGTCTGACACCGGTTGGTAGCGGACGCGCGGGTGGGACTGCGAAACGGTGTCAGACACCCGTTCAGGCCTTGAAGGGCTCTTGCGCGCGCGTGAATGCGTAGCCCGACCAGACCAGCTGCCCGCCGTCGATCCGCAGGCGCTCGCCGCGCTCGCGTCCGGCGGACGCACGCCAGGCATCACCGTCGCGCTCGAACGTCGTCTCACCGCGCCCGGGCGCGGTGCCGACCACCTTCGCCTTCAGTGCTCCGCGCTCCCACCAGAAGACGAACTCGTTCCCCTCCGACCACCAGCGGCCGAGGATGGCACGCACCTCTGCGGGCGGCTCCTGCTCCGGGTGCCACGTCTCGATGGGCTCCGGCCAGAGCTCCTTCGCCTTCGACGCAAGGCTGATCGCGAAGGCATCCATGTCGCCGCGCGTCCCCGAGTTCGTCAGCGCCGCGGCGCCCGTCTTCGTCTTGCGCTCGATGTAGACGCCCGCGAGATGCCCGGCCATCGCGCCACCGTGACCGCCGTAGATCGCGCCGCCCTGGCTGTAGAGCATCAGTCCGAGGCCCCAACCGAGCACCCAGTCGTGCGGGTAGTACATGACCTGGGGAAACCACATCTCCTCGTTCGTCGCCGCATCGAGCACGCCGTCGGCGCCGCCGGCGAGAAACGTCGCCCAGCGACCCAGGTCTTCGGCCGTCGACCAGAGCTGGCCGGCCGCTGCGGCACCTGCGAGATCGGTCTCGGGCTCCTTCCAGACCGTTCGTGCGTACTCGTCGACGAGGTAGCCCTGCGCCTGCGGCGCTTGCGCGGTCCAGGTGGTCCGCGTCAGGCCGAGTGGCCGGATGATGCGCTCGTCGACGTACTGTGTGTACGGCAGTCCGCTCTTCCGCGCCACGACCTGGCCGAGCAGCGCGAACGCGAGGTTGGAGTAATGGTGAGCCTGCGCGGGACCGAGCACGAACTCGACGTCGCTCATCGAGGCGACGAGCTCGTCCTCCGTCGGCGACTCACCGGTCACGAACATCTCCCCCGCCTCGCGCTGCAGTCCGGAGAGGTGGCAGAGCATCCGGCGGATCGTCGGCGTGCCGTTCGCGATCCCGTCGACGTGCTGTTCGAGGCGGTCGTCGATGTCGAGCTCGCCTGCGTCGCGCAACTGCATGATCGCGGTCGCGGTGAACGTCTTCGTGATCGAGCCGATGCGGTACTGCGTGTCCGGCGTCGCGTCGCGGCCGTCGCCGTAGTCAGCGGCGCCGACCGCGTTCGCCCAGACCTGCTCCCCCTGGTGCACGACCGCTGCGGCGACCGACGGGAGCCGGTCTGCCTGCCGCTCCTCGAGCAGCCGGTCGAGCGCGTTTGTGTCAGGCATGCACGCGTCCATGGAGCGCCTGGGGCACGAGGTCACAAGCACGCTCGATGTCTTCGTCGCTGATGTCGAGATGGGTGACCGCGCGCAGGATGCCGGGCTTCGTCTGAGAGAGCATGACGCCGCACTCGCGCAGCAGCTTCAGCGCCTCGTCCTCCGTATATCCGAGCGATCCCACATCCAGCTGCACGAAGTTCGACTGCACGAGCTCCAGATCGACGGGCAGTCCCGTCAGAGCCCACGCGTTGGCGAGAGTCCGGGCGCGCGCGTGATCCTCGGCCAGCCGGTCGACGTTGTGGTCGAGGGCGAAGATGCCGGCTGCCGCAACGATTCCCGCCTGCCGCATCGCGCCGCCGAAGCGATGCTTCTCGACGCGCGCGCGGTGCATCAGCTCCGCCGAGCCCGCAATCAGAGCGCCGAGCGGACAGCCGAGCCCTTTCGAGAGGCAGAGCGTGACCGTGTCGAACTGGCCCGCGATCTCGGCTGCAGCGACGCCCGACGCGACGGCGGCGTTCATCAGGCGCGCTCCGTCGAGGTGCACGCGCAGGCCCAGCTCGCGCCCGGTCGCGACGACAGCGCGGAGCTCGTCGAGCGGCCACACCGTCCCGCCGCCGAGGTTGTGGGTGTTCTCGAGCGCAAGAATCGACGCGCGCGGGCCCCAGAAACCGCCCTCGCTCCACGTCGCGGCACGGATCTGCTCGGACGTGAGGCGCCCCCGGTAACCCGGCAGGCCGCGCGTCTGCAGCCCTGAGTGATACGCGGCGCCTGCAAGCTCGGCGACCATGATGTGCGCGCGCTCCTCGACGATCAGCTCCGTCCCGCGCTCGCCGAGGATCGCCAGTGCGATCTGGTTGCCCATCGTCGCGGTCGGCAGGTACACCGCCTCCTCCTGGCCGAGGAGCTCGGCCCCGCGGCGCTCGAGCTCGAGCACGGTCGGGTCTTCGCGCTCCTGCTCGTCACCGACCTCGGCCTGAGCCATCGCCTCGCGCATCGCGGCCGACGGCCTCGTCGCGGTATCGGAGCGAAGATCGATCACCGCGACAATCTAGATGGTTGGTCGGTAATTCGAGTGCTCGCGGGGATGGTCTGGATCAAGCAGTCCAGTCAGGTCGGGCTCCGCGCATAGCGGTGACTACGTGCAAGCCCGACCTGGCTGAAATGCGCCGCATCCAGGCCACCAGCCGGGGGTACGCCAATTGCCGATCAATCATCTAGGTCTTCGGCTCGACCGAGCGCACACGCGGTCTCACGTGACTCGAGACTCAGGAGGATTGATGGCAACAACGAAAGCTCGTAAGCCGAAAGGGCCGCAGGCGCCGCGTCCCAAGCCGCCGGCGCCGAACACCAGGAAGCGTT
>JBKJQL010000095.1:0-2648 GCA_046594035.1 Gaiellaceae bacterium
TGACCCGCGGCGAAGTTTGCATCGGCACGCTCTGCCTTGCACTTCTTTGCCGCGTTCAGCTCGGCGGTCTGCTGCGCTGCCGTGGCGGCCTTCGCCGCAGCCGAGACGCATGCGCCCATCGCCTTGCCGTTGTTGCTCTTGCCGTTCGCGCTCGGGGCGTACTTCGCCGTGAACGCAGCTTCACCGGCGGCCTGCTCTGTCTTGCAGGCCTTGGCGGCATTCGCCGTGTTCTGTGCCGCCTGAGCGATCTTCGCCGTCACACACGCGGCGAGATTTGCGTAGGGCGCACCGACTGCCGGTGCAAACAGTGCAGGTGCCTGCCGCTGCAGGTTCTTGCAGTGTGCGGTCACGCTCGCTGGATTCGGAGCCGCAATTGCGGCCGCAGAGACGACGAGCGGGACGAGCAGGACGAGCAGGAACTTCTTCATGGGAATCCTCCGATGTTTGGGCTGTCACCTGAGTAGACGCGCCCTGCCCGGGGAACTTGCGAACCCGGTTGTAAGGGTTTTGTCAGGGTCAGAGGCCCTGTGCTGCACCGGGGTCAGGCCGCGCGACGCGAGGCGCCGTCAGGACTTCGTGCCGTTGCCTGCGGGCGACGGAGAAAGGGTGCGTGCTGCGGCCCCCTTGGGTGCCTCGACCGTCGTGGTCGCGGACGTCGTGACCGGTGCAGTCTTGGCGGCGACCTTCTTGGCAGGGGCGGTTTTCACGGTGCTCGCCGACGTTGGCGCTTTCGCGGGCGTCGGCTTCGCCGTAGCCCGTGCTCGCGCGGCCGTCACGGGAGCTGATTTCCGCACTGGCTTGGCGGGGCGAACCGTTCGCTTCGTGGTGCTGGCCTTCGCGCCCACGTTCCTTCTGGAGGGGGTGCGTGTCCGGCCCGGCGCGGTCGCGCCTCGCGTCGCGCCAGTCGGCGAGGTTGCTCGCGTCGCTCCCTTTGCGAGTGCCTTGCCCTTGGCGGTACGCGATGCCGAGCGCTGCGCGCCACCTGCGCTCGCCGGCCGTGCCTTCGTCGACGTCGGTGTGACTGCCGTCACCGGCGTCTTCCCCGCAGGGCCACGGTGGTTCTGCACTTCCTTCGTCCCCACGTAGCCGACGCCGCTCGCAAGCGATACCGCAGTGACAACCGCTGCCGCCTTCACGGCCACGCCCCCGAGAGCGAGTCCACCGAACGCCAGGCCGCCGCCGGTAGCTGCACCTCCGGTGGCGGCGCTGCCGGTGACGACGGCTGCCGTCCCGGCTGCTCCGATCGTCGGGATCCCGATTGCGGCCCCGGCGCTCGGGGCACCCTTGAAGAGCGTCAGGGAGAGAGGCAGTGGAAGCAGCGCGAGACCCTTGAACGCGCGCCGTTGCTTGCCCTGGGTCACGCGCAGCCTCGAGCAGGATGGGCACTCGGTGAGGTGATCGTCGAGGCGCTTGCGCTCCTTGCGGGAGAGGCGGCCGTCGAGCTGCTTCGAGAGGCCGAGCTCTGCGCGGTCGCAGGTGACGGCATTCTCGAGCTCGTCGGCGAGAGACCGGCGGGCACGGAAGAGAAGCGTCTCGAGGGCGCTCGTCGAGAGCTCGAGGATCTGGGCAATCTCGCTGTAGGGCCGGCCTTCGAGCTCCCGCATCACGAGAGCTTCGCGCTGGCTCTGGGGGATGCGCTGGAGCGCCCGGACGAGCTCCTCCATCGATGGTCCGCTCGAGTCGGGTGACGCCTGCGCGACATCCCGGTCGAGCTCGACTTCCGTCGGGCGCGCCTGCTGCTGCCGGAAACGCTGGCGGACGATGTTGTGGGTGATCGTGATCAGCCAGTTCGACGGCTTCCGCGGCCGCTCGCCGCGCTCGAGGGCCCGGAGCGCGTTGACGAAGGTCGTCTGTGTCACGTCCTCTGCGTCGGCGTGGTTTCCGAGGACGGCGTAGGCGTACCGGTACACCTCGGCGACGTGGCTTCGATAGAGGTCGTCGAGAGCGCGTGAGGCCGAGATCTGTGATTCCGCGGCGGACATCACCCATACGTTGCGCCAGAAAGACGTTCTCCGCCAACCCCTTTACGAACTTCTTACATGTGGCGGCGCAAGTTGTCGAGGCCGGTCGCATCTACCAGGTGTAAGCAAAGAAAACGGTCGCGAGCTCGGGGTGCGGCGCCGAGCGCGCGAACCGAAGCGCCGGTTCGATCGGCGCGGCATTCCTCCGTTCGAGGGGGAACTGGGGGAGAGCGGAGGCGGGCGCGAGCCCGCCTCCGCTGCGTTCCGCGTTGGTGCGGAACGTGTGGGCGTGGGCCACTCTCGCGGGCCGTTCTGCAGTGACCTGGTGCCGCTCCGACGGACGGGATGCCCTAGGAGCGCTTCGCGTCCACGGCCGTGAAAGGCTCCCAGCGTGGCAGCGAGAAGCGAAGCGTCGTCGGGCCGCCGGGCCGGCTGTCGATCGCGAACGTCCCGCCGAGCATGCGCACCCGCTCCCCGATACCGACGAGACCGAGCCGTCCACGCTGGGCTGCCTTCGCAAGTGCACGCGATACCTCGAACCCCTGTCCGTTGTCGGTGATGCGCACGTCGACGGTGTTCCGTCTCGCCCGGATCTCGATCTCGACCGTCGTTGCGCCGCTGTGCTCCCTGACGTTGGCGAGCGACTCCTGCACGGCGCGGAACACCGCGATCTTCTGGGCGGAGCTG
>JBKJQL010000107.1:0-17660 GCA_046594035.1 Gaiellaceae bacterium
ACTCGACCCAGTGCTCCTGCACGAGCACGCAGCCGAGACCGAGCCGCGCAGCGACGGCCGCGACCTGCCGCGTGTGGTTCGACTGGACGCCGCCGATCGAGACGAGCGTGTCGCAGCCCTTCGCGAGCGCGTCGGCGACGAGGTACTCGAGCTTCCGGACCTTGTTCCCGCCGTAGGCGAGGCCCGAGTTGCAGTCCTCGCGCTTGGCCCAGATCTCGACCTGCCCGCCGAGCTCGGAGCTCAGGCGCTCGAGCCGGTGGACCGGCGAGGGGCCGAACATGAGCGGGACGTAGGGGTGGTCGTCGATGGCGATGATTGAAGTTTGACTTCCCGGGCACGACGGTGCACATGGGTCTCGCTGTCAGTCTCATCATCTCCGCCGTCGGGCTCATCCTGGCGCTTGCGGTGCATCCCAATGGAACGCATCAGGTCGACGTCAACACCGTCGGCTGGATCCTCTTCCTGCTCGGCCTCGTGGCCTTCATTCTCGACCTGCTCCTCTGGTCGCAATGGGGCCCCGGATACATGCGTCGTCGCACCACCGTTGCAACGACGGCAGGGCCGGGCTATCCGGCGCGCCCCGTTGCGGGTGCTCGCCGCACCGTCGTCGAGGAAGAAGAGGTCGCTCCGCCGGGACCGCCGCCGCCCGGCTACTAGCCCGGCGTCGAGCGTTACGAGAGTGCGTGCCGCATGCGGCCGAATAGGTCTGCCGCGATATAGCCGGCCATCTTCGGGTTCTCCTGGAGGCGCCGGACGGAGTACTCGTACCAGTGGGATCCGTACGGCACGTAGACGCGCACACGGTGACCCTCGGCGACGAGCTCGTCTGCGCGCTCGGGCCGCACGCCGAGGAGCATCTGGAACTCGTACCGGTCGCGGTCGAGCGCCGCCTCGCCGACAACGCGTAGCCCTTCGCGAATCAGGTGCTCGTCGTGCGTTGCGATCCCGACGTAGGAGCCCTGCGCGATCAGCACCTCCAATGAGCGCACGTAGTTTGCGCGCACCGCTTCGAACTCCCGGAACGCGATCGCCGGCGGCTCGACGTAGATGCCTTTGCACAAGCGCACGTTGTCGAGCCCTGGCAGGTCGTCGACCGTGCGCCGCAGGTAGGCCTGCAGCACCACCCCGAGGTTGCCCGCGCCGCCCGCGTGTAGCTCGCGGTAGAGCTGCAGCGTGCGGTCGGTCGTCGAGGAGTCCTCCATGTCGATTCGCACGAAGTTGCCGCGCACCCCGGCATCGCCGACGACCGACTCGAGGTTCTCGCGGCAGAGGTCGTAGTCGAGCTCGAGCCCGAGGCCGGTGAGCTTGACCGAGACGTTTGCATCCAGCCCTTCCTCGTCGATGCGCGCGAGCACGTCGTGGTACTGGCCGGCGATCGCCCGCGCCTCGTCGGGCGCGGTGACGTCTTCGCCGAGCACGTCGATCGTCGCCAGCTTCCCTTTCGCGTTCAGCTTGCGCACGACGCGGATCGCGTCGTCCAGCGTCGGGCCCGCGATGTAGCGCGAGGAGAGCCGTTGGACGACGGGCTTGGGGACGACCGGTAGGAGCCGGACGATCGCGCGGTCGAGGAGAGCCAAGGCGCGGCGACTAGCTCTCGCGCATGAACCCCTGGCGGGCGGCGCTGACGAGCGCCACTGCCTCGGGGAAGAGCACGCGCATCGCGTCGCGCATCGCAACCGACTGCTCTTCGGCGCTGCCCTGCACATCGACCTGCGAGAGCGCTGCCGACGTGAGCTCGACGGCGGTGTTCAGCGTCAGCGTCGCGTACTGCTCGCGGTTCGCCTCCTGCACCGACTCCGCCTGCTGCTCCGCGAACTCGCGCAACCCACGCAGGAGATCCTCAGGGTCGCCGCCGAACGGGAAACCGAATCCACCTTCTGACATGCCTCCACGGTAGCTGAGTCAGGTCAGCTCGAGCTTGTAGGCGCGCTCCACGTCGGCGACGAACTCCTCGACGGCTCCCGTCGAGGCACGGATCGCAGCCGAGAACGGGGACGACGTCTCGCCGAGCGCCCGCTCCAGCGCCATCGTGGCGGCCCCCACTTCGTCGAGGAACGTCGGCGTCGCGACCCTGGGCGGCGCGCCGATCGTCCGTTCCAGCGCAAGCGCCGCCTCCTCCGCCTCCTCGATCCCCGGCGGCTGTTCGACCATCCGCACTTGCGCGAGCTGCGAGCGCAGGGTCTCCAGGTCGCCACCGCCCGCGAGGTCGCCTGCAAGCTCGCACATCGCGACGATCGAGGCGGTGTCGCGCACGTCGTCCTTCCGTTCGATCGGCGCTCCCTCCTCGTCGAGAACGAGCCACTGGCGGTCGTCGTCCCCACCGAAGGCGATCAAGTAGAGCCGCCGGCCCCGACCGGGCTCCGCCGCGAGCACGCCGGAGACCGGACCATGTGCGGATGCGGCAGTCGCAATCCGCTCCAGGTCGTCGGCCAGCCCCATAGAGTCAAAGCGTATGGATGCAGCGACCCTCTTCGCGCCGCTCGGCCCGACCTACGAACGCTGGGGCTCGGTGCTCTCGTTCGGGCAGGACCCGCGCTGGCGCCGGTTCCTCGTCTCCCGGGTCGACGCGGGACCGACCGACACGGTGCTCGACGTGGCGACCGGCACCGCCGCGGTCGCACGCGAGCTCGTGCGCCAGAAGGACTGCTTCGTCGTCGGAATCGACCAGAGCGCCGAGATGTTGGAAGAGGGCCGCCGGCGCGTCGCGCTCGCCGCGGCGACCACGAAGGTGCGGCTGCAGCAAGGGGACGCGCGGGCACTGCCCTTCGAGGATGGGCAGTTCGACGCGCTGACGTTCACGTATCTGTTGCGCTACGTCGAGGATCCGGCGGCGACGCTGCGCGAGCTCGCCCGCGTCGTCAAGCCGGGCGGCACGATCGCCGGGCTCGAGTTCGGCGTTCCGCGCGGGATCTGGCGGCCGCTCTGGGAGGCCTGGGTGCGCGTCGGGCTGACCGGCGCGGGCCGGCTGATCGGGAACGGCTGGTACGAGGTGGGCGCGTTCCTCGGTCCTTCGATTCGCGGGCACTACGACGAGTGGCCGCTGCCGCGGCTGCTCGGCGCCTGGCGCGACGCGGGCATCGGCGACGTGCAGGCGAAGCGGCTCAGCGTCGGCGGTGGGATCGTGACGTGGGGACGCAAGAAGTAAGACCGGCGTTCTACGCGCTGCGGCAAGGCGGGTGGCGCGATTACGTGACGCTGCTGCATCCGCCGTACACCCTGTGGCACCTCTCGTACGTCGCCTGCGGTGCGGCACTCGCACCGCACTTCCAGCTCGACCGGCTGCTCTGGGCGCTCGCGTCGTTCTTCCTCGCGATGGGCGTCGCGGCGCACGCATTGGACGAGTTGAAAGGTCGCCCACTGCGCACGCAGATCCCCTCCTCCGTGCTCGTCGCGCTCGCGGCCACCTCGCTCGCTGGAGCGTGCGCGATCGGCGTCGGCGCAGCACACGCCTGGGGCTGGTGGCTCCTCGTCTTCGTGATCGCCGGCGCAGTCGCCGTCCCTCTCTACAACCTGGAGCTTGCGCTGCACACGGATTGGGGCTTCGCGCTGACGTGGGGCGCGTTTCCCGCGCTGACCGGGTATTTCGTCGAAGCACAGACGCTGCGAGTCGAAGCGATCGCCGTGGCGGGCTACGCCTTCGCGCTGAGCCTCGCGCAACGCGCGCTCTCCACGCCGGTCCGTCAGGCGCGCAGGCTCGACGGCACCACCGCGGGAACAGCGCCTCTCGAACGCGCATTGCGCCTGCTCACGTGGGCTTCCGTCGCGCTCGCCGTCGCGCTCGTGGCGGCGCGCCTACGATGACGGCGTGACCCCAGCAACGATCACCGCCATCGCCGCAGCCGGCATCGCCGTGCTCGCGCTTCTCGCCTGCGTGCTCGTCTTGCGCAAGGTCAGCGGCCACCAGCAGATGCTGGAGCGCGAGATCGAGCACGGGAAGGCCGCCTTCGACGAGGTCGTCGCGCGGGAGTTGCAACAGCGCGCCGAAGACCTGGAACGAACGCTCGCGCGCCTCCGTGCGGACGCGCTCTCGCAGCTGGCCGACGAGGAACGGCGGATCGCCGAGGAGCGGCGGCGCGACGTCGTCGAGCGCGAACGCGACGCGAGCGCGAGGCTCGGCGAGCAGCTCACCGAGGTGCAGCGCTCGGTCGAGCAGCGCCTCACCGACTGGGCGAGCGACGTCGAGCAGTTGCAGGAGGGCCTGAACGAAGAGCTCCGGCGCATCGAGGCGCGGCAGCGCCAGCTGATGACAGAGACGGAATCGAAGATCGGGCAGTCGGCGGAAGGACTGCAGGGACAGGTCGACGAGCAGCGACAGCTGCTTGCACGCCTGCGCTCCGAGCTCTCCGGATCCGCACAAGCGCTCATGCAATCGGCGAACGCGGAGCTGGAGCAGCACGCAGCGGAACGGCGCCGTGCACTGCACGAGGTCGCTGACCGCCTGCGCAAGCGCGAGCGCGACCTGCAGGAGATCGCCGAGCGCGAAGGCAACGAAGCAGCGCAGCGCATTCAGCTTGCACTGGGCGACGTCGAACGGCGCCAGGTCGAGCAACTGCAGCGCATCGTCGGGCGCGAGACACAGCGCTACGCCGAGGCTGCGTCGATGCAGTTCGACACGCAGATCAAGACGGCGCGCGAGGAAGCGGCCCGCCGCTTGAGCCGCGAGCTCGACCTCGCGGTCGAGCGCTTCGCGCGCGAGGCGGAGGGCGCGCTGACGGAGCGGCTGAACCACGTCAGCGACGCAGCAGCGACGCGCGTCGAGGAGCGCCTCGCCCGGCTACGGGCTGCGCTGGACCGCCAGCGCGACGACGCGGTCCAGTCGCTCGAGAACCGCTCCCACGAGGTCGAGTCCAGCCTGCGGGAGCGCCTGCACGAGATCGCGACGGACGCGGAGGCCGAGCGGGCGGTGCTGGACGCCCGGTTGCACGAATTGGCGCGCCGGCTCGACGAGCTCGCTACGAGGGCGTAATGGTTCTGTTTGGCCCCCAACTTCCTGAGGCAGGGATCGTCTAGAACAACACGAAATGGCGTCCTCAATGCCCCAGACACTCGAAAACCCACAGTCCGAGCGCGAGAAGGTCGAATCCTGGCGGCTCCACGTGCTGATCGAGGCCGGCTACCCCCTGCCGCTCGCAGAGAAGGTCGCCCATTCGGAAGCCGATCTGCACCGGGCAGTCGAGCTCGTCCTGGCGGGCTGCACGTTCGAGACCGCCGCCGAGATCCTGCTCTAGCGCTCCGGCGTCAGCCCGCTCGCTCGGGCGTGCCAACTGGTGTCTGACACCGGGGCATTGCAGAGAGCCGGGATCTAGCTCGTGGTCTTGGACCGGTTCAGGGTCACGGCGGCGCGGATGAGCGTCTTCAACGCCTGCTCGTCGCTGGCCCACGGTAGAGCCCGGGGAATTCGGTGGTGTACAGCGCCGCCATGGGGATCGAAGCGAGCGACGAGACCGCTCGCGGTACGTCGAGCACGTGACGCAACGAGCGCACGAGGCAGGCCGACGGTTAGCGTTCGCGGCAGTGGAGATTCGGGAGGCTCGCGATACCGATGCAGTTTCGGTCGTGCGGCTGATGGCCGAGGCGAACCCGAACATGGTCGTCACGCCGGAGTCGTGGCTCCATCGCCGGCGCACCGCTCCCGCCCGCGTACGCGCGCTCACCGTCGTCGCCGAGGTCGAGGGCGAGGTCGTCGCCCGCGCCCAGGCAGGCCTCAACGCGCACACGACAACTACGGGCGCGGCGTGGGGCGGCGTGATCGTCGATCCCGATCACCGTCGCCGAGGCATCGGCACCGTGCTCCTCGAGCGCCTCGTGCACCACCTCGACGAGCTCAAGGCCACGACCTGGACAACGATGATCTTCGAGAACGACGCCGGCATTCCCTTTGCGCATGGCCACGGCTTTCGCGACGAACGCGTCGCCATCGCGTCGGGAGTCGATCCGCGCACCGTCGAGCTCCCCCTGCCGGAAGGCGTCGCGATCGTGCCGGCGAGCGAGCTCGGACCCGAGGTGGTGTTCGAGATCGACTCCGCCGGCGCGCTCGACGAGCCGACGCCGAACCCACCGGCGCCGATGCCGTTCGCCGAATGGCAGGCGGAGTTCTGGGACGAGCCGAGCTTCACGGCGGACGGCAGCTTCGTCGCGGTCGCCGACGGGACTGCCGCGGCGATCGCTCTCATGTTCATTGCACCCGAATTCGGACGCGCGGCCAATGCCTTCACCGCAACGCTGCCGCAGTTCCGCGGCCGAGGCTTGGCGCTCGCCTCGAAGATCGCGGCGCTGCGCTGGGCTGCCGCCAACGGCATCACACGGGTCTCGACGGTGAACGACGACACGAACGTGCCGATGCTCGCGATCAACGCACGGCTCGGTTACAAGCCGCTGGGACGGCTGCTCACGATGCGGCGCGACCTCTAGCGGCGGCGCATCACACGCGTTGGAGGTGCGTGTCTTTGAAGTCCGTCGGGTACTTCAGCCCGTAGCCGATTGCGCGATCGACGCCGATGTGCGTGAGCCAGATCAGACCGAGCTGAAGCGCGATCTCGGCGTCGCCGATCACTCCGGCTGTCGCGAGGGCGACGGGAACCACGTAGGTGTGCGCAGCGTCATACGCCGCCGCTCCGATCGTCGGCCCGGCCAGGTATCCGACCATCGACAGGTCGGGAACGAGAACGAGCGCGGCGAGGAGCCACCACGGGTAGTCGGCGTGGAAGTAGAGCGCGATCGCTGCAGCTGCCACGGCCATTCCTTCGGCTCGGAGCAGAACGCGCGGGAGTCTGTCGACCATGCCGCCACGCTACACGCCGTCCGAGGCGGGTAATGCTCGGCGAAATGAGCAGGCTCGAGCTTCGCGCGTTCACTGACGAACACCTCGACGCGGCGGGGTCGTTGCTCGCGGTGTGGCGCAAACCTCTTCTCGTCGCGTTTCTGGCCGGCGCGCGGGTTCCACCGCTGCTTCGTGCGGCTCTACCGCTCCATTCCTTAGTGCGCGATTTCCCAGATGTGGCCACCCGGATCGCGGAAACTGGCGGTGCGGATCCCCCACGGCCGGTCGATCGGGCCGTTCAACAGCTCCGCGCCCCGTGAGACCAACTCCTCGCACATCGCGTCGACGTCGTCCACCTCGATCGTGAACTGCATCCGCGCGCCGGCGTCCGGGGTCGCGACCGTCGCCGGCTCGATGAGCGACGGCGCAGCACTCACCTGCAGCAGGTTGATGATCGTGTTCCCGAAGTCGAAGACCGTCGAGTGCTCGTCCTCGTACATCACCGGCAAGCCGAAGACGGAGGCGTAGAACTCCTTGGCTTTCGCTAGGTCCTCCACGAACAGCGTGATCGCCGCGATGCCCTTGGGCCAGGTGTCCGCGCCCATCTCCTATTCGTGCCCCATCGAGTCGACCTTGTCGGGCGTGACGGTCACGATCACGCGCCGCTCCCCCGGCTGCAGGTACGGGTACGTGTCCTGCCCGAGGTACTTCTGCGCCAGCTTGTCGATGTGGTCGTTGGCGCCCTCCTCGGTGAGCTCGGCCGTCCCGGAGACCGAGACGTATCCCGCCTGCTGGTCCTCGGCCGGTAGAACGGTCACGGACACGCGCGGGTCACGCCGCAGATGCCGTTCCTTCGCACGGCCGATCGCGGTGTTGAAGACCACGTTCTCTCCGTCGGTGTCGATCCACACCGGGGTCGCATGCGGGGAGCCATCCTCACGCAACGTGACCACCGTGCCCCAGTTCTTGCCGCGGAAGAGATCCGCCTGCTGCTCGGTCAACTTCGCCATCGATCCTCCTTGTAGATGCTCAGACTCACCTGCCCGCAGTTCCCCGGCCGCAACCCGGCCATCTAGCATCGGGACGATGAAAGTCGAGGCGATGGAGGTCGAGGGGCGGAAGGTCTACACCGTCCGCGGCTTCAACAATGGCGTTGCGCGGTGGCTGAACAAGCTGCCGACGCTCTGGATCGAGGGCGAGGTGACCGAGCTCCGCCGTCAGCAGCGCTGGCAGTCCGTGTTCCTCACGCTCAAGGATCCCGAGGACGGGGCGACGCTGCCGGTGCAGATGCCACGCGGCCAGTTCGACGCGCTCGATCTGAACCTCGCCGAGGGCGAGCGTGTCCACGTCTTCGGACGCGCCGAGCTCTACGAGCAGAAGGGCCAACTCAGCGTCAAGGCGCTGACGATCGAGCGCTTCGGGCTCGGCGCGCATCTCGCGGCTCTGGAGCGGCTGAAGAAGAAGCTCGCCGCCGAGGGTCTGTTCGCAGCCGACAAGAAGCGGGCGCTCCCGCGCTACCCGCGCCTGATCGGGCTCGTCACCGGCAACGACGCAGCCGCGAAGCGCGACGTGCTGACGCACATCGTCCAGCGCTTCCCGCCGGCCAACATCCTCGTCGCGGAGACCTACGTCCAGGGCCCGCGCGCGGCGGCCGCGATCGCGACCGCAATCAGCGACCTCTGCCGGCGCGGGGCGGACGTGATCGTGCTCGCGCGCGGCGGCGGCAGCTTCGAAGACCTTCTTCCCTTCTCGGACGAGCGGGTCGTGCGCGCCGTCGCCGACTGCCCCGTCCCGATCGTCTCGGCGGTCGGCCACGAGCAGGACACGCCGCTGTGCGACCTCGCCGCGGACGTTCGCGCGTCCACGCCGACCGCGGCCGCGCGCCTCGTGGTGCCGGACATCGCCGAGCTGCGGGCGCGGCTCGCACGCTCCCGCAACGGCCTCCACCTGGGCGCCCGCCGCGCCGCCGAGCGCCACGTCCAACGTCTGACGGCCACCCACGAACGCCTGCGCCGCGCGCCCCTGCTCACGCTCGAGCGGCGCCGGGCGCGGCTCGACAACGCCCACGCGCGACTCGGCGCCCTCAGCCCGGTGGCCACGCTGGAGCGCGGCTACGCGATCGTGCGGCGCGGCGACGAGGTCGTCCGCGCGGCCGATCAGGTCGCTCCCGGGGACGCGATCGCCGTCCGCGTCGCCGACGGCAGCTTCGGAGCGACGGTCGAATGAAATCTCGCGTTCCTCGGACGATGCTGACGGTGCGCGGCCGGAGGGCACAGTGCTCTGCACGGGCCCGGAAGGCCGCGTGCTGTCAGCGTCGTCAGCCGTTCGCGGAGCCCGGCTTGCCGGGCGGGAGCGAACGGCGGCGAGGGGCGTCGGCGTGAGATGACCTTCGAGGAGGCTCAGAAGGAGTTGGAGCAGATCGTCGAGCGGCTGGAGCGCGGTGACGCGGGCGTGGACGAGCTGACGAAGCTCTGGGAACGGGGCGAGGAGCTCTACAAGATCTGCGCCGAGAAGCTCGAAGGCGTCCAGGGGAAGATCGAGGAGCTTGCTCGCTCGACGCAAACTGAACCTGAGTAGCGCCCCGCCCGGGATGTGGCCACGTTCCCGGTTCGTCAGCACCAAGCGATGCAAGGACGCAGGGAGCCCCGATAGCGGGGTTCTATCGGGGCCGACTGAGGACGCGGCAGCGCGCCGTGTGCTGGCGGGCTGGGGACCTGGAGGGCATTCCGGGCGTGGCGCTACGTTAGGATCGCGCCATGGCCGCTCCCAAGGAACTCATCAAGCGCGTCCCGCTCTTCAAGGGCCTGGACGACAAGCACATCGACACGCTCTCCCGGACGTTCACCGACCGCACGTTCTCCGCCGGCCAGGAAATCACCAGCGAAGGCGGCGGCGGCGTCGGGTTCTTCATCATCGAAGACGGCGAGGCCGTCGTCACGGTCGGTGGCGAGGAGCGGCGCACGCTCGGCTCGGGCGACTACTTCGGCGAGATCGCACTGATCGACGAAGGCCCGCGCTCCTCGACGATCACCGCGAAGACGGACGTCCGCTGCTACGGGCTCACGCCCTGGCAGTTCCGCCCGCTCGTCGAAGAGAACGCGACGATCGCTTGGCCGATGCTCGTCTCGCTCGCGCAGCGGCTACGCGAAATCGAAGCCAAATGACGCTCGCCCGCGGATAGTCGCACCCCCGGATGTTGGCTCAGACGCGGCGCAGCTCGACCCGGGTCGGGCTTGAACGTAGACACCGCTATGCCCGGCGCCCGACCCGTGCGACCTGCTTGGTCTGAGCCATCCCCAGAGACACGCCTACCCGCGGGCGAGCGTCAGGGCTAGCTCCTCACCGAGTTGCACTAAGTCCTCGCCGGCGAGCGCCCGCCGGCCGGACAGTGCATGTGCGTCGAAGCCCTCACGAACGATCCCACCGAACAGCTCGCACGGGACGCCGAGCTGCTTGCACCTGCGAAGGACGGTCCCGGGCGCCTTGCCCTCGAACGTTGTCGCGTCCACGGTTCCCTCACCGGTGACGACGAGGGCCGCGTCGCGCGCTTCGTCGTCGAACATCGTCAGGTCGAGGACGAGCTCGGCGCCGTCGACCAGCTCGGCGCCCATCGCCGCGAACGCCGCGCCGAGCCCGCCCCCCGCGCCGGCCCCGGGTAGGTCGCGGAAGGGCACGAGCTCCTGCATCGCAGCGAGCCGCAACTCGAGCTGCCCGACAGCCTCTGCATCCGCGCCCTTCTGCGGCCCGAAGACCCGCGCGGCTCCGCGCTCCCCGAGCAGCGGGTTGCGCACGTCGCACGCGACCCGGATCGGAACGTCGTGCAGCCAGCTCCCGAGCACGCTGCGCATCCCCGCGCCGCCGTCAACGGTCGCTGTCCCTCCCACACCGACGAGCATCGACGTGGGCTGCGCCGCGAGCGTCGCAAGAAGCAGCTCGCCGAGCCCGCGCGTGGAGGCGCGGATCGGGTCGCGCTCGTCCTCACCGAGCAGCGGCAGCCCGATCGCCGCCGCAGCGTCGATCACCGCCGTTCCGTCGTCGAGCAACAGCCAGCGCGCCGCGACCGGGTCCCCGAGCGGGCCGGAGACCACTGCCGTCCGCCACTCCCCGCCGAGCGTGGCGTGGATGACGGCGGCGGTGCCTTCGCCGCCGTCGGCGACCGGCAGCTCCACGACCTCGACGCCGGCGACGCGGCGCATGCCCGCCGCGAGCAGCGTGGCGGCCTCCATCGGCGTGAGGTCGCCCTTGAGGCTAGCCGGCGCTGCGAGAAGCTTCATCGATCCGCTCGTCGTCGTCCATCTGCTTGAGCACCGCGTACGAGAGACCTTCGCGGGCCAGGAAGATCAGCCCGACCCCGACGCCGACCGACGCCTCGATCGCCTGGAGCCCCACACCGAACGCGACGCCCTTCGCGTACTGCACGCCGTAGTTGACGAGCGGCACCGCGATCGCGATCTGCACGAGCCCGAAGTTGCCCGGCCAGAGCGGGAAGATTGTCGCGACGTTGATCAGGACGAGCACGAGACCGGCCGCGGACAGCGACGAGTAGATCTCGAAGGCGCGCATCGCCGACCAGACCGCGAGCAGCTGGCACGTCCAGCCCGCGAACTGAAAGGACGCTGCGGTCGCCGCGGCGACCGGCGCGCGCATCACCACGAGCCCGAGCCGCGCGCGCGCGAGCAGCACCCGCAAGGGGCCGAGCCCATCGAGCGCGTCACGTTGGGCACGCCGGGCGAGCACGAGTGTGATGACGAACAGGGTGAGGCCGATCGCCAGCACGAGCGCGATCGACGTCAGCGCCCACCCGGGGATCTTGGCCGTCAGCAGCACCCAGATCACAAGCGTCACCGCGGGGAACAGGTCGAACATGCGGTGCGCGAAGACGGAGCCGATGAGCGTTGCGGTCGCGCCCTTCCCGCGCGTGATGCGACGGCGCAGCACGGCAACGCGCGCCAGCTCGCCGACGCGCCCCGGCAGGACGGCGTTCGCGAAGAGCCCGACCGAGAATGCCGAGAAGACGGAACGGAAGCCGGGGCGCGGCGCCTCGATCGACTGCTTGAGCACCGTCTCCCACGCGAACGCGCGCGCCAGCACCGAGAGGAGATTGAGGCCGATCGCAGCGATCACCCACTCCCAGCGGACGAGCGTGAAGGCGTTCTGGACACTGTTCCAGTTCGGTCCGCGCCAGATGATCAGCGCGACCGCGACCGCCATCAGCGGCACGACGAGCAGGATCCGCCAGCGGCCCGGGGGCAGCTTGACGCGACTCATGCAACCACCTCGAGGTACGTCTCCTCGAGCCGCCGGGCGATGTCGTCCCACGCGTAGTTTGCGAGCGCATGAGCGCGCGCCGCGCGGCCCATCTCGACGCGACGCTCCTCGTCGCGGAGCATCTCGATCACCGCGGCCGCGAGCTTGTCCGGATTGTCCGGCCGGACGAGAGTCGCCGCCTCGGGGATCGCGACCGCTGCATAGCCCGGGATGTCGGACGCGACCGCGGGTGTCGCGCAGGCAAATGCTTCCGCGAGCACGAGGCCGAAGCTCTCGCCGCCGAGCGCCGGAGTCACGAGCAGCTTCGCGCGCTCGAGCTCGTGCGTCCGCACCTCGTTCGGGACGATGCCGAGCACGTCGATGCCGGCCTCGTTGAAGCGAAGACGCGCGTGCAGCAGGCGGTACTGCATCGGATCGGTACCGATGATGCGGAGTCGCGCGCCCGTCGCCGCGTGGATCTGCGGCCACGCCTTCAGCAGCACGGGCAAGCCCTTGCGCGCGTCGTGCCGCCCAATGAAAACGACCGCGTGATCGCGGTCGAGGGGATCAGCGGCTTCGGGGATGAGAACACCGTTCGGGATCACCTTGTACGGCCCCTGAATCCAGCGCGCAGCGGATTCCTCCGCCATCGGCGAGACGGCAATGCGTGCGTCGATGCGATCCATCAGGAAGCCCCAGAAGTGCATGGCGCCGCGCATCCAGCCGAGGTCGCCGTGCGCGTGGTGCGTCGCGACGATCGGGCACTGCGCGAACGAGATCGCGGCGACGCACACCGCGGGCGTCATCGGCTCGTGCACGTGGATCACGTCGAACTGCTCCTCCGCGAGGATCCGCCGGATTCGCGGCATCGCGCGCGGCGAGAGGACGATGTTCGGCAGTGATCCGTTCGCCGGCACGACGACCGAGCGACCGACGGGGATGATTCCCTCCGGCAGATCGCCGTGACGACCGCTGCGCGGGTGCAGGTAGCGCGTGAGCTTCCCCGGCGGGTCGTTGCCCATGAGGATCTTCACGTCGTGCCCGCGGCGGCGCAACGCAGCAGCCTGGTGCTCGGCGTGCTCGACCACTCCTCCCCAGTACGACCAGGAGAAGGGAACGACGATCCCGATCTTCATGCGGCGACCCCCGCGAACGCGCGTTGCAGCCGTTCCGCGCCGAGCTCGATCGTCTCGTCCGAGACGGCGAGCGACAGGCGCGCCCAGCCGGCGCCGCTCGCGCCGAAACCCTCACCGGGCGCAACTGCGACGCGATGCTCGCGCAGCAATGCCTCGGCCGTCAGTCCGTCGGGCAGGCGGAGCCAGACGAAAAAGGTGCCTTCGCACAGGATCGGCTCGGGCAGCGCGTCCGCGAGCACGTCGCGGCGGCGCGCGTAGGTGTCGACGCGCTCGGCGACGGAGTCCTGAGGCCCCTCGAGCGCGGCAATCGTCGCGGCCTGCACCGGCGCGAAGATTCCGACCCGGTTGTGGTCGTTCAGCAGGTTGATTCGCTCGACGATCTCCGCGTTGCCGAGCACGAACCCGACGCGCCAGCCCGCCATGCCGTAGGTCTTCGACATCGACCACATCTCGACGCCGACGTCCTTCGCGCCGGGCGTCGCGAGAAAGCTCTGCGGCTTGCGGCCGTCGTAGACGAGGTCCATGTACGCGGCGTCGTGCACGACCGCGCCGCCCGTGCGCCCGGCCCAGCGAACGGCGGACTCGAAGGTCCCTTCCGGCGCGCACACCGCGCACGGGTTGGACGGGTAGTTGAGGTAGAGCGCCGCGGCTTCGGGCGCAGCGTCGAGGTCGGGCGACCAGCCCTCGTCGGGGCGCAGCGCGACCGTCTCCAGGCGCGCGCCGGCGAGCGCCGGGCCGGACGGATAGTCCGGGTAGTACGGATCGGGCACGAGCAGCGTTTCGCCCTCGTCGCAGAGACTGAGCGCGAGCTCGACGATCGCCGTCTTCGTGCCGGGTACGAGCGCCACCTCGGTCACGGGGTCGAGCTCGACGCCGTAGACGTCGCGGTACCGCGCGGCGATTGCCTCCTTCGTGCGCGGGAGCCCGCGGATCGGCGCGTAGCCGTGCACATCCGGCTCGAGCGCGGAGGAGCGCAGCGCCTCGACCACGTGCGGCGGCGGGCCCGTTTCCGGGTTGCCGCGGCCGAGATCGACGAGCCGCGGCCCGTCCTGCGCCGCCGCAGCGGCGACGCGCCCCAGGAGGGCGACGAAGTACTGCTGCGGGAGCCGTTTCAGGCGTTCGGGCCGGGAGCGCACTTGCGTGATCGTATGGGACGATCCCCCGTTCAACGAGCAGCACCTTAGACTCGCGCACGTGAATCTGATCGAAGCGCTCTCGGTCGGGGTCGGGTCGCGCCCAGCCGGGAGCGACGAGGCGGCGCGCGCCGCCGACATCGTCGCCGAGGCGTTCCGGGAACTCGGGCTCGAGACCCGGTTCCAGGAGTTCCCGCTCCTCGCCTACGAGGCGGACGAGCCCGAGCTCGAGGTGGAGGGAGAGCGGTGGGACGCGGGGCCGTGCATCTACGCGCACGCGTTCGACGGCGAGGGCGAGGTCAAGCGCATCGGCGAGTCGGCCGCGCCGGTCGGTGAGGGCAAGCTGCCGAACTTCGCGATCGTTCACGACGGACGAGAGGTGGCGCGCCTGCTGACGAGCCCGTTCTCGACGGGCGCGATTCCGTTCCTGTCGCCACACATCCACATCACGACACCGCCGACGGCGTTCGTCTCGCGCGCCGACGCGGAGCGCTTGCAGGACGGCATGCGCGTGCGCCTGAAGGTCGGCGGCCGCTTCCTCCCCGGCCGGCGCGAGCGGAACGTGATCGCCGAGCTACCCGGCCGGAGCGACAAGCGCGTGCTCGTCACCGCGCATTTCGATTCGGTGTGGCGCGGCCCGGGTGCAATCGACAACGCATCCGGTGTGGAGGGCGTGCGTCGGATCGGCGAAGCGCTGAAGGGACGCGACCTCGCGCGTACGGTGCAGCTCGTCGCGTTCGCGGCTGAGGAGATCAAGCTGACCGGTTCGCGCTGGTACGTCGACGAAGCGAAGCTGCGCGGCGAGCTCGAGCAGATCACCGGTGTCGTGAACCTCGACTGCATCGCGCGCGGCGAGAAGCTGAACGTGCTCGCCTCTCCTCCCGAATACCTGGAGCGCGCCACCGGCATCGCGCGCGCGCTCGGACTGCTCGAGCGCTACGAGCTCGAAACGGGCCCCGCGACGGGCGGAGTCGATTCGCACTGGTTCGCAGAGAACGACATCCCGGCCGTGACAGTTCTCCATTTCCCGTACGACGAGTACCACCTGACTTCCGACCTGCCGGGCCTCGTCGACGAGCAACAGTTCGACGACGCGGTCGCCCTCGGCCTCGCGCTCGTCGAAGCCCAGCTCGTCGCGTGACCGGCGCGTACGTGACGGGCTCGGACGTGGTCGCGCTCTGCCGCGACTTCGAAGCTGCCGCCGCACCGGTCTGGCTCATGGGCGGATGGGGAGTCGACGCGCTGCTCGGGCGACAGACGCGGCCACACCACGACGTGGACATTCTCGTCGAAGTGACAGGCGTCGAGCGCCTGCGGCTTCGCCTCATCGAGCGTGGCTTCGCCTTCAAGTACGTGTGGGACGACGAGGTTCGGTGGATTCGCGACGAGAGGTGGACAACCGACCTGGAGCAGCCGACGGCGTTCGTCTACGGCGACGCGGATGGGCGAGAGGTCGACGTTCACGTCGTGCGCCAAGGCGTGGACGGTGTGATCGAAATGCTCTGGAACGTGCCCTACTCCTTCACTGCAGAAGGACTGGGCGCGATCGGAGAGATCGACGGCCATCGAGTGCGCTGCCTCTCGGCCGAGCTGCAACGCCAGGCGCACACGGGCTACACGTTGCCCTCACATCACGTCCGGGATCTCGAGCTGCTCGCCGAGCTCAACGGGGACTGATCAACCGGTCTGACGCCGTAAGGGCGATTGCCACAGCGACGTCGTTCACATGACGTATGCTTACGTCAGATGAACGCCGTACTCGAAACGATCCGCGACCTGTCCCGACCCGCAGAGGCCGCGTCCGAATTGCTGCGTCTGAGTCATCGCCTTGGGGCGCACACCACGATCCCGCTGGCGATCCAGAAGCCCGTTCGCGAGCTCACGGACGCCGTCGACGCGCACCGCAGTGCGTGGAGCGACGTCGACCCGTACTACGTCGAGGTGCTCCTGCGCTCCACGCTAAGCGCGCAGATCGCCCTGATGGAGCCAAAGCTTCCCGAATCGCGCGACCGGCTGCGGTTCGCACTCGACGCGCTTGCGCAGGCATTCGCATCGATCGCCGAGGACCAGCCCGTCTCGGACGACCGTTCAGGCAAGGAGGTCGTCGCCTGGCTGGCCGAGCGCGCCGAGGTGTCGCAGGCGGAACTCGCGAAGCTCGTCGGCGTCAGCCCGCGACAGTTCCAGCGGTGGCTCTCGCCGGCGGAGAAGGCGGCGCCGGAGGGCGACGACCTGCGACGCGTGCGAGCGATCGCCCGCATCTTCAACCAGCTCCGCTTCGCGCTCACTCCCGCGGGTGCGATCGCCTGGTTCTCGTGGAAGCTGCCCGACCTCGCCGGCAAGCGTCCGGTCGACCTACTCGACAGGCCGAACCAGTACGCACGGCTCGTCGGGCTCGCCGCGGACCTGAGGTCGATGACCGCCACGTGATCGCCTACCGGAACTGCGACTACCTGACACCGCTCCGCACCGACATGCAGACTCAGCGCCGCCCAGGGCGCTATCACCGGGGCACCGAGGCGGAACCGACGCAGTACCTCTCGCTGCACCCGCTCGGGCCGCACGCGGAGGCGATGCGACGGCTGGACGCGCGCACACACGAGCGAGTTCGCGCGCTCGACCTCCGCACCTGGGCGCTCCAGATCCCCGCCGATGGTCTCGTCGAGGTCGAGTTCGCAAAGCAGTGGGTCGATGACGACTGGAGCTCTTGCCATGACCTTGGCGACGTTCTGCGCGAGTCGGGGGCGCCCGGCGCGATCGTTCCGAGCGCTGCGCTGCCCGGAACGCAGAACGTCGTCCTGTTCGGGCCACGCAGCGCGCTCCCGTATCTGTGGCGCCCGCTGCGACCCGCCGACGTGCCGACGAGCATCACCGGCGAGCACGGCAGCGCGCTCCAGTCGCTCGTGGCACGCGTTCGGTTCCGCGGGCAGCCTCACCCCGGCGACATCGTGTTCGACGAACCCGACTGGGCGTACGCGGCTGCATAGACTCGACGGCGTGTTCGACGACGGGCTCGCAGAGCTCCACACGCACCTGGGAGGCTCGGTGGCCACGGACATCATGTGGAGCCTCGGGCACGAGCAGGGGCTCGCGCTCCCGACACGCGACTACTGGGAGTTCGACCGGATGGTCACCGTGTCCGACCCGCGCGGCGTGCCGGATCTCGACTCGCTCGATCGCATCTACCATCTGACGGAGCTGATCCAGTCCTCGCCGCTCGCTGTCGAGCGGAGCGTGCACGCGGCGATCGGCGGCGCCTACCGCTCGCAGCAGATCACGACGCTCGAGCTGCGCTTCAACCCGATGAAGCGAAATCGGGATGGCGAGCGCGACCTCGACCACATTATCCTCGCCGCGATCCGCGGCCTCGACCGCGCACGGCTCGAG
>JBKJQL010000137.1:0-5881 GCA_046594035.1 Gaiellaceae bacterium
GAGCACTCAAGCCGCGAGCCGCGACGCCAAGGCGCGATCACCAAGTCCGGCAACAGCCACGTACGCCGGTGCGCTCCCCCCGCCGACACCCAAACCCCGCAACAGCCGGGACGGATCAATGCTGCCCGCTTGACACGACGCATTCCATAGGAGCGTCCCGGAGTGCACCATGAGGCACGGATGGTGCTAGGAGAAACCCGAACCTCGTGCGCACAATCACAATCGGAGTACCCTGCCGGTTCTAGCGAGTGCCGAGAGCGCTTGCACCCCTGCCGAAAGTGGTGCCGCAGTGACCGATTCATTCCGTCCCAGGACGCTTGCCCCTGCCCTGCACAGAGTCGTGTCCACCTTTCGCCGTTCGCGCGCCCGATCCGGATCGGTCTCGCTTGTCGGTCTGGCCGCCGTCTTCGCCGCGGGCCTGCTCGTCGTGTTGGTCTCCGGCGCTTCCGCCGCTAGCCCGATTGGCCTGGGCGCAGCTGACAGCTTCGCCGTCCTGGCGGGATCCGGGATCACCAACACCGGCCCAACCACGCTCAAAGGTGACATCGGCACCTACCCGACGACAACGATCACCGGAGCAGGATCGCTGACGATCACCGGCACCAACCACGGCGGCGATGCAGTGACGCAGCAAGCCAAAACCGATCTCGTGACCGCGTATAACAACGCCGCGGGGCAAGGGCCGAGTTCTCCTATCGCCGCCGATCTCGGCGGGAAGTCGCTGGCGCCGGGTGTCTATAAGTCGGCTTCCTCAATCGGGCTGACCGGAGCGCTAACGTTGGACGGCGGCGGGAATCCGAGCGCGGTCTTCGTCTTCCAGGCAGGTTCGACGCTCACCACGGCATCGGCCAGTCAGGTCAACCTCGTCAACGGCGCGCAGGCCTGCAACGTCTTCTGGCAGGTCGGCAGTTCAGCAACGCTCGGTACGGGATCGAGCTTCCGCGGCAGCATCCTCGCCCAAACGAGTATCACCGTCACTACAGGTGCAACAGTCGAGGGGCGGGTTCTTGCCCGTGACGGCGCGGTGACGCTGGACACGAACACGATCACCCGGCCGTCCTGCATAACCGCTCCCGCGACCACGGCTGCAACGACCACGGCTGCAACGACCACGGCTGCAACGACAACGACGGTCACGACGACGCCGAAGCCGGTCATCAAGCCGCCGGTCAAGAAGCCGGTCAAGAAGCCGGTCGTGAAGAAGCACGTCGTCAAGAAGGTGGCCGTCAAGGCCGCGAAGACGCACGCCACGCCGCCGATCAAGCACGTCGGTCTGACCGGTTAGAACGATGGTCGGTCTGAAGTTGCAGGGACGGGCACCGCGGCAGTCCGTCTCTGCGCTTGTCCTTCTCGCAGCGCTCGGTGCGACCGTACTAGGCGCGGTCGCACCGAGCACCACCCACGCTGCCTCGACGCCGACGTCAACAACGAAGTCGCAGGCAGCAGCGAGCGGCGGTATCACACGCAATAGCGGCAGCAGCGGTGCGCTGCTCAGCCAGGCACTCGTCCGGCTGGGAGCAACCCACACCGCGTTCGCGATGCCGTCGCTGGCCGGAAAGAAAATCGGCCAGCTGCGCGCGCGCCGTCCCCTGACCGGCCAGCAGACAGTCCTGCCGGTTCTTGCCAGCTTCACAAGCCCCACAGGCAGCCACTGGCTGCAGGTTGAACTGCCGGGACGACCGAACAGTCACACAGGCTGGATCAACGCGCGCGACACGACCGCGGCCGCCACCCCCTGGCGGATCGTCGTTCGCACAGACGCCCGCCGCGTCTTCGTCTACAAGGCAGGCCGCTTGCAGCGTTCGTTCCTGGCGGTCGTGGGCAAGCCGTCAACCCCGACGCCGTTCGGCCACTTCTTCGTCGAGGAAGCGATCGCGCTCGCGCCGAGCGCCGTCGGCGCCCCCTACGCGCTCGCGCTCTCCGCCCGCTCGACCGTGTTTCAGGAGTTCGACGGCGGCCCCGGCCAGGTCGCGATCCACGGCCTCGCCAACGTCGGCGGCATCCCCGGCAGCGCCGCTTCCCACGGCTGCGTTCGGATCGCCGACGGTGCCGTCAGCTGGCTCGTTGTGCGTCTCGGTGCCGGAACTCCGGTCACGATCCGCCGCTGAGCGGTTCGCGCATTAAGCCCGACGGCCCAGTAGCTGCGTGATTCCCGACCGAAATCCACCATCGCCCACGTCATGCGAATGCCCGAAGCCGTTAATAGGACTCGGCTGGACGAGCGTCATCACGCCCGATCATCCGACCGGAACGCCGCACCCCGGTGGGGGCTAGTCGCCCCAGTCGAAGTCGCGCGAGCGCGACCAGAGGTTCTCGTCGGATGGCTGATCTGCGTCCAGCGTGGGCGCGGCAGCCTCCTGGGTCTCCTCGGGCATGGGCGGAGCGGCGGCAGCGGGAGGATCGATGAATGTGTCCTCGGTCGTCGGCCAGTCGAGGGAGGTCTCCTCGGCCTCGATGCCCTGGACGCCGTCCATCGTGTCTTCGATTCGCGCCTGCTCCTCCGTCTTGAACAGCGGGTGATTCTCGAACGGGTCGTCGTGCATGTACTTCCCGAGGGGCATTTCGTGCTCGAGCGCCGCATTGCGCCGCTTCAGCTCGAGGTGGTCCTGGATCACCTGCGAAAACATCGACGACGTGTCGACCGCCATGAAATCCTCCTGCTCTGACGCCATAACTCTCCGGCGAGAGAGTGTAGACGACTCAGGTCGAAACCGACTCGGCGGAGACGACAACGCGGTTCTTTCCCTGGCCCTTTGCGGCATAGAGCGCCGAATCGGCCGCCGCGAGGATTTCGCCCAGCTCCTGGCTCTCCGGGAACGAGGCGACGCCGAAGCTGGCCGTGACGGTGCAGCGGTCACCGTTCGGCATCTGCACCTGGCGGGCCTCGATCGCGGCCCGCGCACGCTCTGCGAGCCGGGCCCCGCCGGCCGCGTCGGTGCCGGGCAGCACGAGCGCGAACTCCTCGCCGCCCCAGCGGCCCGCGACATCGCTTTCACGCACCGTCTTGCGCAGGGCGACGGCGAACGCCTTCAACACCTCGTCGCCCGCGGCATGGCCGTACTGGTCGTTCACCTGCTTGAAGTCGTCGAGGTCGGCGAGCACCACACACACCGAGTCGCTGAAGCGCGCGGCGCGCGCGAGCTCGGACCGCAATGTCTCTTCGAGGCTGCGCCGATTCGCGAGGCCGGTGAGGCTGTCGACCATCGCCTGCCGCTCGACCATGCGGTGCAGGCGCGCGTTCTCGAGCGCAACCACGACCTGCGCGGCGAGCGACGCGGCGGTCTCGACTTGGTCGGCCTCGAACGTGTCGGAGGTGAGGACGAGTGAGCCGAAGTCGGACGAGCCGACGCGGAGCGGGAACGCGAGCCGCTCCGAGCCCGAATCGGGATCGCCCGCACGCGCGAGCTCTCCCTGCGGGCCGAGCACGACGCCGCCCGCGGCACCCGTCGCTTCGACGGCCGACTCCACGACGACCTGGACGAGTTGCCCCGGATCGTGCGTTGCGACCAGCGCTTCGCCGAACCGGGCCGCGGCGTCGCGGACGCGGCTGCGCTCGGTCTCCAGTTCCGCAAGTCGGAGCTCGAGCGTCGCGGCCATCCGGTTGAAGGCATTCCCGAGCTGCGCAAACTCGTCGCGACCCCGAACGTCGACGCGCCCGCCGAGCCGGCCGTGTGCGATCGCGTTCGCCGCATCAACGACACGTCCGAGCGTGCGCACAATCGAGTGCCCGAGCAAATAGGTCGCGAGGCCGAACAGCACCAGCGATCCGAGGAGCGCGATGAGGATCGTGCGCTCCGAGGCGCGGGCGGCCGAGTCGATCCGCCGCTGCGGCGTCAGGGCCGCCAGGGCGACGCCGCTCGGCAGCTGCGCCGTTTTGAGCGCGCGGTACTCGGTCACTCCGACGCGCACGCGGTCCGCATGCCCCGGTACGAGGTTGAGCGTTCCGGTCGCGCCGGCGACGATGCGCGAGCCGCGCACGACGACAAGCCGGTCGCCATTCTCGAGCCCGCCGGCGAGCGATTTCAGCGTCCGCTCGTTCCACGGCACCGAGACGGAGACCCGGCCGAGCAGGCGACCGCGGTAGAGCACCGAGACGGACCGCGCGCCGCTGCCGAGATGCGCACCCGGAACGCTCGAGAGGATCTTCTGCAGCGTGCGGCGGTCGTGACCGCGCAGCGCGCGCTGCAGCGCCGGGTCGGCGGCGAGCTGGTGCGCGGCCCGCCCAGCGGCATCGAGTCGCTCGGCATAGCCCGAAACCGCTGCCCGCAGGCCTGCCTGGAGCGCAGCGTCCGCCCGGCGCGTCTCACTCCGCTTGGCGAGTGAGTCGTAGCCGTAGAACGCGATCCCAAGCGGCAGCAGCGCTAGGAGCGCAAACCAGACAACCAGCTTGAACTTGAAGCTTCCCATGGCGGCTAAAGACTCAAGGGAATTGTGCCGATGAGCCTCGTGCAGTCCTTTTCGGCCAAAGCAGGGGGATTTATGAGGCTTTCTTGGGCACAGGTGGTTGCGGGCGGGCTTACATTTGCTGTGGTGGCGGGACTTCTCCTGCTCCCGAGTCGTTTGCTCGGCCCCGATCAGCCGGTCCGCGTGGCCGTTCCCCTCGCCGAGAAAGCCCGGTCGGTGCAAGCCGTGCCCCCGCGCGTGATCCGGCTCGTCAAGCGAACGAAGGCGAAGGTTCAGGCCCCCCTGGCAATTGCTCCGCGGCGCTACAGCTACGTGGCGCGGCCGCGCACGGTCGTCCAGGTCAGTCCGGCCCGGAAGCTGCTGAAGACACACCGCTCCGCGGTGATCAGCAGGCTCGCCCCCACCGCGCCGCTCGTTCGGGCCCGGGTGCTCACCGCCGCGTCGGTTCCGCGAACCGCAGCCAAGCCTGTCAGTTCGACCGCGAAGACGATCGCGGCGCTCGGCGCCAGTCTCCGCAAGAAGTAGGAAGACCGGGCACTATGGGTGCATGCCGCGCCTTCCACGCCTCGGTCCCGTCGGAGCAGCGTTCGCGCTCTGGGACGTCTGGCGCCGCCTGACGCCGAAGCAGCGCAAGTGGCTCGTCAGTCAGGCGAAGCAGCACGGTCCGCGCATCGCCCAGCAGGCGATGGACGCGCAGAAAAAACGCAAGCGCTAGCGCTTACCGAGCGCCTCGCGCACGATCCGGTCCTGCTCGATCAGGTGCGCGGTCGGATAGCCCTCGGACGGGCTGGCGCGCCACGGGCGGCCGACGAACCGCACCGGCAAAGCGCCGGTCGCCTCTTCGAGCCGATGGCGGATCGACCGCCACGGCCCCATGTTCTGCGGCTCTTCCTGCACCCAGACGACCTCGTCCAACGAGGGGTACGCGGCGACGAGCTCGCGCGCCTGCTCGGTCGGGAACGGGTAGAGCTGCTCGATGCGTGCGACCGCGACCGACTCGGCTTCGGTGCGAGCTTCGTGACCGACGACGTCGTAGTAGATCTTGCCGCTGCAGAGGACGAGCCGGCGCACGGCTTCCTTGTTCGCGCCCGGGTCGTCGAGCACCGGACGGAAGGCACCGTCCGCCAGGTCGACAAGCTTCGAGGTCGCATTCTTCAACCGCAGCAGGCCCTTCGGAGTGACGACGACGAGCGGGCGGGCGGTAGCGTCGAGCGCCTGACGGCGGAGCAGGTGGAAGTACTGCGCGGCGGTGGTGCAGTTCGCGATGCGAAGGTTCTCCTGCGCGGCGAGTTGCAGGAACCGTTCGAGCCGCGCGCTGGAGTGCTCCGGGCCGTTGCCTTCGTACCCGTGCGGCAGCAGCAGCGTCAGGCGTGACGTCTGCCCCCACTTCGAGAGCCCCGCCGTGATGAACTGGTCGACGACGATCTGGGCACCGTTCACGAAGTCGCCGAACTGCGCCTCCCAGAGCACGAGGGCA
>JBKJQL010000145.1:0-10146 GCA_046594035.1 Gaiellaceae bacterium
CCTCGGCGGCAACACGTGGCAGAGCGCGGGCCGTCCGTACGCGCCAGAGGGTTACGCGCGGCTGACGCAGCTGACGATCGTGCTGCCGGACGAAGCCTCCCGCGGCGCGCTGGCGGAGCGGCTCGGCGGCACTGAGGTGCTCGACCCATCCGGCATCCCCGTTGCGCTGACCGCATAACTCCGCCCTCCCCGGGCTATAGGCTTGCGGCCGATGGAGGTCGAGGAACGCGTCGAGGAGGCGCCCGAGGGAGCGCATCAGCGCGATCTCTCCGGAGTCTCCCGCTACTACGAGCTGGCGAAGCGCGCTGAATGGCAGGTCAAAGACCTGCCGTGGGGCGAGATCCCAGCGATCCCGGAGTACAAGGGCTCACCCCAGAAGCTGGCGCGTCGGCAGGATCTCTGGCGGTCGGTGATCACGCAGCAGCTTCAGGCCGACGAGCTGGCGGTCGAGATGGCGACGCAGCTCTTTGCGATCGCTCCCGACCACGAGGCGAAGCTCTACTACACGACGATGGTGCAGGACGAGTCGCGCCACACCGAGGCATGGTTGAAGCTGATCGGGCAGACCGGCGGGATGGCGGAGCGCGATCCGTACCTGGACGAGCTCGCCCAGCACGTGCTGCACGCGGACACGCTCGAGGAGAAGGTCTTCCTGATGCAGGTCTTCTACGAGCGTCTGATCATTCCCCGCTTCCGGATGATCGCGCGCGCGACGCGCGGAACGATCCTCGAGGACCTCTGCAATCGCCTGACGATCGACGACGGCATTCACCACGGTGCGGGGATGGCGTACGAGCGTGTGCTGCTCGAGAACGCCGGGAAGTCGGTCAAGACGAGCCTCGTCTCCGCGGCAAACAGCCTGCTGCCGGTCTTCGCGAAGCACGCGCTCTGGCGCCCGAAGGCGCGCGAGTTCATCGGCGCCCTGATGCGCGACGCTGACATCAGGATGCTGCGCGAGGATCTCGAGCAGGGCATCCGGCTTGCACAGTCACTCGGGATCGACGCGAGCGACATCGTGCTGCCGAAGCAGCTTGCTTAGTTTCTTACCGCGCTTCGAGAATCAGTCGCGGCGTGCGGCCGAGGTGCACGACATCTTCCACGCGAACGAGTTGCGTCCCCAGTGAGAGGGTGTCGCCCGGTGAGGGAGGGTCGTCGAGCTGGATCCGCCCCGTCGCTATGACGGCGTCATCACGCCGCAACTCATATTTGTAGTCGCCCACCGCAGTGCACCCCCGGAGTGCAGAACATTGACCCCGCCGCTAGTACGCTTCTCAGCCTACATGGGCCAAAGACCTTTGCTGACCGGTGGTTGCCTGTGCGGCGGCGTTCGCTACGAGATCAACCAGCCGCTCGTGTCGGCGTCCTACTGTCACTGCACGCGGTGCCAGCGCCGTACCGGGACCGGTGCCTCGACGCAGGCGCGCGTCGCGCCGGGTTCGTTCCGCGTCGTCGCCGGTGCGGAGCTCGTCTCCGAATGGGTACCGCCCGACGAAGGCTTCGCGAAGTGCTTCTGCTCGGCGTGTGGGAGCGCACTCTGGAGCAGGCATCCGACGAGCGGCGCGATGAGCGTCCGGCTCGGCACCTTCGACGGCGATCCCGGCATCAGGCCGCAGTGGCGCCAGTTCGTCGCGTTTGCCTCCGCGTGGGAGCCGGTCCCCGACGACGGCCTACCGCGCTATCCGGAGGGCAAGCCCGCGGCCTAACTGGCTGACGCGCCACGACGGTACGGTTGACCCAAGACAAAGTCGCGTACAAAGCAGCGGCGCTCGGCGAAATCGGCGGCGGCGCTCAAGGAGAAGGTCGATGTGGAAGACCTCCCGGCGGCGGAACGCGTCTGCGAGCCGAGCTGCGTCTACCGGCGAGGGAGCGCCCCGGGGTCCGAACTGGTGTCTGACACCTGTTCACCGCGCGCTGTCCCGGCGGGTACCGAGGTGTCAGACACCTTGAAGGGCGAGTCGCCGGCCGCGGTAGACCAGCACCAGTCACCGGGTGACTCGACCATCCCGGCGGCGACGGGATTCTCCTCGATATACCGCACGGCTTCCCGAAAATGACACTCGTCGCGAATCGTCCAGTCGCGGTAGCGTGACTCGAACAACGCACCCCGACGTCCGTGACGCTCGTTGAACGCGCGCGAGTGGCCGCCGTTGAGCAACCTCATCCCGTCCGAAATGCGTCCGAGCTTCGGGCCGATCAGGAGGTGGTGGTGGGTGTCCATGAGGCAGGCCGCGTAGAGCTCCCATCCTTCGGCCAGGGCGATGCGTCGGAAGCGAATGCAGAACGCCTGTCGGTCGAAGTCGTCGCGAACGATCGGGCGGTCATCGATCCCATGGCTCGTCAGGTGATAGATGCCGTCGGGGTGGTAATCGCGTGGAGGCCGTCCCATCCCACAACGATGCCCGCGCCGGCCGCTGGTCATTCGGCATAACCGCGAAAAGTTCAACACAAAAGGGTGTCAGACACCATGGCCAGCGCCGGCGCTTCGAACTGGTGTCTGACACCGTTCGGGTCTCGGTTCGAAGCGGCCGCTTGAATAGGGTGTCAGACACCAGTGTGCTTCGACCTCGATTCCGCTCCGCCGATCCCCGTGATCGCTGGAGCCGCCGTTTCGCACGATGACCTCGTGCTCACCGCGGCGGACGGCAACGCGTTCGCGGCGTTTCTCGCGACACCGGACGAGCCGGCAGCCGTCGGCGTCGTCATCTATCCCGACGTGCGGGGGCTCTACCGCTTCTACGAGGAGCTTGCGCTTCGGTTCGCCGAGCGCGGCTACGCCGCGATCGCGTTCGACTACTTCGGTCGCACCGCCGGGGCGGCCAAGCGCGACGACGACTTCGAGTACATGCCGCACGTCGAGCAGACGACGGACGACGGCGTGCAGGCGGACGCGCGCGCGGCGGTCGAGCAACTGCGCGGCCTCGGTGTGCAGACGGTTTTCAGCGTCGGCTTCTGCTTCGGCGGCCGCGCGTCGTGGGTCGGTGCCGCGTCCGGCCACGGGCTCGCCGGTGCGATCGGGTTCTACGGCTCTCCGACGCGCCCGCGCGGCGGGCCGAGCGCTGTTGAACGAGCGCCTCAGATCGAAGCGCCGATCCTGGCGTTGCAGGCAGGCGACGACGCGAACATCACCGCGGAGCACAACGCCGAGTTCGACCAGGCGCTGAACGACGCCGGCGTCGAGCACGAGATCGTCACGTACGACGGCGCGCCCCACAGCTTCTTCGACCGCAAGCAAGAGGCATTCGCGGAGGCGTCGGACGACGCCTGGCGGCGGACGCTGGCGTTCATCGACACGCATTCGTGATCCTCGCAATCGACCAGGGAACGACCGGCACGACCTGTCTCGTGGTTGACGACGAGCTGAACGTGGTTCGCCGCGGCTATGCCGAGCTGCCGCAGCACTTCCCCCAGCCCGGCTGGGTCGAGCACGACCCCGAGGAGATCTGGCAGAGCGTGCTCGCCGCGGCGCAGGCAGCAGGGCTCGACGACGTCGACACCGTTGCGATCACGAACCAGAGGGAGACGACCGTGCTCTGGGACCGCGCCACCGGCAGGGCAGTCGCACCGGCGATCGTCTGGCAAGACCGGCGGACCGCCGCACGCTGCCGGGAGCTGGACGCCACGTTGATCCGCGAGCGCACAGGGCTTCTTCCGGATCCGTACTTCTCGGCGACGAAGCTCGAGTGGCTGTTGCGCGAACACGCGCGCGACGGCCTCGCGTTCGGCACCGTCGACAGCTGGCTGGTCTGGAAGCTGACCGGAGGCGAGGTGCACGCGACGGACGCAACGAACGCCTCCCGCACGCTGCTCGTCTCGCTCGCGACCCTGGACTGGGATGACGAGCTGCTTGCCGTCTTCGGCGTCGAGCGCTCGCTGCTGCCGCGCATCGGGCGCTCGGAGGACGTCTTCGGCGAAGGAACGCTCCTCGGAACCAAAGTGGAGCTCCGCGGGATCGCCGGCGACCAGCAGGCCGCGCTCTACGGCCAGGGCTGCCACTCGGCCGGCGAGGGGAAGGCGACCTATGGGACGGGGACGTTCGTGCTCGTGCACACCGGCAGCGACGCCTCGCCGCCTCCGCACGGGCTGCTGAAGACCGCGGCCGCGGACGGGTACGCGCTCGAAGGCGCGGTGCTCGTCAGCGGAGCGGCGCTGCAGTGGCTGCGTGACGGCCTCGGCGTGCTCGCCGACGCGGCGGAGAGCGAGTCGCTTGCCCGCAGCGTCGACTCCTCGGGCGGCGTCATGTTCGTCCCCGCGCTGACCGGCCTCGGCTCACCCTGGTGGGACCCTGACGCGCGCGGGGTGATCTCCGGGCTGACCCGGGGAACGACCCGCGCGCACCTGGTGCGGGCCGCGCTGGAGGCGATCGCACATCAGGTGGCGGACGTGGTCGAAGCGCTCCCGGAGCCACCCGCCGTGCTGCGGGCCGACGGGGGAGCGGCCGCAAACGGCTTCCTGATGCAGCTGCAGGCCGACCTACTCGGCGTCCCGGTCGAGGTCGCCGCCGAGCGCGAGACGACCGCTCTCGGGGCGGCAGCGCTCGCCGCCGGTCACGGCGCTCGCGTGGCCGTAGGCGCCACCTACGAGCCGGCGCTCGGCTCCGACGAGCGGCAGGCGCTCCGGGACGGCTGGCAGAGCGCACTGAACCGCGCGCGAACTTAACGAGAAGTTCTTAGTTGACGGGTGCATTCTTACGCCAACGAAACGAGTGAGGAGGCGCGGCGTGGAGAAGCTCGAGCAAGCCCTGTTCGAGATCCGGCGGGTGATCGCGGGTCAGGAAGAGATGCTGGAGCGGGTGCTGGTGTGCCTGCTCGCAGGCGGGCACGTGTTGATCGAGGGCGTGCCCGGGCTGGCGAAGACGCTCACGATCAAGACCACGGCCGCGGTCCTCGGCGGGTCGTTCCAGCGCGTGCAGTTCACGCCGGACCTGGTGCCGTCAGATCTCGTCGGCACGCGCGTCTACCGTCCCGACAAGTCGGAGTTCGACACGGAGCTCGGTCCCGTCTTCTGCAACTTCCTGCTCGCCGACGAGATCAACCGCGCACCCGCGAAAGTGCAGTCCGCGCTGCTCGAGGTGATGCAGGAGCAGCAGGTGACGATCGGTCACAACACCTTCGAGGTACCGAAGCCCTTCCTCGTCCTCGCCACGCAGAACCCGATCGAGTCCGAAGGGACGTACCCGCTGCCCGAGGCGCAGGTCGACCGCTTCATGCTCAAGATCCTCGTCGACTATCCGTCACACGACGAAGAGCTCACCGTCGTCGCGCGCTCGCTGGAGTCGGCCCCCGAGCTTGCACAGGTTCTGTCGCTGGAGGACCTGCAGGAGCTGCAGCAGCAGGTCGCTGCGGTCTATGTGGATCCGGCGCTGATCAGCTGGACCGTCGACGTCGCGACCGCGACGAGGCGTCCGCGTGAGCACGGGCTCGACGACGTCGCCGACTACGTTGCCTACGGCGCGAGCCCGCGCGGCCCGATCAGCCTCGTGTCGGCAGGTCGCGCCCTCGCGGTGATCCGTGGACGCGACTATGTCGTTCCGGGCGATCTCGAGTCGCTCGTGCGCGATGCCTTCCGGCACAGGCTCGTACTCTCGTATCGCGCGCTCGCCGAAGAGGTTGCGCCGGACGCGATCCTCGACCAGGTGCTCGGGAAGGTGCCCGTGCCGCAGATCGATCTCGGCCGCTCGCGCGAAGTCGCCTAGATGTCGACCGCGTCGGATCCGCTCGCGCCCGTCCGCACACCCGCGCGTCCCGGCCCGGGACCGCTCTCATCGTCGTCTCTGCGCGCGCTCGAGTTGTCGATCGGCCGACGTGTCGACGGGCTGCTCGCCGGTGACTACAAGTCTGCGTTTGCCGGCGTCGGCAGCGAGCTCTGGCAGGTGCGGCCCTACGAATCGGGTGACGACGTGCGCCGGATCGAGTGGAACGTCACAGCGCGCACCGGCACGCCGCACGTTCGGGTCGAGCTCGCCGAGCGGGTGCTTGTCACATGGCTCGTCCTCGATGCATCGGCCTCGATGGCGTTCGGGACTGCCGAACGCCGGAAGGCCGACGTGGCCGAGGGAGTTGCGGTCGCGATCGGGTACGCGGCGACGCGGCGCGGCAACCGGCTGGGGACGATCGCATTCGGCACCGAGCCGACCGTCGAACGGCCGCGGCAGGGACGTCGCGCGCTGCTCGACACGCTGCATCTCCTGCGCGACCTGCCGCCGTCCGGTTCGGGCTCCTTGCGCGACGCGTTGGAGCTCGCAGACCGCGTATCGCGGCAGCGCGCGTTGATCGTCGTCGTCTCCGACTTTCGCGGGCCGCTCGACTGGCGCCCGCCGCTGCTCCGTCTCGCGGGCCGCCACGCAGTGCTCGCGGTCGAGGTGCGCGACCCGCGGGAGCAGGAGCTCGCGGACGTCGGCGAGCTCCGGCTCGTCGATCCCGAGACGGGACGGCAGCTGCGCGTCGATACCGGCGACCGGCGCCTGCGCGAACGGTTCTCAGCAGCGGCGGCCGACGAGAGGCGCGCGCTCGTCCGGAGCCTGGCATCGGCGGGAGTGCGTCACGTAGCCGTGTCGACCGAGGGCGATTGGCTGCGTCCGCTCGCTGCGTTTCTGCGGCAGGGCAGGCACGGCAGATGAGCTTTGCCGCGCCGCTTCTCCTCGTCCTCCTGCTCGTGGTGCCGCTGTCGGTCGTCGTCTACCTGTGGCTGGAGCGTCGGCGCGAGCGCCGCGCCGCGGGCTGGGCCGCGCCTGCCTTGCTGCCGAACCTCGTCGAACGCCCGGCGAGCTGGCGTCGGCATCTTCCGGTTGCGCTGCTGCTCGCGGGCGTCGCGTTGCTGCTCGTCGGCTTCGCGCGCCCGCACACGTCGATCAGCGTCAAGCGCCAGGACGCGACGGTCGTCCTTGTCCTCGACGTCTCCGGTTCAATGGCGGCCAAGGATGTGCAGCCGTCACGGTTGGGGGCGGCCCGTGCCGCGGCGCTGCGGTTCGTCGACAAGCTGCCCAAGGGTTATCGGGTTTCGCTCGTCACCTTCTCGGATCACGTGGCGGTCGCGGTGCCCGCGACGCATGATCTCGTGGGTATTCGCCCGGCGATCGCGCGCGCCACATCCGGCCCGCAGGGAACTGCTCTCGCGGATGCGGTCTCTCGCGCCGTCGACGTTGGGGTCTCGGTCGAGGGGCAGAAAGCGGCGCAGCGGCGCCCGCCCGCGATCGTCGTCGTGTTCTCGGACGGCGGCCAGACCGCCGGGCGCGTCAAACCCGCCCAGGCCGCGGCGAAGGCGAAGAAGGCGAACGTCCCCGTCTCGGCAGTGGTGGTGGGGACACCGGACGGGATCGTGCTCCAGCCCTTGAAGGGCGGGTTCACCGAACGGATCCAGGTGCCGGCAGAGGCGGCGGCCCTGCAGACGATCGCGCGTGGGAGCGCCGGGCGCTTCTACCCGAGCATCGCGGCGCTCGACACGAAGGCGGTCTACCGCGACCTCGGTTCGCGCGTCGGACGGCAGAACAAGACGGTCGAGGTGACCGCCGTGGCTGCGGGTGGCGGGCTCGTCCTGATGCTCAGCGGCGCCGTTCTGTCGGGATTGTGGTTCCGGAGGTTCCCGTGAGGGTCGCGCTGGTTTCTCTGATCGTCGCGCTCGCAGGCGCCGCTGCGCTCGCCCCGCCAGGAAGCGCGACGAACGAGTGCCACGGGATCCAGGCGTGCATCCCCGTCGCCGGGCCGTGGGTGATCGTTCCGGCGCGAGGGAGCGCGGTGTACCTCCTCAGCTGTCCCGGCGGTCGCAGCGTGGTCGGCGGCCTCGACGCGCAGGTCACCTCACGTGACGTGCGAGTCGGCTTCGACGGCAGGCTCGGCGCACCGGTGCAGCCCGGCGCGACCACCACGCGGTACGCGCGTTTCCGTGCAGTGTCGGTCTCGAACCGCGCGCAGGCATTCCGGCCGCTCCTCGGGTGTGTGCCGTTGCAAGGCGGGGGAGGCCGGTCGACCGTGTCGGCATTCGTCTCGCCGCCGGGGCCGTCGCTCGAGTACCGCTCGCGCATCGCGGTCCTCGCGCCCGGATCGGTGGCGTTCGCCAAGGTCTCGTGCACCGCGAAGGAACGGATCGCCGGCTCATGGCATGCGCTCGCGTTCCGAACGAAGAAGCCGCCGGCGCTCGACAATGCGAGTCGAGTACGGATGACGACGGCGGTCGTCGGCAAGAAGGTCGTCGTGACCGCGTCGGCGAGTGACGGGTTGTCGATCGACGCCCACGCGATTGTCCAAGCCGGAGCGGAGTGCGCGCCGTGAGCTTCACGTCTCCGTGGCTGCTGCTCGTGCTGCTGATCGTGCCGGCGACGCTCGCGCTCGCGTTGTGGATCGACGGGCGCCGCGCGCGGTATGCCGTCGCGTTCACGAACCTCGAGCTGCTCGCGGCCGTCGCAGGCACGCGCCGCCGGTCCTGGAAGCGCTGGCTCCCGTTGGCGCTCTTCCTCCTTGCACTCGCTGCCGCCTCGACCGCGCTCGCCCGTCCAAAGGCGACCGTGTCGGTTCCCGCGAACCGGGCGACGATCGTGCTGCTCGTCGACGTGTCGGGCTCGATGCGTGCGGCCGACGTCAAGCCGACGCGGCTCGGCGCGGCCCAGGCCGCGATGGCGGCGTTCGCCGATCGCGTGCCGAAAAACGTGAAGGTCGGTCTCGTCACGTTCAGCACCGGACCGAACCTGCTCGTGATCCCGACGACCGATCGCGCGATCCTCCATGAGGGCATCGGCCTGCTCTCCCCGGAAGCCGGCACCGCAATCGGTGACGGCCTCGAACTGGCGGTGCGGACGGTGAAGACCGCCGTCGGCGATGCGCCACGTGGGAAGGACGGGAAGATCCCGGGCGCAATCGTCCTGCTCTCGGACGGCGCGCAGACGCGGGGTGTGCTCTCACCGCTCGACGGCGCGGGACTCGCGCGCACAGCCGGCATCCGCGTGTTCACGGTCGCGCTCGGAACCAACAACGGCACGCTCGACCCGAGCACGTTCGGCTTCGGATTCGGTGGTGGCGGCGGAGGCGGGCTTGGCCGGACAGGCCGCTTCCCGGTACGGCCCGATCCGGTGACGCTGGCCGCGATCGCGCGCGAGACCGACGGAAAGACCTACCGCGCGCAGTCGGCCTCGAAGGTCGAGGAGATCTACAAGCAGTTGGGCGCGAGCATCGCCCACAAGAGCGTGAAGCGGGAGGTCTCGTCGTGGTTCGCCGGCGGCGCAGCGCTCCTGCTCCTGCTGTCGCTCGGCAGCGCGCGCCTCACCGGCGAACGCCTGCCGTAGCTCGGAGCTTTCAAGAATCAGAGCTCGCGCTCTGCCGAGCCTGGTCCTCCATCAGGGCGAGGCGGGTGTAGTAGTCGGCGAACTCATTCAGGTGAGCGAGCGCGATCTTGCCCGTCACGATTGGATCGCTGTCGGTGACGTTCGTCGCTGGATCGCCCAGCCCATGCTCGAGTTCCACGTTCATTCCCACCCGGAACTGCTCGACATCGAATCGCGGAGAGCTCCAGTCGATGCCGATCTCCTCTCCAATCCTGCGTGCGTCCTCTGTCGTGAAACTCCTTGGATCCGTCATTTCTCCCTCCTCGTCAGCTGAACGGCGGTGTAGACGATCGCGCCTGGACAACCTTTCGTTGCTTTGCCAACAGCGTGCCGGTGACTTCGGTGTCGCGAGAAGGGGAATGACCGCGCCTCCGTGCGGTCTTCTACGGATCTGCACCCTGACGGCTGACGACTGCGCCGGAACGCGACGGTGTCTGACACCAAGTTGCCGGTCAGCGTCATGTGTGCGAGGCCGGTGTCCGACACCAGTGGGGCTCGCCTGGACCAGCGTCACCACTCACGCCTGAGCCGCTAGCTAATATTGAGGAACAGTGGACAGCTGCTTCAAGCTCTGAGCTACTCGAAGGCCCGCCTTTCGGCGGGCCTTCGTTGACGACTGTGTGGTTGCGTGACAACCTCGGGGCATGACGGGGCGCGTGCAACCGTTCGTGCTCACACGGGGTGAGGGGCGTTCGATCGATCTGGGCGAGTTCGCGATGACCGTGAAAGCGAGCGAAGCCGAGACGGGTGGTCTTGTCTCTGTCCTGGAAGCAGAGGACCCGCCGGGGTTCGGGCCGCCGATCCATGTCCACCATGACTGTGCGGAGGCGTTCTAT
>JBKJQL010000162.1:0-5489 GCA_046594035.1 Gaiellaceae bacterium
CGCAGGACGCCCGCCTCGCCCTTGAACAGCCTCCCGGCTGTCCAGCGGGCGAGTCGAACGTCCTGCTTGGTCTGGATCCGCCCCCACACCCACGCCCCCGTGGCATCAACCATCTAGAGGCGATTCATGAGTTCGCCCGGCGATGCATGCGCGACGCGGCCGCCGCTCCGGGCATCGCCTCACCGACAGATGGGACGTTCGAGGCCAGCCTGCCGAACGGCCACGAGGTCGTCGATCAACCGGAAGCTGCGGGATGGGCTCGGACGGGAGACGTTGCCTTCGCCGTCCACTTCCAGAGGTGGGCGGACACCCGAGAGCCGGCCGCGGCTGCGATGAGCGCTGCCCTCGCCCCGTTTGCCCCCTACTGGCTCGGTGGCTTCGACAGCGCCGAAGACGCGGCGTCAGCCGACCCGGAACGCGTCGCGCAACTCAGGATGTTCTTCGACGCCTGGGCGCAGGAGTCCCAACCGCAATGGTGGGACGAACGCGCCGACCCGCTTCCGCCAGGCATCGCGCAGGCGCTCGCTGCGTTCTGAGGCGAGGAAGCACGGGAGCCAGGTCTGGGTTGACGGCGACGGTGACCCCCTACGATCTCGCCCGCTGCGTCAAACCGCCGAGATAGCTCCAGCCTCCGTCCATCCCAGCCATTATTCGAATGTGTCAACGCGGCAGCGGATCGACGAGCGGTTCCCTCCCGGCTCCGTGATGGGCGTGATCAACGTCACGCCCGACTCGTTCTCGGATGCCGGCGTCCACCTGCGCGTCGAGCCGGCGGTGACCGCGGCGTGGGGGATGCTCGATTGCGGTGCCGCGATCGTCGATGTCGGCGGCGAGTCGACCCGGCCGGGCTCCGAGGGGATCACCGCCGAGCAAGAGTTGGAGCGCATCGAGCCGGTGATCACGGATCTGAACGGGGCGCCGCTGTCGGTCGACACGTCGAAGGCGGTAGTCGCGAAGCGTGCTCTCGAGCTCGGCGTCGAGCTCGTCAACGACGTGACGGCCCTGCGCGGCGACCCGGAGCTGGCCGGCGTCGTTGCGGACGCCGGCTCGTATCTGTGCCTGATGCACATGCAGGGCGAGCCGCGCACGATGCAGGACGACCCGGCCTACGACGACGTGGTCTCGGACGTGAAGGCATTCCTCGAGGCGCGGCTCGCGTTCGCGGTCGACGCAGGCGTGCGCGAAGAGCTCGTCTGCCTCGACCCGGGCATCGGCTTCGGAAAGACGGTCGAGCAGAATTTCGAGCTCGTGCGGCGACTGGACGAGCTCGTGGCGATCGGACGGCCGATCGTGATCGGCTTCTCTCGCAAGAGCTCGCTCGCGAGGATTCTCGAAGGCTCGGTTCTCGAAGGCTACGAGTCCAAGGTCGGGACGACGGCTGCATCCGTCGGCGCCGCCGTTGCGGCATTCGACCGCGGCGCGACGATCCTGCGCGCGCACGACGTGCGCGCGCACGTGGAAGCGCTGGCCGCGGCCAGGGCGGTCCGAGGTTGATCATCGAGCTCTACGGCCTCGAGGTGTTCGGCTACCACGGTGCATACGAGGAGGAGCAGCGGAACGGCCAGCTCTTCCTGTGGGATGTGCAGCTGGACGTCGGTGACCGCGGTGCGGACGACGACCTCGAGCGTGCACTCGACTACACGCACGTCGCGGCGAGGATCCGTGAGCTGAGCGACGCGCAACGATTCAACCTGCTCGAGGCGCTCGCGACGAGCGTCGCGGACGCGCTCTACGCGCAGTTCGAACCGAAGCGGCTGAAGCTGCGGGTGCGCAAGCAACCCGCCGGTCTCGGCGTCGAGCACTCTGCGGTGATCGTCCAGCGCCCATGACGACTGCGTACGTCGGCCTTGGCTCCAACCTCGGCGACCGTGTGCGTTTGATCGAGGACGCCGCGATGCTGATCGGTGCCGCGCGCCTCTCGACGGTGATCGAGACCGAGCCGTGGGGCTACGAGAACCAGCCGAAGTTCCTGAACGCTGTTGCCGAGGTGGAGACATCGCTGACGGCGCGACAGCTGCTCGATCACCTGCTCGACGTCGAGCGTCGCCTCGGCCGCGAGCGGGTGGGTGCGCAGTGGGGGCCGCGCACCATCGACCTCGACCTCCTGCTCTACGGCGAAGAGACGATCGACGAGCCGGGCCTGCTCGTCCCGCACCCGCGCCTCACGGAGCGCGATTTCGTGCTCCGACCGCTCGCCGAGCTGGTTCCGTCACTGAAAATCCCCGGAAACGGCACGGTCCACGAAGCCCTCGCAGGGCTATCATCAGAGCCGTGAGCAACCTCGACGAGCTCGACGAGTTCGAGGCCGAGGCCGAGCTACGCCTGAAGAAGGAATACGCGGCGGTCTTCAACCTCTTCCGGTACTGCGTCCTCACCCAGGATGCGACGTACCTCTGCAACAAGCTGGACATGAAGTACGTCCCGCAGCCGAACTACCCGTTCTTCCACCTGCAGATGGAAGACGTCTGGGTGTGGGACAAGAACCGCCCGACGCGGATGATCCCGCGCGCCGAGGTCTACACGTCGAGTGACGTGACGGTCGAGGAGCTGCGCGGCGAAGGCGACGAGCCGGCCCTGACGCCCGAGGCGCTCGCGAAGCGCATCGGCGAAGGCCGCTCCGAAATCGAAGACCTCTAGCCCGAACCTGATTCGGCGCAGCCGAACCAGATTCGAGAGTTGCTGAGCTAGGCTCGCGCAGATGCTCCTGGCGATCGACGTCGGCAATACGCAGACGGTCTTCGGACTGTTCGAAGGCGACCGCCTCGGCGAGCAGTTCCGCGTCGGAACGGACCGCACCCATACGGGCGACGAGCTCGCGGTGCTCCTGCGAGCTTTCGTTGATCTCGCTTCGCTCGACGGGATCGTCATGTGCTCGTCCGTTCCACCGCTCGTGCGAGAGTACGAGGCGTTCGCCGAGCGCTGGGCGGGCGCCGACCTGCTCGTGCTCGGCCCGGGCGTGTCGACCGGAGTGCCGATTCGCTACGACGATCCGCGCGAGGTCGGGCCGGACCGGATCGCGAACGCCGTAGCGGCGCGCGAGCGCCACGGGGCGCCCGCGGTCGTCGTCGACTTCGGGACCTCGACGAACTTCGACGTCGTCAACGCGGCGGGAGAGTTCGCGGGCGGCGTGCTTGCGCCGGGGATCGAAATCTCGATGGACGCATTGTTCGCACGCGCCGCCCGGCTGCCACGAGTGCCGTTCGTCGCGCCCGAGCGGGTGATCAGCCAGACGACCGTCGCGGCGTTGCAGTCGGGCCTCGTCTACGGCTTTGCCGGCCAGGTCGACGCGATCGTCGGGCGCATCAAGGACGAGCTCGACGTCGAGGGCGTGCCCGTGGTCGCGACCGGCGGCCTTGCCGACCTGATCGCGCCGCACTCCCGGAGCATCACCGCCGTCGACCAGGAACTGACGCTCCACGGCCTGCGCATCGTCTGGGAGCGCAACCGCTAACTGCGAACTGCTCGAATCTGGTTCGCCTTCGGCGAATCAGGTTCCGAACCTGATTCGGCGCAGCCGAACCAGATTCGAGGCGTTCGGTTTACCCGCCGCCGTAGATCGAGATCGGCAGCGAGTCGAGCAAGACTTCGTCGCCGGGGTCGGGCAGCTCGCCGAGCAGCCGCTCGAGCACGAAGCGTGCGCCGGGCGCCGTCGCCAGCAGTCGCTCCTCGACCTCGCCGATTGTCGGGAGCATCACGAGCTCCTGCTTGAACGGACGCGGGAACCGCCCGCGTCCGAGGTACCAGCCGTAGAACTTCTTCAGGAAGCCGTTGGCGCGCTGTTCTCCGAGCTCGCGCACGGTCTCGCGGATGAAGAGGATCAGCTCCGCGACGACCTCTTCGCGCGTGGGCTCGTCGCTGCCGCCCATGATCTCCCGCAGGACCCAGGGGTTCCCCTGCGCGGCGCGCCCGACCATCACCGCGGAGGCTCCCGTCGTCGCGAGCACCGACTGTGCCTTCGCGCGCGACGTCACATCCCCGGAAGCGATCACGGGCACGTCGACGAGCGAGACGAGCTCCGCGGTCAGCGAGTGGTCGGCGGTGCCGGTGTACATCTGCTTCGCCGAACGGGGGTGCAGCGTCAACGACGATGCGCCGGCCTCGACGAGCCTCGGCCCGACGTCGAGGCAGGTACGAGACCCGTTCTCCACGCCGCGGCGCATCTTCACGCTGACGGGAAGCGAGACCGCTGTCGCGACCGCTTCCACGAGCCGGCAGGCGTGCTCGGGATCGTCGAGGAGCGAGGCGCCCGCGCCGGTCTTCGTGACCTTCTTCACGGGACAGCCGAAGTTCATGTCGACGATGTCCGCGCCGGCCGCCTCGACCATCTGCGCCGCCTCGGCCATCGCGACCGGGTCGGAGCCGAAGATCTGGATCGCCAGGGGATGCTCGTCCGCGCCGACCCGCAGGTACCCGAGCGTCCGCTCGTTGCGGTGCTGGATCCCGGCCACCGAGACCATCTCCGAGCAGACGAGGCCGGCCCCGTACCGGCGGCCCTGGCGGCGAAAAGCCTGCACGCTGACCCCTGCCATCGGCGCGAGGACGAGGCGGGTCGGGATCTCGACGTCGCCGAGGAACCAGGTGTCATGGAGGTCGATGTACATCAGCCGCCAAGGGTAGCCGTGAAGGGCTTGCGGCTCCCTTGACGCCGCCGCTACCATTCCCGCCCGTTTAGGCGGGTCTAGGAGGCCTTGATTGAAGGAAGTCATTCTCACAGCGGACGGCTACAAGAAACTCCAGCGGGAGATCGATGTCCTGCGCAACGACAAGCGTCGTGAAGTCGCTGAGCGGATCCGGGTAGCGCGCGAATTCGGCGACATCGCCGAGAACGCGGAGTACGACGACGCGAAGAACGAGCAGGCGATGCTCGAGCACAAGATCATGCAGCTCGAGGAGCGGCTCCTGTCCGCGCGCGTGATCACGAAGAAGGAGATCTCGAAGGACGCCGTCTCGGTGGGTGCCCACGTGCGCCTCCGCGACATGCAGGCGAACAAGACCTTCGAGTACCACATCGTCGGTTCGGCCGAGGCCGACCCGACGGCGAACAAGCTCTCCAACGAATCACCGGTCGGCAAGGCGATCATGGGCCACAAGAAGGGCGACGTGGTCGAGGTCACCGCTCCTCGTGGATCCTTGAAGTTCAAGATCCTCGAGATCAAGGCCGCCTAGGCCGGGTCAATAGGCTTCCGCACCATGGAAGTGGTGCGTCTAGAGGATTCGAGGCTCGGCGAGGCCAGTGACCTGCTGGCGCGCGCGTTCCTGAACGACCCGGCCTGGGTCTGGCTGATCCCTGACGCGGACAAACGCAGGCACCTGCTGCCGTGGTTGTTCCGCGTCGGCTTCGACGTCACCGCGGCGGATGTCTGGACGACATCCGGCGTCGTGCGCGGCGCCGCGCGCTGGCTGCCGCCCGGGCGCCCGCCGATGCGCGTCGGCCCGACGCTGAAGGCGCTCGTCACGACGCCCTTCCGCCTCGGCACCGCGATCGCGCC
>JBKJQL010000116.1:0-3015 GCA_046594035.1 Gaiellaceae bacterium
GCGACGACATAGAAGAGGACGGCGACCAGTGCCGCACGGGCAACCCCGCCGCCGGTGAGCCACGCGACGACGACGATCAGCACGGCGAAGACGGCGTAGATGATCAGCGTGTCGCGATAGGGATGCTTGGGGGGCGGCTGCTCCGGCACGCCCCACTGCAGACGACGCGGGCGGCTCATTCCAGCTCTCCCACTTCGGCCTCGACAGCGGCGAGCAGCGAGCCGTCGCGGATCGCGTCCGCCACCGCCTCGATGTCCGGGCCGAGCGGCCGGTCGTCGCGCAGGCGCGGCGAGAGCGAGCGCACGAACTCGTGCGTGGCCGCCGCACCGCGACCCGGCTCGAGTGGTGCGAGGAACTCGACGGCCTGCGAGGCGGCAAGCAACTCGATCGCGAGCGCGTGCTCGGAGTTGCTGACGATCTGCCAGGCCTTGAGTGCGGATGCATTGCCCATCGACACGTGATCCTCCTGTCCAGCGCTCGTCGGAATCGAGTCGACCGATGCGGGGTGACAAAGCGACTTGTTCTCGGAGACGAGCGAGGCGGCGACGTACTGCGGGATCATGAACCCCGAGTTCAGGCCGCCGTCGGTGGTGAGGAACGCCGGCAGGCCATCGCTGAGGTTCGGATTGACGAGGCGCTCCACTCGACGCTCCGAGATATTCGCGAGCTCGGAGACCGCCATCGCAAGCGCGTCGAGGGCAAACGCGAGCGGCTGTCCATGGAAGTTGCCGGCCGAGACGAGCAGCTCCTCTTCGACGAGCACGAGCGGGTTGTCGGTGGCCGAGTTGAGCTCGGTCGTGATCGTGTACTCGACGTAGTCGAGAAGATCGCGCGATGCGCCGTGCACCTGCGGAGCGCAGCGAAGCGAGTACGCGTCCTGCACCTTGTCGCACCAGCGGTGCGATTCCATGATCGCCGATTCCGCCAGCAGTCTGGTCACGTTGCGCGCAGACGCCGCCTGGCCACGCAGCGGACGTAACGCATGCACCTGCGGAATGAACGAGGTGCGCGAGCCCTGCAGCGCCTCAAGCGACAGAGCGCACGCGCAATCCGCGACACGTGCGAGGCGGAGGGCGCGTACGAGCTCGATTGCACCTTGCGCGGCCATGAATTGGGTGCCGTTGATCAGCGAGAGCCCTTCCTTTGCAAGGAGCCGTACCGGCTTCAGCCCGGCGCGCGCGAGCGCTTCGCCTCCGTCGAGCAGTTCGCCGCGAAACCACGCGCGCCCTTCGCCGACGAGCGGCAACGCGAGATGCGCGAGTGGCGCTAGGTCACCGGACGCCCCGACAGAACCGCGCGCAGGCACGTCGGGCAGCACACCGCGGTTCAGGCACTCGAGCAGCAGCTCCACTGTCTCGACGCGCGCGCCCGAGTTCCCCTTCGCGAGGGCGTTCGCGCGCAGCAGCATCGCCGCTCGCACGACCGCGTCGGGATAGGGCGCGCCGACGCCACATGCATGCGAGCGAAGCAGCCGCAGCTGCAGCTCCTCGGTCAGTTCCTCCGGAATCACCTTCGAGACGAAACGGCCGAAGCCGGTATTGACGCCGTACGTGTGCTCATGCGCACCGTGGGCGACTTTCTCGACGACCCTCCGCGCCGCGCGCATCTGCTCGCGCGCGTCCTCCGAAAGCGGAGCCGCGGACTGTCCTTCCACCGCGACCGCCCAGACGTCCGCCAGCGTGAGGTCGTCACCCGTCAAGGCTTGCGTCGCGGTCACAGGCGGGACTCTAGATGCGCGGTCGGGATACTTCGTCGCCGTGCCGCTCGTCGGGCTGGCCGCGATCGTGCTCGCTACTCGAGCAGGCGCAGCTCGAGCACGTGCGACTGATCGAAACCTTCGATCCTGAGCGCCGCGCCTGCCGCAGCGGCGGCCGCTCCGGCAGGCATCAACCCGACGAGCTCCGATCCGACGACTACCGCGCCACGCGCTTCGGCCTCCTGCTCGATCTGCGCGACGATCTCGTGCAGCGCGGCTGCCTCCCAGTCCTCGACGTTCATCGAGACCTGCACGAGGCCGGCACGCGGCAGGTCGAGACCCAGTGCGCGCACGCCCGGGAAGCCGCCGCCCTTCTCGCGCACGACCGCCGCCACCTCCTGCGCGGTTTCGAGCGAGCCCCGCAGGTTGACGTTGAAGGCGATCAACGGATTGCGAGCCCCGAGAATCACGCCGCCCGCGGACGCGTGCAGCTGCGAGGGGCCGTAGTCCGGCGTCAGCTCACCGGCGTCGATGCGCCGCTGCAGCTCGGCAGGACCACCGCGCCGGTAGTACGCCGGGCCGCGCTCCGGCGGGGCGTAGACGAACACCGGCAACCCCAGCTCCTCACCGATCCGCGAGCCGACGAGGGTAGCCGCGGCGCGCGCCCGCTCCAGGTCCTCCGGACGCAGCGGCACGATCGGGACGACGTCTGCTGCGCCGATCCTCGGGTGCGCTCCCTCGTGGTTGCGCAGGTCGATCCGCTCGGACGCCACGCGCACTCCTGCGACCAGCGCAGACGCGAGCTCCGCTTCCGCTCCGACGAGCGTGAAGACCGAACGATTGTGGTCCGCGTCGACGTGCACGTCGAGCAGCCGAGCGTGGGCGCCGATCGCCTCGCCGATCGCGGCGATCGTTGAAGCATCGCGACCTTCGCTGAAATTGGGAACCGACTCGAGCAGCATGCGCCGTACTCTAGGAGGCGTGAAGGAGTACTACGACAGCCGGGCGCCCGAGTACGACGATTGGTACCTGGGTCGAGGACTGTTCGAAGGCCGAGACCGGCCCGGATGGGACGAGGAGCTGGCCGCGCTCTTTGCGGTGATCGAGGCGCTGCCGCGCGGCCGCACGCTCGACGTCGCGTGCGGAACCGGCTTCCTGACCCGCCATTTCCACGGCGACGTGATCGGCCTCGACCAGAGCGCGCGGATGCTCGAGGAGGCCGCACACAGCGTGCCGACGGCGACCTTCGTGCAGGGCGATGCATTCGCGCTGCCCTTCCTCGAGCGCTCCTTCGACCGCGTGTTCACCGGCCACTTCTA
>JBKJQL010000119.1:0-8735 GCA_046594035.1 Gaiellaceae bacterium
GTCAGCGTCGAGTCGGACACGATTCCCGGGAATCAGACGGCCGCGTCGTCCTGCGGTCACGCGCTCACCGTGTACTTCCACCGCGAGAACGGGGGTGACAAGGACGGGAATGCAGACGTGGTTCGCTACGTCGCCCCGTCGGGCGCAATCGTCTTCGCAAGTGGCTCTCACCAATTCTCGTGGGGGCTCGACGATTTTTCCGACGTTCCGGGTGAGTCGCGTTCGCTCGTCGACCCGCGGCTTCAGCAGTTCATGCGGAACGCGCTCGACGCGATGACGCGGTGAGTGCACGCAGCCGGTTGGCCAGCTCGCCGGTCAGTTGTTCCGGCGCGTAGCGCCACTGCCAGTTGCCGTGCTCGGTCCCGGGGAGGTTCATGCGCGCCTCGTTTCCGAGGTCGAGCACGTCCTGTAACGGCGCGATCGCCAACGCCGCGCGCGAGCCCCAGGTCGCACCGATCAGCGACCACACCGGATCGTCCGGGTCGAGCTCCGACCACGAGCGGTCTTCCTCCGACAGTGACTCCCACCAGCCGCGCGTCGTGTCGTTGTCGTGCGTGCCGGTGTAGGCGACCGAGTGCTGCTCGTGGTTTGCCGGCAGGTGCGGGTTCGTCGTGTCGCGGCCCAGTCCGAATTGCAGCACCACCATCCCTGGGTAGCCGAGCTCGCGTCGCATGCGCACGACCGGCTCGGTGATCACGCCGAGGTCCTCGGCGACGACGGGCAGCGACCCGAGTTCCCGCTCGACGGCATGGAAGAGATCGACCCCGGGGCCGCGCCGCCACTTGCCCTGCACCGCGGTCTTGTTCCCCGCCCGAACCGCCCAGTACGAGACGAAGCCGCGGAAGTGGTCGACGCGCGTGAGGTCGACGAGATCGAACGCGCGCCTGAATCGCTCGATCCACCAGCGGTAGCCGTCCGCGCGCATTGCCGTCCAGTCGTAGAGCGGGTTACCCCACAGCTGACCGGTCTTCGCGAACGAGTCAGGCGGGACTCCGGCGACGGCTCCTTCCTGGAAAAGCCCAGGGTGGGCAAGCACGTCGGCGCTGCCGTCTGCGACATAGATCGGCATATCGCCGAAGATCCGCACGCCTCGCTGCGCGGCGTAGGCGCGGAGCGCCTGCCACTCGCGCTCGAAGCGCACCTGATCCTCGAGCGAGCCGCCGTGGGCGACCCAGTCGTCGATCCAGTACTCGTGCTTCGCCCGGAACGCGTCGCTCTCCGCCGCCGAGACCGGCGCCTCGGGACTTGCGAGCAGCGCCGGCGAGCCCGCGAACGCCGAGGGCGACATGTAGGGCGAGCCGGTGAGCCCTTCCGGCGGCCCGAGGGGCAGAACCTGCCACCATGACTGTCCCGCGTCCGCCAGCCAGTCCACGAAGCGGTAGGCGTGGTCGTCGAGCACCCCGTTCGGCAACGAGGTCGGATGCAGCAGGATGCCGGAGGCGCGCTCGAGGTTCATGCGTTTAGGACGTACCGACGACTGAGAATCTCACGCAGGATGCCCCTTCCCAAGACCCCCCAACCGCGCGTTCAGATCCAGGCCGTCGAGCCGGAGCTGGACTGCGGCCGGTATGCGATCAAACGAACGGTCGGTGACATGGTCGATGTCTACGCGAGCGTCGTCAAGGACGGGCACGACGTGCTGGCCGGCGCAGTTCGCGTCAAGGCGCCGGGCGATCGGACGTGGCGCGAGGAGCCGTTGCAGTCGTTCGGCCAGGATCGCTGGGGCGGGACGTTCACACCCGATCGCCCCGGCCGCTGGCAGTTCCAGGTCACCGCGTGGACCGACCGGATTGCGACGTGGCAGGAAGAGCTCCGGCGCAAGGTGGACGCGGGACAGCAAGACCTCGTCGGTGAGCTCTCCGAGGGCGCGCAGCTCTTCGGACGGACGGTCACGGTCGAGGAGGGCCTCGCGGCGGAGGCGGGCGACCGCCACGGTGAGGCGACGTCGGGCACCTACGAGATCGACGTTGACCGCGTGCTCGCGCGTTTCGGCTCGTGGTACGAGCTCTTCCCGCGCTCGTGGGGCGGCTTCCGCGGCGTCGCGGAAGTGCTGCCCCAGATCGCCGTGCTCGGTTTCGACGTCGTGTACCTCCCGCCGGTGCACCCGATCGGCGAGACGAACCGCAAGGGACGCAACAACACGCTGACGCCGACCAAGGATGACGTCGGCTCGCCGTGGGCGATCGGGTCGGAGGAGGGTGGGCACGACGCGATTCATCCCGACCTCGGCACGTGGGCTGACTTCGACGCGCTGGTCGCTGCGGCGAAGGCTGCGAACCTCGAGCTCGCACTCGACTTCGCGATTCAGTGCTCGCCCGACCACCCGTGGTTGAAGGAGCATCCGGAGTGGTTCAACCGGCGACCCGACGGCACGCTCAAGTACGCGGAGAACCCGCCGAAGAAATACCAGGACATCTACAACGTCAACTTCGAGTGTGAGGACTGGCAAGGGCTCTGGCAGGCACTGCTCGACGTCGTGCTGTTCTGGGTCGGGCGGGGCATCACGGTGTTCCGCGTCGACAACCCGCACACGAAACCGGTGCCGTTCTGGGAATGGCTGATCCGGGAGGTGCGCAGCGAGCACGCGGACGTGATCTTCCTCGCCGAGGCGTTCACGCGAGCGTCGATGATGACGACGCTCGCGAAGGCCGGCTTCGCGCAGAGCTACACGTACTTCACGTGGAAGAACACGAAGACGGAGCTCGTCGAGTACGCGCAGCAGCTGATCGCGTGGCACCCGTTCTACCGGCCGAACGCGTTCGTGAACACGCCGGACATCCTGCACGAGTACCTGCAGCACGGAGGCCCACCCGCGTTCGAGGCGCGACTCGTGCTCGCGGCGACGCTGTCGCCGTCCTACGGCATCTACTCCGGCTACGAGTCCTTCGAGAACGTCCCGGCCCAGCAGGGCTCCGAGGAGTACCTCGATTCGGAGAAGTTCGAAGTGCACGAGCGTTCACTCGACGGCCCGCTCCTGCCGCTCGTGCAGCGCCTGAACGAGGCGCGCCGCGCTGAACCGGCGCTGCAGCGCGTGGAGAACCTCCGCTGGCTCGAGACCGAGAACGACCAGTTGATCGCGTACGCCAAGGACGACGTGATCTGCGTCGTCAATCTCGACCCGTTCCTCGCGCAGGAGGGCTCGTGCGTGATTCCGGTCGCGCTGGGATTCCCGCCGGCCTTTGACGCGCGCGAGTTGCTGACCGGCGAGAGCTTCACGTGGCGCGCGGGCCGCAACTACGTGAAGCTCGGGGCCGGCAAGTCGCATCTCCTTAAAGTGCTCGTATGAGGCGTAGGCTTGACGGAGCCGATCCGGGAGCCCGTGCCCGGGCTTTGCCCGCGCCGGAGCGGGTATGAGCGATCCCGGCAACTGGTTCGAGCGCGACCCCGACTGGTTCAAGAAGGCCGTCTTCTACGAGATTTACTTGCGTGGGTTCAACGACGGCAACGACGACGGCTCGGGCGACTTTCGCGGGCTCGCCGACAAGCTGGACTACCTGCAATGGCTCGGCGTCGACGTCCTCTGGCTGCTGCCGTTCTATCCGAGCCCACTGAAGGACGGCGGCTATGACATCGCCGACTTCTTCACGATCCACCCCGACTACGGGAACATCGACGACTTCAAGTATTTCGTCGACCAGGCGCATCAGCGCGGAATGCGGGTGATCGCCGACCTGGTGATGAACCACACCTCCGCCGATCATCCGTGGTTCCAGGCGAGCCGCACGGATCCGGACGGGCCGTACGGCGACTGGTACGTGTGGGGAGACGACGACCAGCGTTGGAGCGAGGCGCGAATCATCTTCCTCGACACGGAGCCGTCCAACTGGACGTGGGACCCCGTGCGCGGCCAGTACTTCTGGCATCGGTTCTTCTCGCACCAGCCGGACCTGAACTACGACAACCCGGAAGTGCAGGAGCAGATGCTGAACGTGCTGCGCTTCTGGCTCGACCTCGGGCTCGACGGCTTCCGCCTCGACGCGGTGCCGTATCTGTACGAGCGCGACGGGACGAACGGCGAGAACCTACCGGAGACGCACGAGTTCTTGAAGCGCGTCCGCTCGGAGGTCGACGCCGGCTATCAAGACCGCGTGCTCCTGGCGGAGGCGAACCAGTGGCCTTCCGACGTGGTTGCGTACTTCGGCGACGGTGACGGCGACGAGTGCCACATGGCCTTCCACTTCCCGGTGATGCCGCGCATGTTCATGGCGATCCGCCGTGAGGACGCGCTGCCGATGGTCGAGATCCTCGAGTCGACGCCGCCGATCCCGGAGGGCGCGCAATGGGGCTTGTTCCTGCGTAACCACGACGAGCTGACACTCGAGATGGTCACTGACGACGAGCGCGACTACATGTACGACGAGTACGCGAAGGACCCGCGAATGAAGCTCAACCTCGGCATCCGCCGGCGCCTCGCATCACTGCTCGACAACGGCCGCGACGAGATTCAGCTGATGCACGCCATTCTCTTCTCGCTGCCGGGGTCGCCGGTCCTCTACTACGGCGACGAGATCGGGATGGGCGACAACATCTTCCTCGGCGACCGCGACGGGGTGCGCACACCGATGCAGTGGACGGGCGACCGGAACGGCGGCTTCTCGCGCGCCGACTTCCAGCAGCTTTACCTGCCCCCGCTCATGGACCCGGTCTACGGCTTCCAGGCCGTCAATGTCGAGGCGCAACTTCGGCAGCCGAACTCGCTGTTGCGCTGGATCCACCGCCTGATCGCGCTCCGCAAGGACCACCCGGTCTTCGGTCTCGGCACCTATGAGGCGCTGCGCCCGGAGAACCCACGGATCTTCGCTCACGTGCGAAGCTACGAGGACGACATCGTGCTCGCGGTTCACAATCTCGCGCGCTCCGCCCAGGCCGTCGAGCTCGACCTCTCGCGCTGGGAGGGTTACGTCCCGGAGGAGATGTTCGGCCGGACGCGCTTCCCCCGCATCGGAGAACTGCCGTATTTGCTCACACTCGCGCCGCGAGGGTTCTTCTGGTTCCAGTTGCGGAAGGAGGACTCCGAGTGATCGAGGAGCGGGAGCTGATCGACTTCGTTACGAGCCAGCGCTGGTTCGCCTCGAAGACGCGCGACGTCACGCATTCGGCCGTCGTCGACCGCGCGACGTTGCGCGAGGGAGACCCGCGGCTTGAGTTGCTGCTCGTCGAGACGCGCTTCGACACCGGCACGCACGAGACCTACCAGCTCCTCGGCGGCGAGGAGCGCGAGCTGGACGCGCTCGCCGACCCGCGGCAGGTGCGCGAGCTCGTTCACCTGATGCGCACGAACACCAAGCTGCCGGCGGGAGACGGGATCGTCGAGTTCGCCGCTGTCGACCCGTTCTCGGGCGTGGGGCACGAGCTGCGTGAGGCGCGCTCTGTCGGCGCCGAGCAGTCGAACACGTCGATCGTGTTCGACGAGGAGCTGATCCTGAAGGTCTTCCGCCGCCTCGAGGCCGGGATCAACCCGGAGCTCGAGCTGCTCCGCTTCCTGACGGAGAACGGCTTCGAGAACATCGCCCGGCTCGCCGGCTGGTACGCCTACGCCGGCAGGCAGATGGACGCGACGCTCGGCATCCTGCAGCAGTTCGTCGCCGGCGAGGACGGTTGGGACCGCGCGCTCTCGACGATGGCCGGCGAGGGCGAGCGGTTCCTCGACAGCCTGCACCGGCTCGGCGAGGTGACCGGCCGGATGCATGCAGTGCTCGGCTCCGTCTCGGACGATCCGGCGTTCTGCCCGGAAGAGACCTCCGCCGAGTCGCTCGGCCTGCTCACGGCGACGGTCGACGAGGAGATCGAGTCGATCTTCGTGGACCTGCCGGAGGACAACGACGACCTGGAGCCGATTCGCGGGCGGGGCGAGGAAGTCCGCGAACGGCTGCGGATGCTGACGAACCTCGGCGGCGCCGGCCGGGTGATCCGCCATCACGGCGACTTCCACCTCGGCCAGACGCTCTGGGCCGACGACGACTGGGTGATCCTCGACTTCGAAGGCGAGCCCGCACGATCGTTGCCCGAGCGGCGCCGCAAGCGCAGCCCGCTCCGCGACGTCGCCGGGATGTTGCGCTCGTTCGCGTACGCCGCGTCGGCCGCGCGGCTCCAGCATGGCGTCGAGCCGCCGGCGGACTGGGAGGATCGCGCCCGTGCGCAGTTCCTCGACGGCTACAACGCGACGGTCGACCGGCACCTCGTTCCGTCCAGCGCGTCGATGGACAAGCTCCTGAGAGTGTTCGAATTGGAGAAAGCGGTCTACGAGCTGCGCTATGAGCTCAACAACCGGCCTGACTGGGTGAGGATCCCTGTGGCCGGCATTCTCCGGCTGCTCGAGGAAGAGGTGCCGGCCTGACGTCTGCCAACCCGCCGGAACAGAAGGCAGGCTCGGGCGGGTCGACGCAGGCCCGCGCGTCGGCGTTCGGCGAGCTCGACATCTGGCTCGCTCGCGCCGGCAGGCACGAGCAGCTCTACGCGAAGCTCGGTGCGCATCGCGTCGACGGCGGCGTGCGCTTCGCGGTCTGGGCGCCGAACGCGCAGTACGTCAGCGTGATCGGCGACTTCAACGACTGGGACGCGAAGCGCGATCAGCTGCAGCCCGTTGACTCGACCGGCATCTGGGAAGGCATCGTCGAGAACGCGACCGTCGGCCAGCACTACAAGTACCACCTGGACGGCCGCGAGAAGGCCGACCCGATGGCCTTCGAGTCCGAGCTGCCGCCGAAATCGGCGTCCGTGATCTTCGAGTCGGAGTACGAATGGCAGGACGCAGACTGGGTCGCAGCGCGGCATGAGCAGGAGCAGCTCGAACGGCCGATGACGACCTACGAGCTGCACGCCCCGTCCTGGCGCCGTGCTCCTGACGGCAGTGGACTGGGCTGGCGCGAGCTCGCCGACCAGCTCGCGCCGTACATCCGCGACCTCGGGTTCACGCACGTCGAGCTGCTGCCGGTGATGCACCACCCGTTCGAGGGGTCGTGGGGCTACCAGGTGACCGGCTTCTACGCGACTGCGTCGACGATGGGCTCGCCGGACGACTTCCGCTACTTCGTCGACCACCTGCACGCGAACGGGATCGGCGTCCTGCTCGACTGGGTGCCGGCGCACTTTGCGACCGACCCCTGGGCGCTCGCCCGCTTCGACGGCACGGCGCTCTACGAGCACGACGACCCTCGTCGCGGTGAGCATCCGGACTGGGGGACGTACGTCTTCAACCTCGGGCGGGCGGAAGTGCAGAACTTCCTGCTCGCGAACGCGCTCTTCTGGTTGCGCGAGTACCACGTCGACGGGCTCCGGGTCGACGCGGTTGCATCGATGTTGTATCTCGACTATTCGCGCAAGGACGGCGAGTGGGTGCCGAACGCGTTCGGCGGGCGCGAGGATCTCGATGCGGTTGCGTTTCTGAAGGAGTTCAACGAGCTCGTGCATGCGCGCGAACCCGGCGTCATCTCCGCCGCGGAAGAATCGACGGCGTGGCCGGGGGTGTCGCGCCCGACGTATGTCGGCGGGCTCGGCTTCGGGTTCAAGTGGAACATGGGCTGGATGCACGACACATTGAGCTACTTCCAGCACGACCCCATCCACCGGCGCTTCCATCACCACGAGCTGACGTTCTCGCTCGTCTACGCCTGGAACGAGAACTTCATTCTCCCGCTGTCCCATGACGAGGTGGTGCACGGCAAGGGGTCGATGCTCGCGAAGATGCCGGGCGATCGCTGGCAGCAACTCGCGAATCTGCGCGCGCTGTACGCGTATATGTGGTCGCACCCCGGTAAGAAGCTGCTGTTTATGGGCCAGGAGCTCGCGACGCCGTGGGAGTGGAACCACGCGGACGAGGTGCCGTGGCAACTGCTCGAGCACGCGGAGCATGCGGGGATGCGCGACCTCGTACGCGACCTGAATCGCGTGTACCGAGAGGAACCCGCGTTCTGGGAGGTCGACTTCTCCCCCGAAGGCTTCCGCTGGATCGAGCCGAACGACGCGATGAACAACGTGCTGGTCTTCGCACGCGTCTCGAAGGGCGGTGCGCGGCACGTGGTCTGCATCGCGAACCTGGCGCCCCTCCCGCGGGAGGGCTATCGCGTCGGGCTGCCGCTCGGCGGCGACTGGGCGGAGCTGCTCAACACCGATTCGGCCTACTACGGCGGGACGGGGATGGGGAACATGGGCAAGGTCACCGCTGAAACGACGCCCTGGCACGACCAGCCGTTCTCGGCCGTCGTCACGCTGCCGCCGCTTGCAGTCGTCTGGCTGCAGCCGGCTTCCTGATCCCGGCAACAACTGTCCCCCAAGCGGTTGAGCGAATCGGGGATTTTGGGGGATACAGACTCACTCGCGAGGCTCCGATGCATTGGGCGTCAACCCGGCCGTCTGGTGGCGGCACAAGACAGCGCGCAAAGGAGAATCACTTGTTGAACAACATCCAGAAACGGCTCCGGGCGGACGAGGGCTTCACGCTCATCGAGCTCCTGGTCGTCATCATCATCATCGGGATCCTGCTCGCTATTGCGATCCCGTCGTACCTCAAGTTCAAGGATCGTGCGAACAACGCGGCTGCGCAGGCCAACGTCCGCGCGGCTGTCCCGGGCATGGAGGCGTTCAACGCCGACCGTGGCTTCTACACGGGCGCAACCTCGGCGGTCCTGCAGGCCTCATACGACCAGGGCATCAAGAACATTCGCGTGAAGACTGCGACTGCGACGACCTACTGCATCGATTCGACGGTCGGCACGTCGGTCTACAAGAAGGCCGGC
>JBKJQL010000244.1:0-2784 GCA_046594035.1 Gaiellaceae bacterium
AAGTTTCGGGTCGAGTTGCTCTTTCGGCTCCTCTTCGACCTGATCCTCAAGACGTTCCCGACCGTGGTGCTCAACGACAATTAGAACGGTGCAACGTCTTTTCGCCCGTTCCGGTCGCTGACGACAATTAGAACGGTGCAATTGTCGCCGGCCGTTTCGGCGGCTGACGACAATTAGAACGGTGCAACTGCCGCCCCCCGGTTCGTGGGGGTCGGGGCCCTGAGACTGCGGGTTTTCCCGTGGCTCTGGAGGCCCCCTGATGAGCGTGACCGATCGACAGGTCAGGAGGCTTTTCGTGGCCATGGACACCGGCGTCGGCGTGGGACTCGCCGCCGCGAAGGCGGGCATGCACCGAAATACGGCGGCGCGGCATCGCTCGAGAGGGCTCTTGCCGAGCGACGGGTCCGGGCCTCGGACATACCGGACCCGCGAGGACGTGTTCGCGGCCGACTGGCCGGGCATCGTGGAGAGACTGCGCGAGTCGCCGGGCTTCGAGGCGAAGACGCTCTTCGCCGACCTGCGCGAGCGCCGGCCGGGCGTATACCGCGACGGTCACCTGCGGACGCTTCAGCGGCGGGTGAAGTCGTGGCGGGCGACGCACGGGCCCGAGAAGGATCTCTTCTTCCCGCAGGAGCATCGGCCGGGCGAGGCGGCGCAGACCGACTTCACGTGGGCGACCGAGCTCGGGATCACGATCTGCGGCGTGCCCTACGCGCACATGCTCTGCCACGTCGTGCTGCCGTTCTCGAACCTGAGCTGGGCGACGCCGTGCCAGTCGGAGTCGATCGCGGCGCTCTTCGAGGGCATCCAGGCGGGGCTTTGGGAGTTCGGCGGATGCCCGCACTGGAGCCAGATGGACAACTCGACGGCGGCGACGCACGAGGTCGGGAGCGGGAAGCGCAAGTTCAACGAGGACTATCTGCGTCTCGTCGCGCACTACGGCATGAAGGCGCGCGCGACCGGCGTCGGCGAGAAGGAGCAGAACGGCGACGTAGAGGCGATGAACGGGGCGTTGAAGCGGGACCTCGAGCAGCAGCTCCTCTTGCGCGGCAGCCGCGACTTCGAGAGCCACGAGGCCTACCGCGCGTGGCTGGCGCAGGCGCTTCGCCGTCGCAACGCGTCGCGCGAACCGCGACTGTCGCTGGAGCGCGCGGCGCTCGGCCCGCTCCCGGCGACGAGACTGCCCTCGTACACCGAGCTGACGGTTCGCGTGGGACAGGGCAGCACGTTGAGCGTGCGCGGGCATCCGTACTCGGTGCCGTCGCGCCTGCGCGGGGAGCGGGTCACGGTGCGCGTCCACGAGTCGCGCGTCCAGGTGCTTCTCGGATCGACGGTCGAGCTCGACGTGGAGCGAGTCCGTGGCGTCGGAGGGCACGCGATCCAGTACCGGCACGTGATCGCCGGGATGCTGAGCAAGCCCGGGGCGTTTCGCTGCTATCGCTACCGCGACGCGTTGTTCCCGACGCAGACGTTTCGCTGGGCCTACGAGCGGCTCGTCAAAGACGAGTCGGATTGGGCGGCCGACGGCGAGTACCTGCGGATCGTTCACCTCGCGGCCACGACGATGGAGTGCGAGGTGGAGGCGGCGCTCGCCTCGCTGCTCGCAGCCGAGATGCGCCCGACGCTCGACCGCGTGCGCGCGCTCGTGGCGCCGGCGTCGCCGCCGACGCCGTTCCTCGAGGCGCCGACGGTGGATCTGGCTTCCTATGACTCTCTGATCGAACCCCTCGTGGAGGACGTGGCATGACGACGACGCTCGAAGAAACGACGGCGGCTCCGGGGCTCCCGGTACTGCTGCGGGCCCTGAAGCTCCCTTCGTTCACGACCTGCTACGGGGCGACGGCCACGCGGGCGGAGGCGGAAGGCTGGGGCTTCGAACGCTACCTGCGCGAGCTGGCGGAGCAGGAGGTGAGCGACCGGCAGGTGCGCAAGATCGAGCGCATCCGAACGAGCTCGCATCTTCCGCCCGAGAAGACGCTGCGCACCCTCGACTTGGCGAAGGTGCCGACGAAGGTGAAACGGATGCTGCCCGCGCTGTGCGAGGGCACGTTCCTCGCGAAGGGAGACAACCTGCTCGCGTTCGGGCTGCCGGGGCGCGGCAAGTCGCACTGCCTTTGCGCGATCGGACACGAGCTCGTGGCCCGAGGCCACTCGGTGCTGTTCACGCCCGCGTACCGGCTCGTGCAGGAGCTGCTGGTGGCCAAGCGCGGGTGCTACCTCGCGCGAGAGATCCGAAAGCTCGACCGCTTCGAGGCGATCTTGATTGACGACCTCGGCTACGTCCAGCAGGATCGCGAGGAGATGGAGGTGCTGTTCACGCTGCTCGCGGAGCGCTACGAGCGCAGGAGCGTGATGATCACGAGCAACCTCGTGTTCTCGCAGTGGGACAAGATCTTCAAGGACCCGATGACGACCGCGGCGGCGATCGATCGCGTCGTGCACCACGCGACGATTCTCGAGTTTGTGGGCCCGAGCATCCGCGGGAACGTGGCCGAAGAGCGCATGAAGCGCGAGAAGGCCGAAGCGGCGAAGGCGGAGGCAACCAACCACGCGAAAGAGAAGTAGCGTGCGAACGGCGTGCCGTTCGTTGCCCCCCCATGGGGGGGCAGGAAGCAGAAGACAGAATCGGATCCGGAATCGGATCCAGAATCAGGGAGGGCAGACGCCCCCCCTGAACCCCCCAAAGATCTGCACCATTCTAACTGTCGCCATGCACCTTTTTAATTGACGCCGGGCAAGTCGGCCCTTCGCACGCTGCGACCAGAAAGCGCCGCCTACCTGGTG
>JBKJQL010000008.1:0-7059 GCA_046594035.1 Gaiellaceae bacterium
TTTGCCCGGCGAAAGAAAAGGCGTTCGCGGCGAGCTTCGTCGCGGCGGCTTCGAGATCCGCGTCCGCCTCGACGATGACCGGCGTCGCGTTTCCGAGCTCGAGATTCACGCGTTTCCGCGGCGCGCGCTCCGCGAGCTTCCAGCCGACGCCGCCCGAGCCCGTGAAGGTGATCAGCCGCACGCGCTCGTCCTCGACGAGGACGTCGCCGATCTCGGACGCCGGTCCGGCGAGGACGTTCAGCCAGCCGGCGGGCAGACCCGCTTCGGCCTCCAGCTCGGCGAGGAGGAGCGCCGAGAGCGGCGTCGCGGACGCAGGCTTGAGGACGACGGCGCAGCCTGCGGCCAGTGCCGGCGCGATCTTGTGGGCGACGAGGTTGAGCGGGAAGTTGAACGGCGAGATCGCGCCGATCACGCCGATCGGCATCCGGATCGTGAAGGCGAGCTTTCCCTCTCCCGCCGGCGAGGCGTCCATCGGCACCGTCTCGCCCGTCAGCTTGCGCGCCTCGACCGCGGCGAACGTGTACGTCGAAACGGCACGTTGCGCTTCGACTCGAGCGGCCTTGAGCGGCTTCCCGGCCTCCGCCGAGATCAGCTGCGCGGCCTCTTCCTGCCGCTCCGTGAGGAGCGCCGCGGTCGCATCGAGGATGCGCGCGCGTTCGTGCGCGGGCAACGGTGCGGCGAGCACGGCGGCGGCGGCGTCGAGAGCGCGGCGTGTCTCGGCCGCGCCGCCCTTCGCGATGCGGCCGATCACGTCGCCCGAGTACGGGGAGCGCACGTCCGTCCATTCGCCGGTCTCGACGCGCTCGCCGCCGATCAGCAACGGATGGTCGGCAGGCGTCGCCACGTTTCCACTGTAATACGACCATGTGGTCCGTGCAGGCGAGGCGAGGGGTCCGGTTCTGGGTTCCGGTGGCGTATGTGTTCGCCTCCGCGTTGATGGTGTTCAGCCTCGGGCTCCCGACCTCGAAGAACCTCGTCTTCGTGTGGCTCGCGATCGGGATGGCCGCGTTTTCGGTCACCGACCTGCGTCGCCGCGTCCAGCACTTGCTGATCGACTGGGCGCCCTTCCTCGCCGTGCTCTTCGTCTACGACCGTCTGCGTGGGGTGTCCGACGGGCTGCTGTTCCAGGCGCGCGAACTGCCCCAGCTGAAGGCCGAGTTGGCGCTGTTCGGGAAGCCGATCCCCACGGTCTGGCTGCAGACCCACCTGTGGGACGCGAACCACATCCACTGGTGGGACTACCTGACCTGGCTCGTCTACCTGTCGCACTTCTTCGCGACGCTGATCGTCGCCTCGGTTCTCTGGATGTGGGCACACGAGCGGTTCACGCGGTTCATCACGATGGTCTGCGTGCTCGCGCTAACCGGTCTCGCGACGTACGCGCTCTACCCGGCGGTGCCGCCGTGGCTCGCCGCGCAGCATGGGAACGTCGGGCAGTCGAACCGGCTGATCGGGATCATCTGGGATCACATCCCGATCGCCCGTTACGGATCGCTGTTCGAGAAGGGCCAGAGCTACGCGAACAACGTGGCGGCCATCCCGTCGCTGCACGCCGCCTATGCGTTGCTCGTCACGCTGTACATCTGGCGGCTCGTCCCCCGGTGGGTGCGGCCGGTGCTCGCCGCCTATCCGCCGGCGATGGCCCTCGCGCTCGTCTACACGGGCGAGCACTACGTCGTCGACTGCCTGCTCGGGTGGGGCTACGCGGCGGCAGCCTTTCTCGCGGTGAACCTCTGGTTCGAACGGCGGGCGAAGCGCTCGCTCGCTCTCGAACCGGCGCTCGCCGACTAGATCAGCCATCTAGAGTTTCGCTCGTGAAGATCGGCGTCATCGGCCTCGGCGCCATGGGCTCGGGCATCGCACAGCTTGCCGTCGAGGCAGGATTCGACACGGTCGGCCGCGAGGTCGAGCTGGAGCGTGCCGAGAAGGCGCGCGACCAGATCTCGCATTTCCTGACACGGAAGGTCGAAAAGGGAAGGCTGACTGCGGACGCGCGCGATGCTGCAGTCGCGCGACTGAGCCTGACGACAGCTCTCGCCGACCTCGCGGACTGCGACGTGGTGATCGAGGCCGCGTACGAGGACATCGACGTCAAGCACGAGCTTTTCCAGGTGCTCGAGTCCGTCGTCCGCGACGACACGATCCTCGCGACCAACACCTCAGCGCTGTCGGTGACGGCGATCGCGTCGGTGCTGAAGCGGCCCGAGCGCGCAGTCGGCATGCACTTCTTCAACCCGGCGCCGCTGATGCCCCTCGTGGAGATCGTGCGCGCAGAACGCACCGCTGACGACGTCTTCGAGACGGCGTTCGAGCTCGGGGCGAAGCTCGGGAAGACGCCGATCCGCTGTACCGACACGCCGGGCTTCGTCGTCAACCGCGTGTTGATCCCGCTTCTGAACGACTGCGTGCGGGTCCTCGACGAAGCGGGCGTGACGCCGCAGGATCTCGACGCAGGCATGAGACACGGTGCAGGGTGGCCGATGGGCCCGTGCGAGTTGCTCGACCTCGTCGGGGCCGACGTTCACGTCCATGCGAGTGAAGCGCTGTACGAGAAGTTGCGCGAGCCGCGCATGGCGCCGCCCGCGCGCCTCGTCCGGATGCTGCAGGCCGGAAAACTCGGCCGCAAGACGGGAGAAGGGTTCTACACCTACTAGCACCGTCCGCCGCTCTGCCTACCGTGGGCGGCAGATGGCGATGTGCCAGATCTGCCGCCGCACGCTGCTCGCCGGTGAGCGCTACCGGACGTGGCGCTGGGCGCGCCGCGACCAGACGGTCTGCGTCGTCTGTGAGCCGGCCGCGCACGACGCCGGAGCCGTGCGCGTCGTCGATGCGTACGAGTGCGTGCAGGCAGGCGGGCTCAGCCGGCACGTTCGTCGTGTTGCGTGACCAGCCGTCGCGCGACGACGGGGATCGTCCCGCCCTGCACGATCACCGACGCGAGCACGACGACGAAGACCGTTTCGTAGATCCGCGCTGCTTCGTGAACGTGGTGCGTGACCGCGAACGCGGCGAGCAGGATCGGCACGGCGCCCTTCAAGCCACCCCAGATCACGAAGAGCCGCTCGCCGTGGCGCAGGCGCACGGGGGCGAGGAGCGAACCGACGATCGCGGGGCGGGCCACCAGGCTGAGGAATGCCGCGAGCGCGAGCCCTTCGGCCCAGCGCGCTCCGCTGATACCCGAGATGTCCACGGTCAGGCCGAGCGCGACGAACGCGACGATCTCCGCGAAGGTTGCAAGGCGATCCTGCAGTGACTGCGACGGCGCCTCGATGTCGCCGACCACGAGCCCCATCACGAACACTGCGAGGAACCCCGAGCCGTGCGCGAGGTCGGCGAGGAGAAAGACGACCGCGACGAGCACGAACGTTCGCAGCCAGCCGACACGGAGCAGCCGACGCTCGAGGAAGCCGCCCGCGAGCCCGACCGCCAGGCCGACCACCACCTGTGCGCCGAGCACCCGCCCGACGATCCAGAAGCTCGCATCCGCGTGGGTTGCAAACGCGATCAGCCCAAGCATCAGGGCAATCCCGACGGGGTCGTTCGCGCCCGACTCACCCTCGATGATCGTCCGCGTCCGGCCGGGGACGACCGGCCCACCACGGAGGACCGAGAAGACGACGGCCGGGTCGGTCGGCGCGATCGCCGCGCCGATCAGCCCCGCGGTCAGCCAACCGAACCCGAGTGCAAGGTGGGCGAAGAGGGTGACGAGCCCTGCCGTCGCGAAGGTGCCGAGGATCCCGAGCGAGATGATCGGCACCGCCGCGACCCGGAAGCGCCGCCAGCCGATCGAGGCCCCGCCGTCGAAGAGAATCACGACCAGGGCGACCGTCACCACTGTCTCGACGCTCAAGATCGATGGACGGACCGACGGAACGAGGTCGGATGCGAGGGCCGCGGCGACGAGAACGAGGGCGGGAGCGGGGATCTTCACCGGTGCGACGGTACCGATCCGACGAAAAGTTCTTACTTTTCGCTCATTCGGAGCATAATTCGGCAGGAAAGACTGAAGATGTCGATGCGCTGGCTCTGCCTCACCCTGCTTTGCGGCCTCGTCGCTGTCCCTGCGGCTCTTGCAGCCTCACATGCGACAGGCGACGGCGTACTCGAAATCAGGAACGCCGCAGGCATCGTCGTCCTGAATACGAGCCGCGGCATCACGTGGGGCCAGGTCACCCGGGGCAAGCTCGTCGTCACCGATCCGGTACTTGGCGACGGCGCGGTCTACGTCAGCGGAGCCGAGAAGGTCACCGTCGGGAATGCCGAGAACTCGACCGTCTACACCGGCAAGGACATCCACTTCCGCGTCACCGGTGGCAAGGCCAGGCTCTACTTCAGGGGCTCGGGGATCGACCTGACCGCGATCGGCGTCGGCTCTACGCAATTCACGGGTGATGCCTTCGCCGCCGACCGGGGCGACTACGCACTGGACAGCGGAAAGTGGAATCCTGTCCCGGTGATCACCAGCCTCATCCGCTTCGGCGTCCAGCCTGCACCCGCTCCCTAGTGAGCACCCCGACGCCCAACATCCTGGTGGTCGAGGACGAAAGCTCGATCGCCAGCTTCGTCTCCCTCTATTTGAAGAACGCCGGCTACGGCGTGCGCACGGCCGCGAACGGCACGGATGCGCTCGCCCAGGTGGCCCAGGAAATGCCGGGCCTGATCGTGCTCGACCTGATGCTGCCGGACATCGACGGCATTGAGGTCACGAAGCGCATCCGCCAGTCCAGCGACGTGCCGATCCTGATGCTGACCGCGCGTGACGAGGACGTCGACAAGATCATCGGGCTCGAGGTCGGCGCCGACGACTATCTGACGAAGCCGTTCAACCCGCGCGAGCTCGTCGCGCGCGTGAAGTCGATCCTCCGCCGCGCCTCGCCGGAACGGCGTGAGCGCGACAGCGAGACGATCGACCACGGCGACCTGCACATCGACGCGGGCCGCCGCGAGGTCAAGGTCGTCGACGACGAGATCCAGCTCGCCCCGAAGGAGTTCGACCTTCTCTGGGAGCTGCTCGATCACCGCGGCCTCGTCCTGACGCGCGACCAGCTGCTCGAACGCGTCTGGGGCTACACCTTCGCCGGCGACACGCGCACAGTCGACGTGCACGTCCGCCAGCTCCGCCGCAAGCTCGGTGACGCATCGCCGGTCGTTACCGTGTGGGGGGTGGGCTACAAGGTGTCGCCCGCGAAGAACGCCAAGAAGGACACGGCGAACACCTAGAGGCTTGATGTGGATTGGGGTGCTTGCGAGGATGGCTCAGACCAAGCAGGTCGCACGGGTCGGGCGCAGGGCATAGCGGTGTCTACGTTCAAGCACGACCCGGGCGAGATGCGCCGTGTCTGAGCCACCGTTCGTGAGTGTCTCTAAATCCACATCAAGCCTCTAACTATGCTCGGGTCGCTTCGCGTCCGGCTGCCGCTCGTGTTCCTCGCGGGGATTGTCCTCGCCGGTGTGATCACGACGCTGATCAGCGTTCGGCTGTTCCAGGACTTCTCGCGCGACCAGACGCTGACGAAGCTGAAGCGTGAGGCGCACGGGATCGCAGTGCTGTACGCGCGGGCCGTCGACCTGAGCTACGGCAACACGGACACGACCGGGCAACAGAACGACCGCAAACCGCCGACCTTCGCGGCGCAGAGCCTCCAGCTCGCCACGGGTGACAAGATCTACATCGTCGGGCCGGGACTGTTCCCCGGCCAGGGCTTCGTCGGGCTGGAGCATCTCCCGCCGCAGACCGTCGACTGGATCTCCGGCAAGTCGGGGACGTTCGAGTTCGTTCCGCCGGACGCGAAACGAAAGTACCTCGGCGCCGCGAACCCGATCCTGATCGCCGATCCGAACACGAAGGCGAGCAGCACGATCGGCGCGATCGTCGTCGCGACACCGAAGACGAACGTCAACGCGGTGGTCACGCCGCTGATCGAGCGGCTCGCGATCGCGGGCGTCTTCGGGCTGCTGATCGCCGCCGTGCTCTCGTGGTACCTCTCGCGGCGCATCGTGCGCCCCGTGCTGCAGCTCTCGGACGCGGTCGACGCGATCGCCTCCGGGACCTACGACGTCACGGTGCCCGCCGCGCCCGGCGAGCTCGGCCATCTCAGCTCACGCATCGGGGAGATGGCGTACCGGCTCGGGGAGGTGGAGGAGATGGAGCGAAACTTCCTGATGTCGGTCTCGCACGAGCTGCGCACCCCGCTCACCGCGATCCGCGGTCACGTGTCGGCGTTGCTCGACGAGGGCGTTGTCGTCGATCCGGAGTCACGCCGTCAGTCGCTCGAGACGGTGGAGGCGGAAGCGCAGCGGCTCGAGCGGCTCGTCGGCGACATCCTCGACCTGGCGAAGCTCGACACGCACCGCTTCACCGTCCTGACCGAAGAGGTCGATATGGCGCAGCTGCTCGACCAGGCCTTCGAGCGCTACCGCGAGGAAGCGCAGCGCCGATCGATCGACTATCGCCAGGACGTGCGGGACCGGCCGGTGATCATCTCCGACGGCGACCGGGTGCTCCAGGTCGTCGGCAATCTCCTCTCGAACGCCTTCAAGGCGACACCCGACGGCGGCAGCATCTCGCTCGCGCTCGCCCGGCGGAACGGAACCGTGCACGTTGCGATCGAGGACACAGGGCCTGGCATTCCGCGGGAGGCGCGAGAGCGGCTGTTCCGCCCGTTCGTCTCCGGGAGTGCGAGCGGTACAGGCCTCGGGCTCGCGATCGCCAAAGAGATCTCGACCGCGCTCGGCGGTCAGATCATCCTCGAGTCGGAGATCGGGAAAGGCTCACGCTTCGAGCTCGTGCTACCGGCTCAGGCCGCGCCGGACTAGATGGTTGGTGCCACGGTTGCGCCCGCCTGGGAACGGCCCAGACGCGGCGCATGACGCCCGCCTCGCCCTTGAACAGCCATCCCGGCTGTCCTGCGGACAAGTCGAACGTCCTGCTTGGTCTGGATCCGCCCCCACACCCACGCCCCCGTGGCATCAACCATCACGCGCTCTCGCGCAGCGAGACCACGTTGGTCTTGGCCGGCTCGAGTGCCGCCTCGATCCGGTCGAGCCGCGCGCTCATCG
>JBKJQL010000206.1:0-4135 GCA_046594035.1 Gaiellaceae bacterium
CGGGAACGGCCCAGACGCGGCGCAGGACGCCCGCCTCGCCCTTGAACAGCCATCCCGGCTGTCCAGCGGGCGAGTCGAACGTCCTGCTTGGTCTGGATCCGCCCCCACACCCACGCCTCCGTGGCATCAACCATCTAGCGTTCCGCGGCGACGTCGTCGGATGCGTTCTCGACCGCGCGATGCGTGACCCAGTTGCGTGACAGCGTCGCGGGGAAGTCCGGCGCGTTCCCGACGACGACGGGGATCTCCAGCGCGGCGCGGCGCGTCCCGCGGGCGTAGACGACCAGCGTGTGCACGCCCTCGGTCGCACCGGTCGTGTCCCACTGCAGACGGTAGGGCCGCGATGCATCGCGGCTGACCGGCTTGCCGTCGACGTAGAGCGTTACGCGGTCGACCACCTCGTTGGTCTTCGCAGCGAGCGAGAGCACCCCGCGGACTGCGCCGCCCGAGACCGCGCCCGTGACGGCGACCCGCAGCGGCGCGTTCGTGACGCGCACCGGAACTGCCTTGAGCATCCGGTAGTGGCGCGCGCCGTACGCGCGCACTGCGAGCATGTGCCGTCCGTTTGGAACGCTGCGCGAGTTCCAGCCGACGGTGCGATGGAACGAGTACGGCCACGTGTGGTCGGTGTAGAGCGTCTTGCCGGCGACGAGGAAGTCGACCTTCCAGATCCGCCGCCGCCACTGCGTCGAGCCGCTGATTCCCGACCACCAAAGTGCCTTGCCGTGCACCGAGGCATTCCGGTCGATGGTCGAGCGCGTCGCCGCGACCCGTGCGAGCGGGGTGACGCCGACGGGGGTGGCGCGCACGACCGTCCGCGTCACGACGCGGCCCGGAGCGGCGGCCCAGTGCGGAACGGGGGCGTCCGGCAGCACCGTCATCTGCTTGACGAAGGCCGGCAGCACGGGATGCGCTGCGTAGTACCGAACCAGGTGCAGGTAGCGGCCCCAGTCCCAGTATCTGCCCGGATCGGTGTGGCCGTCCGAGCCGCCGTACCGGCCCGGGTGATGCGGGTTCGGCACCTCGGCATGTCCGATGATGTGGTCTCGGTCGACCGGGATGCTCCAGCGGTGCGCGAGATAGGCGGCGAGCTGCGCGGACGCGCGGTACTCCTTGCCCGTGTACGCACGGCGCCCTGCCCAGCCTTCGTGCTCGATGCCGATCGAGTGTCTGTTCCACCAGAGGTTGCCTGCGTGCCACGCGACGTCGCCCACCGGAACGAGCTGCACGATCTGCCCGCGGCGGGAGACGACGAAGTGCGCGGAGCCTCGCGTGCGCGCCCGCTGCAGGAACCGGACGGAGCCGATGAAGCGTCCCTCGGTGTCGTGAACGACGAGTGCGTCGATCGACGCGCGGGTCCGGTTGGACTCGGTCTTGTTCGGCGACTGCTGGACGAGGACACGTAGGGACGACCCCCACGCTGCGGACGCGCCGGCAGCGGCGGTGACGATGACCGCAGCTGAAAGGGCGCTGGCGAGCGCCGGATGACCCCTCATCGACCCCAAGTTCGCTCCCTGGTGTAGCGCACGGTTCGGACAGGATTGTCCCCCTTTAGAGGGAGGATCGAGCGGCTTCAGGCGGGTGCAAGCGCTGGAACCTGCGCGAACCTACGCGCGGTGACACGCGCGGCGCTGCGCTTGCCGAGCGCGATCAAGGGCCGCTCGACCACGCGATGCATCCCGTAGGCGAGCGCGAGTGACAGCGCCAGCCCGACGGCGAGGTAGACGAGCTCGGTGAGTGTCCCACCGGGCTTGATCGCAGTGGCCGCGAAGCCGAGAGCGATCGGGTGGGTCAGATACAGCGGATAGCTGACGCGGCCCACGAACCGGAGCGGGCGGGAACGGAACAGGCCGGTGCCGCGCGCCTGCAGTGCGAGCGAGCCGACGACGAGCGCGGCTGCGCACGAGTACGGGAGGTAGTAGTACGGGGACGCAACGCGGAAACCGGCCGCGGTCATGGGGAACACGTGAGTCAGTGCGTGCACGGTTGCGAGCAGCGCGAGCGAGACGACGAGCCCGGGGACCGAGCCGAGGCGCGCGACGAGCCGGAAGCTGCTGCGGTGGTGCAGCGCGAAAGCGAGCAGGCAGCCGACGAGGATCGCGCTGTAGGGCGCCACGGCGCGACCGCCGGAGCTGAACGCGATGGGCAGCTGAGCGACGAGAGCCAGCGCGAGCGCGACGCCGATCCGCCCGCGCGCATGCTTGCGCAGCAGGACGAAGGCCAGAAGCGGCCACAGGAGATAGAACTTCTCTTCGATTCCGAGCGACCATGCGAGTGAGAACACGATGTGCGTTCTCGTGAAGAAGGGGACCTCGGGGAACGGCGAGAGGTACCACGGCAGTGCGTGTGTGAAAACCGAGCGGTGCGAGCCACCGAGCCCGACGGAGAACATCACGACCGCGTACAGCGCGAGGCTCGCGAAGTAGATCGGCAGAATCCGGAAGCCGCGACGGACGACGAACGCGCGCCAGCGCAGTGCGCCATGCTCGTCCTCCTCGCGGAGTGCGAGCGTCGTGATCAGGAATCCGCTGAGGACGAAGAAGAGCGTGACGCCGTTCCAGCCTTCGAGCGCGCCCCAGAGCTGGTGCGTCCGCGCGTGGTGGAAGACGACGAGCAGCGCGGCGACGGCGCGCAGGCCCTCGAGGCCGGAGAAGTACCGGGTCGCCCGCCACTCGTCGTAGCGGGCGATGCGCGACGTGGAGCTCACGCGGCGTCGGCGTAGACCTGGAGCGTCCGCTCGGTCACGCGATCCCACGAGCAGTACTCGGAGACACGTGCGCGGGCGGCTTCGCCCACGCGCTTGCGCAGGTCGGGGTCGGCGAGCACGCGCTCGATCGTCGCGCGGAGGGCGGCTGAGTCGCCGACCGGAACGAGGAAGCCGGTGCGGCCGTCCTCGATCAGCGTCGGGATGCCACCGACGGGCGTCGCGATCACCGTCTTCCCGTGCGCCATCGCCTCGAGCACGACGTTCGGCAGACCTTCCATCTGAGAGACGAGCACGACGACGGCCGAGCGGTCGTAGAGCTCGGCGAGCGCCTCGTGCGAGACGAAGCCGAGCGCGTCGGGCAGCAGGCTGCGGAGCGGGCCGTCGCCGGCGATGATCCGGGGCAGGCCCTCGGTCGCGCGAGCGATCACGTCGATGTTCTTCTCGGGCGAGAGCCGACCCGCGTAGAGGACGGGATGCTCGTCGTCCTCGGAGCCGAGCGCAACGGGAACGTCGACGCCGTACGGAATGGCGTGCACGTTCTTCAGGCCACAGTTGCGCATCGCCTCGGCGAGCTGCTCGGAGCAGCAGATGACCGCGCGGGCGCGGCAGAGGAGCAGGCGGACGAGCCGCGGCGCCCGACGGGCGAGCGAAAGATCAGAGAAGCGGCCGGCGGTGCCGGAGCCGTGCAGCGTGACCACGAACGGGCGGCCACTGAAGAGCGCGATCGCGGCGCCGGCGAGCCAGTTCGCGTGCACGAGATCGGCGCGGCGCGCAGCGGCGCGACAGGCGACGATCATCGAGGCGAGCAGCAGCAAGGCGAGCCAGGGCCGGCGCTTCAGCGCGGCGACCACGCCGCCGCTGCGCGTTCCGGTGAGCCCGAAGTCGCGATACGAGCCGGGGGCCACGACCTCGATCTCGACCTGGCGGTCGCGCAGGTGCTCGACCGTGTTGAAGACGAAGCGCCCGGCAAGGTCGGCCGCGTCGCGCGGATACGACGTGGTGAACATCGCGACCTTCAGCGGTCCGCGAGCAGGCTGGGTGCGGGCACGGCGGCGGAGGGACCAGCCGACCGGACGGTGGATCGAGAGCGCCATGCCTCAGGCTTCGGCATCGGCATCCCCCAGCTTGAGGGATCAAAAGGGGGACTTTTGGCTTAGAAGCTCTAACCAAATGAGGGTTGTGTCGCCCGGCCGCGTTCGGCGGCGCGATGCTGTGTCCTCGGTTGCCCCGGTAGAACACCGCTACCGGGGCGCCCTGCGTCCTTGCCTCGCACTCGCCGATCACGCCCGGATCGACGAACCGCACTCAGTTAGAGCTCCTTTCACAATGAGGTGTTGCGGAGTCGGCGGTAGCAGACGATGCAGCAGCCGAGCGCGAGGAACGCTTCGTGGATGTCGCCGCGGCGCTCGTAACGGACGAGCAGTCGTT
>JBKJQL010000288.1:0-6750 GCA_046594035.1 Gaiellaceae bacterium
CAGGACGCCCGCCTCGCCCTCGAACAGCCATCCCGGCTGTCCAGCGGGCGAGTCGAACGTCCTGCTTGGTCTGGATCCGCCCCCACACCCACGCCCCCGTGGCATCAACCATCTAGAGGGACGCGTCCGCTACAGCGGGCGAACGCCAGGTATGGGGTCTGACCCCGGTGTAAAGAGCAAACGACGTGGCGGCGGTTCTGACACATCCCAAACGGCGAGGGCGGCCTGTTGGCCGCCCTCGCTGCTGGTACCGGAACGATCGGCGCCGATTAGATGCGGTCTGTCGCCGAGCGGCGGAGGGTGAAACCGAGCGCGATCAACAGCGCGGCTCCCACCGTGAAGATCCACAGCGGCAGGCCCGTGAAGGGCAGGTGCGTCGAGGCGACGGTGTGGCCGAGACGGCTGGTCGTGCCGAGCACGCCACCGGCTGCCTTGGGCTTCGCGGTCGGCTTGAGCGCGATGGCCGCACCCTTCACACCGCCGGCCGAGGAGACGGACAGGGACTTCGCGGGGCGGGCGGCCGGCTTCCCGGTGATCGTCGCCTGGACACCGGCAACACCAGCGACCGGGGTGGCAGCAGTCGCCACAGCCTGCGTGCCGGCGACCGGGGAGGTCGCGGCAGCCTGCGCGCCGGTCGTCGAAGACGACGTGACCTGCGACGAGCTGACCTGCGCCGCCTGCGCCGGGGAGCAGTTGGAGTTGGCCGCGGGGACGGTGACGATCTTCGTCACGGTCTCGTAGATCGGCACGTCATCCGCATGCTTGCTCTTGTCGTAGTGCGCGGACTTGGCGTTCGGGTGGATGACCACGTAGCGGCCGGAGCCCTTCGGGCCGGTCATGTGCTTGACGCCGACGAGCACCTGTTCAGTGACGGTCGTCGTCGTCGTGGCGCATTCGGCCGACTTGGTCTCCGAGCTCTTCTGCTCGGCCTTCGTGGAGCCCTGCGTTGAGCTCGGTGTGGCGGTGCCGCACTTGGAGCCCTTGTGCTTGAGCGCATGCACGTCGACCTCGTGGCCGCCGCAGAGGACCTTGTGCGGCTGGCTGTTTCCGGGGCCGTGCAGCGTCGCGTCGCCGTACCCGGCCTGCGTCGCGATCTGGCCGGCGGTCTTGCCGTTGCCGTACTGCTTCGTCTGGTTCGAGGACGCCTTGGCATAGGTGTCGTGCTTCGTCGAGTTCGACGGCTTGACGCCCGTCGAGTTGCTGCCGCCGGTCGCGGGCTGCGAGGCGGAAGTCGAGCTCTGCTTGCCCTGCTTGTCCGGAGCCTTGGCGGGCGCTGCGGGCTTTGCAGGCGCTGCGGGCTGCGGGGCGGCCGGCGGCGCTGCCGGAGTCTGGTGGCCGGGCGCGTTCGCCGAGTTTCCGTTGCTGCCGTCACTGCCGTTTCCGTTGCCGCCGCCGGCGAGGGCGGAGCCGGTGAACGCAGCAAGGGCGAGCACCAGTGCGGCAATGAGGCCGACTGTGAGGCGCTGCTTCATGGTGATCGTCTCCTGATTAGGGGTTGGTATTCATGCGAGTTCCAACCCCTCAACGCCCTAGTCGCAAAAGGAGATACGGATTCCGGGGATTTACACCACAGCGCGCAATTGCGCGGCACAGCCGGCGGCGAGCGCCTTGACGACTGCAGCCCGGAGCCGCGCCCCGTCTTCCTCCGCCAGCGTCCCGTTCGGAGACTGAAATGCCAGCGCAAAGGCGATCGACTTCTTGCCGGCGGGGATCTGCTCGCCGCGGTAGTCGCTCAGGAACCTGATCTCCTGCAGTTCCTCTCCTGCCGCCTCCCGCGCCGCGGCCATCAGCTCGCCGGCCGGCACCCCCTCGTCGACGACGAACGCCAGGTCGAGCCGCAGCGGCGGATAGGTGATCACGTCGCCGTAGAGGATGCGCTCCGGCACCTCGGCGAACAGCTCCGCAAGATCGAGCTCGAACGCGCTCCAGGTTCCGTCGAGCTCGAGCGGCCCGTAGGTGCCGACCCAGCCCGATTGCATCGTCGCGCCCACCACGAACTCCGCGCGCAGCTTCGCGCTTGCGAAGGTCGGCTCCACGTGCAGCGCTGCGAAGACCGCCTCGACAAGCCCTTTCGCCTTGAAGAAGTCGCCCGCGACGATCCCGCCGAGCCGCCACCGCTCTTCCGGCACCGGGCCGGGCGGCAAGTAGACGTGGGCGACTTCGAACAGCGCGACGTCGGTGTTCCCCATGTCGACGTTGTGCTGTGCCGCGCCCAGCAGGCCGACGGCAAGCGTCGTGCGCAGCACACGCTGCGCCTGGCTCAACGGAACCGGCAGCTCGATCGCGTTCGGATCGGGGTCGCTCGCCTGCAACGAGTACGTGTACGCCTCGTACATGCCCGCGCCGACGAGCACATCCTCGATCTCGCGGCGCAGCCTCTGGTCGTGCGTGAGGCGGCCGAACATCTCCTGGCGAACCGGAAGCGTGGCGGGAACGTGCTCGAGCTGAAAGCGCGCGACCTCTTCGACGACGTCGATGTCGCGACTTACGTCGCGGCGGCGCCAGCTCGGCGTGCTGACGGTCCAGTCCACGTCGACGGCGAAGCCGAGGCGCTCGAGACGATCGCGCTGTTCGGCCTCCGGCACGTCGGTCCCGAGCACGTCGTTCACGTAGCCCGGACGGAATGCGATCACGGCTGGATCGGCGACCTCGCCACGCACTTCGCCCTCGCCGGTCCAGCGGGCGCCGGCCAGCTCGACCAGGAGCTGCGACGCGTACGTCGACGCCGGGCCCGCAAGCTCGGGGTCGACGCCCTTTTCCCAGCGCGTCTGGCTTTCGGTGCGCATCCTGTGGCGCTCGCCGCTGCGCAACACGGTCAGCGGCTCGAAGTTCGCCGCCTCGAGTAAGACGTTCGTGGTCTCGTCGGAGACTTCCGTGTTGCCGCCGCCCATCACGCCGCCGATCGCGATTGGCTTCTCGGCGTCGGCGATCACGAGATCTTCCTGATCGAGCTCACGCATCGTCCCGTCGAGCGTCTCCAGCTTCTCGCCTTTCTGCGCGCGACGCACGACGATGCGACTGCCCGCAAGCTTGTCGAAGTCGAACGCGTGCAACGGACTGCCGAGCGCGAGCATCACGTAGTTCGTCACGTCGACGACGTTCGAGATCGGGCGCATCCCGGCACCCATCAGGCGCGCCTTCATCCAGGCGGGCGATTCGCCGAGCTGCAGGTCACGGAAGAGACGGCCGACGTAGCGCGGGCAGCGTTCGAGGTCGTCGATCGCGATCTCCACGCGTTCGTCGCCGTCACGCGCCGGCTCCGTCCCGGGCATTGCGCGCAGATCGGTCTGGAGCAACGCCGACACCTCGCGCGCAATGCCGTAGATCGACGTCAGGTCAGGCCGGTTGTAGAGCGTCTCGATCTCGAGAATGTCGTCGCCGAGCGGCAGCACATCCGCGAGTGGCGTGCCTGCGACGAGATCGTCGGGGAGCACCATGATCCCGCCGTGGTCCTGACCGATTTCGAGCTCGCGCTCGGAGAGGATCATTCCCTCGGAGACCTCACCGCGCAGCTTGCGCTTCTCGATCTTGAACTCGCCCGGCATCGTCCCGCCCGGCAGCACGACCGCGACCGTCGCGCCGGCGCCGAAGTTCCACGCACCGCAGACGATCGAGCGCGGCTCGCCACTCCCGACGTCGATCTTCGTCAGCTGCAGCTTGTCGGCGTTCGGGTGCTTGTCGGCCTCCAGCACCTTGCCGACGACGAAGTACTCCAGGTTGTCGCCGCCGGGCGCGCCTTGACGCACGACGCGGTCGACCTCGCAGCTCGTGAAGACGAGACGGCGCGCCAGCTCCTCGACCGGCAAGTCGAAGTCGACGTACTCGCGCAGCCAACTGACCGGGACCTTCATCAGAACTGCCCCAGCACGCGCAGGTCGTTCTCCCAGAACGCGCGCAGATCGGGCAGGCCATGCCGGAGCATGGCGATGCGCTCGATGCCGAAGCCGAAGGCGAAGCCCTGGTACTCGACGGGATCGATACCGACGTTGCGGAACACCTGCGGGTCGACCCAGCCGGCGCCGCCCATTTCGATCCAGCCCGAGTGCTTGCAGGTCGCGCAGCCCTCGCCGCCACAGATGAAGCACGTGACGTCGAACTCGACCGACGGCTCCGTGAACGGGAAGAAGCTCGTCCGCATGCGCACCTCGCGCTCTTCGCCGAACAGCGCGCGGAAGAGCTTCAGCACGGTTCCCTGGAGATCGGCAAGGGTGATGCCGCGGTCGACTGCAAGGCACTCGACCTGAAGGAAGATCGGCGAGTGCGTTGCGTCGGGGGTATCGCGCCGGTAGCAACGGCCCGGCGAGACCAGGTAGATCGGCGGCTTGCGCGTCTGCATCGCGCGGATCTGGTCCGGCGAGGTGTGCGTGCGCAGCACGGTGTTCTCGTCGATGTAGAACGTGTCGAACTGCGAGCGTGACGGATGACCGGGATCGCTCGTGAGCGCGTCGAAGTTCTCCCACACGGACGCGACCTCGTTGCCGTCCCAGACCTCGTAGCCCATCCCGAGGAAGATGTCCTCGATCTCGCGGCGGATCTGCGTCAGGAGATGCAGGTGCCCACGCTTGACGGGCGCGCCCGGAATCGTGACGTCGACGCCCGAGTCGGCGGCAAGCTCGTAAGCGCGGCGCACGAGCTCGGCTTCACGCGCGGTGACCGCCTCCTCGAGCTTCGACCGCACGCCGTTGAGCAGGATGCCGTTCTCGCGGTCGCGGACGCCGCGCAGCGCCTGCGCCAGCTCGGACTTCCGCCCGAGGTACTTCACGCGCGGGTGATCGAGCTCCTCCGGGGAGACTGCCGCGGCGATCGCAGCGAGAGCTTCCGTTTCGTACGCGGTCCAGTCCACCGCGGCGAGACTATCCAAGGGGTTCCTCCTTCGTTTCGCAGGGGCTCGGGTCAGGCCCCGGTACGGCGTAAGGAGCGCTAGCGAACGCGCCCCGGTGCGCACCGGGGCCGCATAAAGCGCGTCGCGCGAATCGCCTGCATGGGTAAAAGGATACCCACGTGTCCGCCTATGACAAGATCGCGCGCCTCTACGACCCCTGGTCGCGCAGCGTCGTCGAGGACGTCTCCTTCTATGTGGGCGAGGCGCTGCACGCCGGCGGGTCGATGCTCGAGCTCGGTGTGGGCACCGGCCGGATCGCAGTCCCTGTTGCTGCAGCCGGGATCGACGTCGTGGGCGTCGACACCTCTGCGGGCATGCTCGAGGTCGCGCGCGAGCGCGCCGAGCTCGCCGGCGTCGAGGTCGATCTCCGCCAGGGAGACATGCGCGACCCGCCTGTCGAGGGCGAGTTCTCGCTCGTCGCGATCCCGTTTCGCTCGCTGCTCCACATGGAGACCGACGACGATCGGCGCATGGCTCTTCGAGCCGTGGCCCGGTGCCTGGCACCGACCGGCCGCTTCGTCTTCGACGTCTTCACGCCAGGCCCCGACGACATCGCCGACACCCACGGCCGCTGGCTCGAGCGGGAGCCCGGGATCTGGGAGCGCGCCGACTGGAACGAGGAGACGCGCACGCTGATCCTGCGCGTCCGCGGCGAGCTCGACGCGTCGGAGCTGTCGCTTGCGTGGCTGACGGTGCCGGAGTGGAAGGAGCTCCTGCGCGACGAGGGCTTCGTCGTCGACGCGGTCTACGGCTGGTTCGACCGCTCGCCCTGGCGCGGCGGCGAGGACTCCGTCTGGGTCTGCCGCCGCCGCCCTTCGAGCGAGAGGGTGTTCCCGTCGCCGTCAGAGAGCCGAGCATCGGCCCAAATTCTGACGGGCAAACAGGTCTGAAAGAGCGGATTGCCGACACACGTCGATCCCACCATCATCTGCGGATCGACCCCAATGAGGACACGCGGACTATTCTTTGGCTGCTCGCCGACATCCTCGACGAGGTACGTCAGATCAGATTGCACCTGGAGGATGAAGATGACGAAGAGGACGATGACGCCTGACGAGCTCGAGTGGGAAGCGAACCGCGGGGCGCGGCACCAATGGACGCTACGCCGACTGAATGAGCGCTGGCGCGAGGTCGAAGGGGAGTCGACACCGGAGCCTTCGACCGCTCGGCGGCGCCTGTTTCCCTGGCGCATCCGGATCGAGCGTCTGGGCTAGTCGAAACCCTTGAACCCTGGTTCACAGCTTGAACCAGGTTCTTGAGTTTTCTCGGGAGCCCGATACACCTCCGCTGGTTCAGGCCTGCTGACGCCGCCACTCGTAGAGCGCGATCGCGCCCGAGACGGCGACGTTCAGCGACTCCGCGCCGGCGATCGGGATCCACGCGTCGATGTCGCGCTCGACCTCGGCCGGCAGGCCCTCCCGCTCCGCACCGAGTAGGAACGCGACACGTCCCGAGAGGTCAACGGAGGCAAGGGGCGAGCCTTGGTGTGCCTCGAGCGCGACCCGAGTTTGTGTTGAGTCAACACAAACTTCGAAGCGCCCGATCGGGACACGCCAGATCGAGCCGGCGCTCGCACGCAGCGCCTTGGGCGAGGTCGGGTCGGCGCAACCGTCCGACAGGGCCACGGCTGCACCGAAGGCATCGGCGGTGCGGATCAGCGTGCCGACGTTCCCGGGGTCGGCGAGCTTCCAGAGGGCGAGCGTGGCGGGACGATCCTCCCACTGCGGCAGATCCTCGCGGCGGAAGACGCCGATCACACGCGGCGGGTGGGGAGCGGATGCGACCTCGGCGAGCAGCTTCGGTTCGACATCCTCGCCCGCGCGCAAGAGATCGACCGGCCCCGCCGTCGCGGCGCCGATCGCGTCTTC
>JBKJQL010000013.1:0-10938 GCA_046594035.1 Gaiellaceae bacterium
CGGCGTTGATGATCGGCGACCACCAGCGCGAGTCCCACTCGGCCTCCCGGTGATTGATCTGATCCCCGAACTCCTCAAGCAGCTTCGCGTTCGACTCGTACCACTGCGGCCGCTCCCAGCCGGCGGCCTCGAAGAAGCGGGCGCCGAGCTCCTGCTCGCGTGCGAAGAACGGCGACAGGCGGACGTTGCGATTCGACTCCCATTGCTCCGAGGGATGGACGATCCCGTACGTCTTGTTGAAGCCCTCCGCCGCGCGCGCCTTCACGTGCTGCTTCGACTTCTGGTGCTCGTAGAAGCGTGCGATGTCGGAGGACTGAAGGTCGATCTCCGACTCTCCATGCGTCATCCACTCCGCGACCGCCTTGCCGACGCCCGGGCCCTCCTTCACCCAGACCGCGGCCGCCGACCAGAGGCCCTTGACCTCTGGTGTCTCGCCGAGCAGCGGCAGACCGTCAGCGGTCAGCGAGAGCAGGCCGTTGATCGCGTACTTGATGCCGACCGACTCGTCGTTCAGCACCTCCGGGATCAACTCGAGCGCGTCCTCCATCTGCTGCTCGAAGTCCTTCTCGGTGAACGGGAACTCGGTCGGCGAGAGCGCCGCTTCCTCGTTCGACGGAATGTCCTCGGGGTCGTGAAGGATCGGGCGATGGGCGTACGAACCGATCTCGAGCCCGCTCCCGTCCTGGCGCTCGTACATGTTGGTGTCCATGTCGCGGACGATCGGGAATTCGATCACGCCCTTCGTGTCCTTGAAATGCGGCACAGGCCCGACGTCGATCATCTGGTGCACCGCCGGTGTCAGCGGGATCGATGCGCCGGCCATGCGGGCGATCTTCGGGCTCCACACGCCGCAGCAGATGACAATGCGATCGGTCGCGATGTCGCCGCGTGACGTCTTGATTCCGGTCACGCGCCCGTCCTCGACTTCGATGTCGAGGACTTCAGTGTTCGCGAAGACGGATAGCGCGCCCTTCTCCTGCGCGCGCTCACGAGAGATCGTCCCGAAGCGCAGCGAGTCGACGATGCCGACGGACGGCGTGTAGAAGCCGCCGAGGATCACGGACTCCTCGATGTAGGGAACGTGCTCCTTCACCTGCGCCGGCGTGAGGATCGCCACGTCCTCGATGCCCCACGCCTTTGCGGAGGCGACCCGGCGCCGTAGCTCCTGCATTCGCTCCTCCGTGCGTGCAACTTCGATCCCGCCGCTCTCGGTGAAGACCCCCGCCTCGCGGTACTGGCGCACCGAGTCGAGCGTGAGCTGGGTCATCTCCTTCGAGTGGTCGACCGGGAAGATGAAGTTCGACGCGTGGCCGGTCGAGCCGCCCGGATTCGGAAGCGGGCCCTTGTCGACCAGCACGAGGTCGGTCCAGCCGAGCTCGGCAAGATGGAACGCGAGGCTGTTGCCGACGATGCCGGCGCCGACGATCACTGCCCGGGCAGTGGTCGGCCAGGAAGATGTCTCAGTCATACAACTGATATATCACGATCACGTCGCGAGGAGGACGCCTCTCATCTCGTCCTCGAAGTGGTCGACGTGCGCGCGCATCAGCTCCGAGGCGCGCCTTCCGTTCCCCCGCGCGATCGCGTCCAGCAGCCCGTGGTGCTCCTGGACGGCGGCCTGGAGCTCGCCGGTCCGGTCGAGCGCCAGCATCCAGATCCGGAGCGCGAGCGCGTAGTACTCCTCGAGTGTCGTCTCGAGGAACTCGTTGTGGCTGGAGCGGTAGATCGTGCGGTGGATGCGCTCGTCGAGGTCGATCCAGGCGCGGTCGCTCCGCCGCCGGCCGGACTCGAGTTCTTCGAGCAGACCCCCGATTTCGTCCAAGTCGTCTTGTGTGGCGCGTTCCGCTGCCAGACGCGCGGCTTCCGGCTCGAGCACGGCCCGCACCTCGCAGAGGCGGGCCAGGTCGCGGACGTCGACCGTGGTGACGAACATTCCCCGACGGGGGTAGACCGCGACCAGCCGCTCCTGGCTCAGCTGCCGGAGTGCTTCGCGGATGGGCGTGCGACCGATCTCCAACCGCTCTGTCAGGTCGCGCTCGCTGATCGCAGAGCCCGGCGCCAGCTCGAGCGAGACGATCAGCTCGCGGATGGCGTAGTAGGCCTGGTCTGCGAGGGACACCCCTTCGCCGTCGGGCGGAGCCAGAAGCCGTGCCATACCTGCCCTAGCCACACAGATATATTAGTCGTATCCTCCTCGTCGACCAATCGACCGAAAGGTGAATTTGGATACGACGATGCCCTCCTCCCTCCGGATCGCGCAGGAGCATCAGCTCCGGCCGATCCAGGAGATCGCCGCGGCCGCCGGGCTCGAGCCCGACGAGGTCGAGCCGTACGGCCGCTACAAGGCGAAGATCGACCTCTCCGTGCTCGATCGCCTCGCGTCGAGGCCGGACGGGAAGTTGATCGACGTCGCGGCGATCACACCGACCAAGGCAGGTGAGGGCAAGACGACGACGTCCGTCTCGCTGACGCAGGGCCTCGGTCATATCGGCAAGCAGGTCGCGCTGTGCTTGCGCGAGGCGTCGCTCGGCCCGGTGTTCGGAATCAAGGGCGGCGCAGCGGGCGGCGGCTACACGCAGGTCGTGCCGATGGAGGACATGAACCTGCACTTCACCGGCGACATCCACGCGATCGGCGCCGCGAACAATCTGCTCGCCGCGATGCTCGAGGCGCACCTCCTGCACGGCAACAAGCTCGGCATCGACCCCCTGACGGTCAGCTGGCGTCGCTGCATCGACATCAACGACCGCGCGCTGCGCGACGTTGCGATCGGGCTCGGCGGCAAGGCGAACGGCTACGCGCGCCAGACCGGCTTCGACATCACCGCTGCATCTGAGGTGATGGCGATCGCCGCGGTCGCCGCCGACCTGCAAGACCTCCGGCGCCGCCTCGGCGCGATCACCGTCGGAAATACCTTCGAGGGCGAGCCCGTGACTGCCGAGCAGCTCCAGGCGGCCGGCGCGATGACGGTGCTGCTCAAAGAGACGATCAAGCCGAACCTCGTCCAGACGCTCGAAGGGCAGCCTGCCTTCGTGCACTGTGGCCCGTTCGCCAACATCGCGCACGGCAACAACTCGGTCGTCGCCGACCGTGTCGCGCTGAAGCTCGCCGACTACGTCGTCACCGAGAGCGGCTTCGGCTCCGACATGGGGATGGAGAAGTTCTTCGACATCGTCTGCCGGCTCGGGAACCTGCGCCCCGACGCGGTCGTGCTCGTCGCCACCGTCAAGGCGCTCAAGCACCACGCGGGCGATCCGGACGGAGGATCCGAGGCGATCGAGATCGGCGGCGCGAACCTCGCGCGCCACCTCGGCATCGTGCGCGAGTTCGGCCTGAACGCCGTCGTCGCGGTCAACCGCTTCCCGGGGGACACCGACGACGAGATCGAGCTCGTACGCCGGATCGGCCTGGAGCACGGCGCGTACGCCGCGGAGGTCAACGACGGCTTCACCCGCGGCGGAGCGGGCGCCCAGGCACTTGCCGAGGCAGTGGTCGCCGCAAGCGAGGAATCGTCCAGCTTCGACTACCTCTACCCCCTCGATGCCCCCATCGAGGACAAGATCGAGGCAATTGCAAAACGCGCGTATGGAGCAGACGGGATCTTCCTTCAGCCCGCCGCACGCGCAAAGATCCAATTGTTCAACAAGGCGGGGCTCGACAAGCTCCCGATCTGTATGGCCAAGACCCACCTCTCCCTTTCCCACGACCCGTCGCTCGCCAATGCGCCGACCGGGTTCACGGTCGGCGTGCGAGACCTCCGTGCCTACACGGGCGCCGGCTGGATCGTCGCGCTGTGCGGCGACATGCAGACGATGCCCGGGCTCGGCAAGGCACCGGCCGCGTTCGACGTCGACATCGACGAGCACGGAGAGACGGTTGGCCTCTTCTAGCTCCAACGGCCACGCGACACCGCTGATTCGCGCCGAGGGGATCTGGAAGATCTTCGGCAAGAACGCCGACAAGGTGCTGGGCACAGCCGACCTCGAGCTCTCGCGCGCGGAGCTGCGCGAGAAGACCGGCTGCGTCGCAGCAGTGCGCGACGTCTCCTTCGACGTGTACCCCGGCCAGGTGTTCGTCGTGATGGGCCTCTCCGGCTCCGGCAAGTCGACGCTCGTCCGCACGTTGATCCGGCTGATCGAGCCGACCGCGGGCCGCGTGGAGATCGACGGTCGTGACGTCACCGCAGCCAACCGCGACGAGCTGCTGCAATTGCGGCGGCACACCTCGTCGATGGTGTTCCAGGACTTCGGCCTGCTCGCGCACCGCACTGTGCTCGACAACGTCGCGTTCGGGCTCGAGGTCCAGGGGGTCGCAAAGTCCGAGCGTCAGGCGCGCGCCTCCGAGGTGCTGAAGCTCGTCGGGCTCGAGGACGCTGCCGGCCAGTTCCCCGACGAGCTCTCGGGCGGCATGCAGCAGCGCGTCGGGCTCGCGCGCGCCTTCGCGGTCGACCCGAAGGTCATGCTCTACGACGAGCCCTTCAGCGCACTCGATCCGTTGATCCGGCGCGACATGCAGGACGAGGTGTGCCGCCTGCAGGAGGAGACCGGCAAGACGATGGTCTTCATCACGCACGACCTCCCCGAGGCGCTTCGCCTGGGCGACCAGATCGCGATCATGCGCGACGGCCGCGTCGTCCAGCAGGGCACACCAGAGGAACTCGTCGGCTCGCCCGCCGACGAATACGTGGCGAACTTCGTGCGCGACATCCCGCGCAGCCACGTGCTGACGCTGCGCTGGATCATGCGCGACGCGCGACCGGGAGAAGAGGACGGGCCGAAGCTCGACGTCGGAACGACGGTCAAGCGGGCTGTGCCGCTCATCTCGAGCAGCGAGCAGCCCGTCTGCGCGGTCGAGAATGGCAAGATCGTCGGCGTTGTCGACAAGACCGCCGTGCTCGCCGCCATTGCCGGCGAAGGCGATTAGGTGGCCGTGGCCGAGGCCGCTCATCGCGTCCCGCGCGCGCTCCCTGCGCCGTGGTGGCGCGGCAAGCGCGGCGCCGGGTTGTTGGTCGTCCTCGGCATGGTGATCGGCTATCTCGGCTGGAAGAGCCAGGCGCACTGGCCGACGGGGCTGACGTGGAACTCGCTGACGCCGCACCTCGACCGCTTCCAGATCTGGCTGAGCGACAACCGCAACATCCCGCATCCGAACTTCGCCTTCCGGATCTTCAACGAGTTCGCGAACTTCCTCGACCACCTCGTCGCGTGGCTGACGAGCTTCTTCCACAAGCTGACGTGGGCCGGGACGGTCGCGCTCGGAACGCTCGTCGTGCTCCGCTTCGGCGGGCGGAAGGCCGCGCTCGGCGTGCTCGCTGCGTTCGCGAGCTTCGCCGCGATCGGCCTCTGGCTGGAGGCGATCGAGACGTTCTCGCTGATGCTCGCGGCCGTGTCGCTCTCGCTGCTCGTCGGCGTGCCGCTGGGCGTGCTCGCCGGGCGCTCGACGCGGTTCAACCGCGTCGTCACGCCTGTCCTCGACGCGATGCAGATCGTTCCCGCTTTCGCGTACCTGATGCCCGTCGTGATCCTGTTTTCGGTCGGCCCCGGCGCCGCGGTCGTCACGACGATGATCTACGCGATCCCGCCGGCGATTCGCATCACCGCGCTCGGGATCCGCAGCGTGCCCGCGAACACCGTCGAGGCGGCAACCTCGTTCGGCTCGACGCGCTGGCAGGTGCTGACGAAAGTGCAGCTCCCGCTGGCGCGCCGGATGCTTCTCCTCGCGGTGAACCAAACCATCCTCTTTGCGCTCTCGATGGTCGTGATCGCCGGCCTGATCGGCGGCGCCGGACTCGGCGACTCGGTGACCAACGGCCTGTACACCGACCCGGCGATGGCGATCTTCGCGGGCGCCGCGATCGTGATCATGGCGATCGCGCTCGACCGCTCAACCGAGGCGATGGCGAACCGCACCGACCCGACGCACCGTCACCTCGACGCCGAGAAGTCCCGTCGGCTGCGCATCTACACGGCAGCGTGCGCCGCGATCGTCGTCGCCTCGGTGATCCTCGGCCACGTCCTGCACGCGGGCTCCGACTGGTCGCGCTGGACGGCGCAGGACTGGCTGCGCACCTACGTGCAGCGGGGGCTCGACTACATCCAGAACCCGAGCACGTTTCTCTTCCGCGACCTCACGAACCCGACGGGCAACTTCATCGTGCAACACGGCATCCAGCCGTTGCGAACCTTCTTCATCGAGACGCCGTGGCCGGTGACGCTGATCGGGCTCGTGCTGATCGCGTTTCTCCTGAGCGGGCTGCGCCCCGCGCTGATCGCACTCGCGATGCTCTTCGTCGTCGGTCTCGTCGGCGAGTGGGCGAACGCGATGGACACGTTTTCGCAAGTGCTCGTGGCGACGATCCTGACGGTGATTGTCGGCTTCACGCTCGGCGTCCTCGCCGCCGAGAGCCGGCCGGTGTCGCGGACGCTGCGACCGATCAACGACATCCTGCAGACGCTGCCGCAGCTCGTCTACATCATCCCGTTCATCTACCTGATGCCAGTCTCAGGCGTCCCGGGAGTCGTCGCTTCGGTGCTCTATGCCTCTCCGGTGATGATCCGGCTTGTGCAGCGCGGAGTCGAGGACGTCTCGCCTGAATCGGTCGAGGCCGCAACATCCTTCGGCGCCACACGTCTACAGGTGTTGTTGAAGGTGAAAATTCCACTCGCCCGCGACGCGATCATGCTCGGCGTGAACCAGGCGATCATCATGGTGCTCGCCGTAGTCGTGATCGGCGGGCTCGTCGGTTCCGGCGCGCTCGGTTACGAGGTCGCAACGGGCCTCCAGCGGGCCGAGTTCGGACTGGGCGTGGTCGCATCGATTGCGATCCTCGCGCTCGGCATCACGCTCGACCGCGTCACCCAGGGACGGGTGCGCGCGAGGAAACAGACGTAGATTGCCAACCACGGAGGAGGCACGGATGTCGGATCGGGTCAGAGGGCGTCGTAGGTTCGGAGTCGCCGCGGCAGGTCTCGCCATTGCGGCGACCGCCGTCATGCTCGTCGGCACGGCAGGCGCAGCCAAGACGGCGTGCGGGACGGTCACGCTCAACGAGCAGGCGTGGGCCGGATCGACGGCCAACACCTACATCGCGAAGGCGGCGCTCGAGAAGTACCTCGGCTGCAAGGTGAAGATCACTCAGATCGCCGAGATCCCGGCCTTCCAGGCACTCGCGAACGGCAAAACGGACGCGGTGCTCGAGGACTGGCAGCACGTCGACCAGTACAAGCAGTACATCACCAAGCAGAAGACGGTCGTCATGGGCGGCCCGAACGGCGTCATCGGTCACATCGGCTGGTACATCCCGTCGTATCTGATGAAGGCGCACCCCGCATTCAAGACGTGGAAGGGCCTGAAGGGCAAGGAGTCGATCTTCAAGAGCCCCGAGTCGGGTTCGCAGGGGATGTTCCTCGGCGGCGACCCGTCCTACGTGCAGAAGGACCAACAGCTGATCAAGGGGCTCGGCCTGAACTTCAAGTTCGTGAGCGTCGGCGCCGAACCGGCGCAGGTCGCCCGCTGGACGCAGCTGTACAAGCAGAAGAAGGCCGTCATCTTCTACTGGTACACGCCGCAGTATCTGAACCAGCAGTACCCGCTCTCCGAGGTTCAGCTGCCGAAGCGGTTCAAGGGCTGCACCGACGACTCCAAGTCGGGTGGCGGCATCGCGAAGTACAAGTGCGCGTACGACTCGACGATCATCAACAAGGTCTTCAGCAAGAAGTTCGCGACGAGCGGTAACCCCGCCTACGCCGCGCTGAAGAAGTTCAAGATCTCCAACTCCGATCAGGAGACGGTCGCGAAGTGGATCGCAGGCGACCACATGAAGAACGACAAGGCGGGCCAGAAGTGGATCGCCGCGAACTCCAGCAAGGTGAAGGCGTGGTTCGGGAAGTAGGAACCGACTGAACCGTGAGGATCAAGGGGCGTCCTTCGGGGCGCCCCTTCTTTTGCCGCGAAGCCCTCGAACCTGGTTAAAAAGCGAACCACGTTCGGATCTCGAACTGAACCTGGTTCGCTCTTCAAACCAGGTTCATGGGTTTCGTTCAGAGCGCGAGCAGCGCCACGCCGCCCGCAACGAGCACGGCTCCGGCAAGCCGGGAAAGAGTCACCTTTTCGTGCAACACGAACCCGGCGAGCAGAGCTGCGATCACGACGCTCGTCTCGCGCACCGCAGCGACCGACGCCGCCGAAGCACGCTGCAACGCCGCCAGCACGAGCGCGTATGCGCCGAAGGTGCAGAGGCCCGCGATGATCGACTGCCACCCGACCGCGCGGCGCACGGCCCCCACGCCCTTGATGCGCATCACCGCACCCGCGTAGACGATCGCCGGGCCGATCATTGAAAGCTCGAGATAGGTGATCGGTTCCGCGTGCGCGACGCCTCCTTTGTCGACCAGGGTGTAGACGGCAATGCACGAAGCGATGGCGAGCCCGAACGCGATCCCGCGCGGATCAGCGCCGCGGAATCCGCGCACGAGCAGGATCCCGGCGACGACGAGCACGACCGCTGCGACCTGCGTCCACGTCGTCGTCCGCCCGAGCACGACCGCTCCGATCACGAGCACGAGCACCGGCGCCCCGCCGCGCGCGATCGGATAGACGACTGACAGCGGCACCAGCCGGTAGGCGGTTCCGAGCAGCCCGAAGTACGTGAGCTGCAGGAACCCGCTCGCAATCAGGAACGGCCAGACGCCTCGTTCGAGGTCCCAGGTGAAGACGACGACGGGCGCGAAGACGACCTCAGCCGTGATCAGCGCCACGGCCGTCGACGACTCGATGTCCCGGGCCCGCGCGAGCAAGATGTTCCAGAGCGCGTGCACGAATGCCGCTGTCAAGGCGAGGGCCAGTGCGGTCGCCGACATGTCGTAACGCTACGCTCACGCGCGGATGGCCGACGTAAAAGCAGTGGTCTTCGATTTCAACGGCACGCTCTCGGACGACGAGCCCGTCCTCGCTGCCGTCTACCAGGAGCTGTTCGGCGAGCTCGGGCATCCGCTGACGGAGGCCGAGTACTACGAACAGCTCGCCGGCCACACCGACGAGGAGATGCTCATCCGCTGGTTCGGGAAGAGCGACGACGCGGTGATCGCCGAGCGGATCGCGCGCTACAACCTGCGCGTCGCCGACGGCTCCACCGTGGACGAAGAGGTGCGCGCCGCCGTCCGCTACGCGTCCGAACGCCTGTGGGTCGCGCTCGTCTCTGCCGCGGCCTCGGCGGAGATCGATCCGGTGATCGACGCCGCGAGGCTTCGCGACCAGTTCGCCGTGATCGTCTCGCAGGACATGGTGACCCGAGGGAAGCCCGACCCCGAGGGGTATCTGCTCGCCGCGGACCTGCTCGGCGTCGACCCCACCGAGCTGCTCGTCTTCGAGGACACGGACGTCGGCGTCACCGCGGCAAAAGCCGCCGGCGCACGAGTGGTCGGCCTCACGCGCACGCTCGGCGCCGAGCGAATGGCTGCGGCGGACGAGCTCGTCGAGCGGATCGACCTGCCACTGATGGAGCGCCTGCTGTGCTCGTGATCGCGCACCGCGGCGCGTCGTTCGATCTCCCCGAGAACACCCTCCCCGCCTTCGAGCGCGCGATCGAGATCGGCGCCGACTTCGTCGAGTTCGACGTGCACAACGACCTTTCGGTCACACACGACCGGCCGAAGCGCGGCGTGAGCTACCCAACCCTCGACGAGGCGCTCTCCGTCTGTCGCGGCCGGATCGGCGTGATGGTCGAGCTAAAGCGTCCACGCGGGGACACGGTGAAACGGACACTCGATCGCCTCGACGACGACGACGTCCTCGTCTGCTTCCAGCGTCCGCCGCTCGAGGAAGCCCGCCGCCTACGACCGGCGATCCGCACCGTGCAACACGTCGGCTTCGGCGTCAGCATCCGCCGCGACGCGCAGGGCGCCTGGGCGGCCGGCTTTCAGAACGAGCGGGTGACGAAGCGCGGCCTCCTGACCGCGCAACGACTCGGGCTCGAGACGACCATCTACACCGTGAACGACGAGGCGCGCATGCTCGAACTTCGAGAGCTCGGCGCGAGCGGCGTCTTTACCGACCGCCCGGATCGAATGCTCGAGGCGCTCGGGCGTGCGTGAGGTGCGTGGCGAAGTCGGCTTCGTACTGCGGCGCTAGTCGTCCGCGTCGATCGGCCCCTGTTCCGGGGCGTCGTCCGGAATGCTGATCAGCTTGGCCCCCTCGGACGGGATCTTCGCGATCACCCGCGCTCCGACCGGGAGCGCCGCTGCGCGCGCGGTCGACATGTCGGCGATCAGGTTCGTCCCGCTGCCGGTCACCTTGAGCCGGGTCACGGGGCCGAGGAAGGTCTGCGTCAGCACCTCGCCGAGGAACGTGTTCGGCGCGCCGCCGTTCGTCGCGGCTTCGAGCTCGAGCGACTCCGGGCGGATCAGCACCAGCACGCGCTCGCCGTTTCGACGGCCGCGAGCGGCGTCGACGCGCAGGCGCATCCCGCTGTGCTCGACCTCCCCGGTCCCGCCGTCGACGACGGTCGAGTTGAGGCGGTTCATCGTCCCGATGAACTCGGCCACGAACGGCGTTGCGGGCGCGGTGTACATCTCGGCAGGCGTTCCCATCTGCTCGATCACGCCGCCGTACATCACCGCGACGTGATCGGAGATGGCGAGCGCCTCTTCCTGGTCGTGCGTCACGTACAGCGTCGTGATCCCGAGCTCGAGCTGAATGCGGCGGATCTCCTCACGCAGCTGCACACGAACCTTCGCGTCGAGCGCCGAGAGCGGCTCGTCGAGGAGCAGCACGCGCGGCTCGATCGCGAGCGCGCGCGTGAGGGCGACCCGCTGCTGCATGCCTCCCGAGAGCTGATGGGGATACCGCCCGGCCGCGTCGCCGAGGCCGACAAGCTCGAGCAGCTCGAGCGCGCGGCGGCGGCGCTCCGCACGGCGCTGCTTGCGGATTCTTAGCCCGAAC
>JBKJQL010000219.1:0-4049 GCA_046594035.1 Gaiellaceae bacterium
GGGCGTGGGTGTGGGGGCGGATCCAGACCAAGCAGGACGTTCGACTCGCCCGCTGGACAGCCGGGATGGCTGTTCGAGGGCGAGGCGGGCGTCCTGCGCCGCGTCTGGGCCGTTCCCAGGCGGGCGCAATCGTGGCATCAACCATCTAGGCTCGCGGCAGCGATGCGAAGCGCGCTACCGTCTTGCCCCAATGGATCTCGGTCTGCGCGGCAAGACAGCGATCGTTTGCGGAGCTTCGTCCGGCCTCGGGCTGGCGTCCGCGGAAGCACTCGCAGAAGAGGGCGCGAACGTCACGATGTTCGCTCGGCGCCGCGAGGAGCTGGAGCGTGACGCGGAACGGATCGGCGCGCTCCCGGTCCGGGGGGACGTCACCAACGCGACCGATCTCGAGCGTCTCGTCGGTAAGACGCTCGAGGCGTTCGGGGGCATCGACATCGTCGTCTGGAACTCGGGCGGCCCGCCCGCGTCGAAAGCGTCGGAGATCACCGACGAGCAACTCGAAGCGGCGTTCGAGCTCCTGCTCGTGCCGGCTGTCCGGCTCGTGCGCCTGTGCCTGCCGCACCTCGAGCAGAGCCCGGCCGGTCGCGTGCTCTGCATCACGTCGGTCGCCGTCAAGGAGCCGGTCGCGCACCTTGCGCTCTCCAACACGATCCGCCCCGGGCTGACGGGCTGGGCGAAATCGCTGTCGCGCGAGCTCGGGCCGAAAGGGATCACCGTGAACTGCGTCGCGCCCGGACGCATCGACACGCCGCGGATGACCGAGCTCTACGGCGAGAGCGGCCCGCCTGCCGAAGAGCTCGCGCAGATTCCACTTGGACGCCTCGGCACGGCACGCGAGTTCGGCGACGTCGTGTGCTTCCTCGCTTCCGAGCGCGCTGCCTATGTGACCGGCGCCACCGTCCTGGTCGACGGCGGCAGCTCACGCGGACTCCTGTGAAGCTGCTCACACCCGCCCGCCTCGTCATTGCGGGACTGGCGCTGCTGGCGGTCGTCCTCGCGCTGGTCGTCGTCCCGTCCGACCAGTACATCTTCCTTCCCGATCAGGCCCACCCGGTCGCTCCGCTCGTGACGGTGCCCGGCGGCCACGACCCGACGCGCGGCGGCGTCTACTACGTCGACGTGATCGTGCGCAAGGCAACACTGATCGAGCGCCTGTTCCCGCAGATCCACGACGGCGCAGATCTCTATCCCGCCACAGCAATCGACGCGCCGGGTGTCAACGAGCAGCGCCGGCGGCGGCTCGACCTTCAGGCGATGAAGCTGTCGCAGCAGATCGCCGCGGCCGTCGCGCTGCGCGCGGCCGGCAAGAAGGTCGTGATACGCCCAACCGGCGTGCGCGTGGCCGTCGTCGGCGAAGGGTTGCCCGCGTTCGGGAAGCTCGAGCCTGCCGACGTGATCCTCGCGGTCGACGGCAAGCAGGTGCGCACTCTGCGTGACCTCTTCAACCGCATGCTCGCCCACCGCGTCGGCGACGTCGTCGCGTTCACGATCCGCCGTGACACGAAGACGCTCGTCGAGAAGATGAAGACCGTCGGTGCGGGCAAAGGCAAGGACCGCAGGCCGATTGTCGGAATCCGCCCCGAGCAGGAACTCGACATCCGACTGCCGCTGAAGATCCGCATCGACGCGGGCAGCGTCGGCGGCCCCTCGGCCGGCGTCGCGTTCGCGCTCGACGTGATGGCGGAGCTCGGCCAGGACGTCCTGCACGGCCACAAGGTCGCGGCGACCGGTGAGATCTTCGCGGACGGCTCGATCGGCCCGGTCGGGGGAATCAAGCAGAAAACGATCGGTGCGCGCGCCGCGCATGTGGACGCCTTCCTCGTCCCCGCTGGGGACAACGCGCGCGAAGCCCGCAAGTACGCGCACGGGCTTCGGATCATCCCTGTGGACACCTTTCCACAGGCGTTGCGCGCCCTGGCGACACTCAGCCGAAACAACTAAGAACACGCAGTTTTCGGCATGTTGGAACTTGCCGGAAAATGCACGTTTTCCATTTAGGCAAGCCCTTTTACCCTGTACACAGGGGTCATACGATGCCGTCCGGTCAGCCCCCCGCGAACGCCCTCTGGAAGGACCAAATGACCCGACTGAACGCTCCGACCTGCGACGACTGCTACTTCCGCCGCCACGGTCTCTGTGCGATGACCCCGGAGCGCCCGTGTCCGACCTTCCGTGCCGCCACCCGCACGCTGCAACCGCCCAGGCAGCCGCGGCTCGTCCCCCTGGCCGTGGCAGCGGCCGCGGTCGCATAGAGTCGTTCGCGTGAGTGACGCCGCCCAGACCAAGCCGGCCGTACCGCCGCCGGTCAAGCAGAAGCCAAAACGCCGCCGCACCTTCCAGCCCGGCCTCTGGACGCGGCTTGTTCCGATCGCCGTCGTCTCCGCGTACCTGATCCTCTTCGTCGCGTTCAACACGCGCATGGCGACCGTCGACTTCGTGTTCGCGTCGACACGCCTCTCGACGATCTTCCTGATCCTCCTCCCGTTCGGGATCGGAATCGTGCTCGGCGTGCTGCTCTCGCAGCTATACCGGCACAGCAAGCGCCGCCGCTAGCCGCGAGACGCCTTCGGCGATCTCGTCGACGGAGACGAAGCTGTAGGCGAGGCGCAACGTGTCGGGCGCACCGTCGAAGTCGGTCCCCTTCACGAATGTGACGCCGGCCGCTTCGGCGCGTGCGAGCAACTCGGTCGCATCGACACCGCCGAGCTCGGCCCACAGGAAGTAGCCGCCTTCGGGGCGCGTGATCGTGACCTCGGGGAGCTGACGATCGAGCGCCTCGAGCATCGCGTCGCGGCGTTTGCCGAGCAGCTCACACACGCGTTCAAGGTTCGGCTCGAAGAGGCCGCGGCTGACGAACTCGTGCGCCGCGGCCTGACCGAGCAGCACCGGGCCGATGTAGGTCCCGTTCGCCGCCAGCTCGAGTTCGCGTGCCAGCGGCTCGGGCAGGACGAACCACCCCACGCGCAAGCCGGGCGCGATCGTCTTCGAGAAGCTCGAGCTGTAGGCAATCTCACCTCCCGACAACTCGAACACCGAGGGCAGCGGTTCGCCCTCGAAGCGCACGAGGCTGTACGGGTCATCCTCCAGCACGAGCACGTCGTGCTCGCGTGCCAACTCGGCGATGCGCCGCCGGCGTTCCTCGCTCAGGGTGCGCCCGCTGGGATTCTGGAACGTCGGGATCAGATAGACGAACGCCGGCTTCTCGCCGGCTTTCAGGGCCGCCTCGAGGGCGTCGGGGTCGAGCCCTTCGTCGTCGCAATGAAGGCCTACTACGTCCGCACCGATCGCCCGGAGGATCTTCAGCGGGCGATCGTACGTCGGCTGCTCGACCAGCACGCGCTTCCCGACGGCGAGGCGCTGCGCGAGGAAGACGAAGCCCTGCAGGGAGCCGTTCGTGATGAACACGCGTGCGGGATCGACGTCGTGGCGAGCCGCGAGCCATTCGCGCAACGGGCCGTAACCCGAGGAAGCGCCATAGGAAAGGATCGTCTTCCCGTCGCGTTCGATCGCGGCACGCGCACAGTCGGCGAGCTCGTTGACCGGTAGGCATTCAGGCGCAGGAACCCCGCGCGCAAAGGAGATCATCGCCACGCGCTCAGACTAGAGGTTTGGCTCAGACCGTCGGGAGCTCGACCACGAAGCGCGCGCCGGCGGGCTGCCCGCGCTCGTACCGGAGGTCGCCGCTGTGCGCGCGCGCGTACGCGCGCGCTATCGCCAGACCGAGCCCCGTCCCCGCGACACGGTCGCGCGCGACCCCGGCGCGCGTGAACCGCTCGAACAGCGTCTCTTCGATCTCGACCGCGACGCCGGGGCCGGAGTCCTCGACCGAGATGCGCACCTGCCCCTCGTCGACGACCGCGCTCACGCGCACGGGCGCTTTCCCGTACCGCAGGGCGTTCGTCACGAGGTTGGTGACGATGTGGTCGAGGATCGACGGATCGACGATCGCCAGTGCGGGACCGGCCACCTCGACGTGCACATCTGCAGCACGCGCGCCCGCGGCCACCTCGACGATCTCCGCCAGCCGCCGGCGCAGGTCGAACTCCTGC
>JBKJQL010000054.1:0-3557 GCA_046594035.1 Gaiellaceae bacterium
CGTGCTTCAGGTAGAGGCGGTTCTCCTTGTTGTCGCGCACAAGGGAGCGTCGTTCGTCGAGATCTTCCAGAACTGCAACATCTACAACGACGGCGCGTTCGACTTCGTGCGCGACAACAAGGAGAACCGCCTCTACCTGAAGCACGGCGAGGAAGCCGGCGACACGGGCATCACGCACGACGAGACGGATCTCGCAACAGCGTTCGCGCTGTCACGGATCACGTTCGAAACGCATGGCATGGTTCCGTTGGGCGTGTTCAGAGACGTGAAGCGCGACAGCTACGACGAACTGGTCGCGGCCCAACTCGCAAACGCCAAGGGCGATGGGGATCTGCAGGCGCTTGTGGGCTCGGGCGACACCTGGCAGATCTGAGAGAGCGCTGACGCTTGGCGAGGCCTGGCTCGAGACGAGCCGGCGCATCCTGCGCGACGGCGTCGACGGCACCTACGACGGCCTCCCGATGCGCGAGCTCGCGCTCGTCACGTTAAAGGTCGAGGAGCCGGACGAGCACGACCCGCTGATCGCATCCCTCGCCGATCCCAACTGGCTGGCCTGGATGCACGCGAACTTCACCAAGTCGGACGATGTCGCCGAGCTTGGCGGGGCGCGGAGTTACGGGGCGCGTCTGCGTGACTACGAAGGGCGCGACCAGATGGCCTGGGTGATCGAGAAGCTGCGGGCCGATCCGACGTCACGCTCAGCGACGATCACGACGTTCGAGCCGCTGACCGACACGAGCTACATCCCCGTGCGTCTCGATGCTCGACTTCTGGCGGCCTCGTGGAAAAGAAGTCGATCTCGTCGTCTACGCCCACAGCCTCGACTTCGGCAAGAAGGCGTACGGGAACCTCGTCGAGCTTGCGCGCCTCCAGGCTGAGGTTGCGGCCGGCATCGAGGTGCCTGTCGGGGCACTCGTGATTCACGTCAAGTCGGCTCACGTGTACGAACCGGAGCTCGCGTTGATGGAGCGGCTCGTCGCTTCGTCGGGCGCTTGACGCGACGCGTAGGCGACGTGCGACTGCGCTGACGCCGATCGGGCGCGGCTCCATCCACCAAGGACGAACGGCGCGCAACCGTGGCTGCGAGCCGCGCCCGGATCGGCCTCTCGTTACGCGGGGTCAGCCGCGACGTCCTCGTTCGAGTTCGACGCGAGCTTCTTCCGGTCTTCCGCCGCATCTTCGTTCGAGTTCGCGGCGAGCCTCTGGCGATCGCCGACGATCTCGCCTTCCGGCGGCCGCTGGATACGGTGAGCCTCGAAGTCCTCTGCTGCGTCCTCGTTCGAGTTCGTCGCCAGCCGCTTGCGCTCGTCCGCTGCCGCGTCCTCGTTCGTATTCGAGGAAAGCCGTTCGCGCTCTTCTTCCATGACGTTCTCCCTTCCGATCGTGTCTTCCGTCTAGACCGTCGACCCGTGGTTCTTCTTCCCGTCGTCGAGCAGGCGCTGGAGGTTCCGCCGGGTCAGCACGAGATTTGGATGGTCGGGCTCGACCCGGCCCTCGAGTATCCCGAGCGCGCGGAGGTAGATCAACTCGGCCTCGGCCGGTTCGCCGCGACGGCGCGCATTCACAGCCAGATTGTTCAGCGTGATCGCGAGCGCCGGATGCTCCGGGCCGAGCACCCGCTCCTTCGCCGACAGCGCATGTCGGTACGCCGCCGCTGCCGCGTCGAGATCGGAGAGCGCGGAGCCGAGGTTGTTCCAGGCGCCGGCGACCTCGGGATGGTCCGGTCCGAGGTCGCGTTCCAGGATGGGGATCGCGTGACGGAGGAGCGCTTCGGCTTCGTCGTCACGTCCCAGCGCATGAAGGATCGGCGCCCACGCCGCCTCATCCTCGGCCGTTGCAATGTGATCGGTGCCGAGCAGCCGCCGTCGTAGCTCGACCGATCTCCTGGCGTGCGGCTCTGCCGCCGCGAAGTCCCGCCGCGCATGCTCGAGGCCGCCGAGGTTGTGATGGATCGTCGCGACATCCACATGCTCCTCACCGAACCCGCGGACGAGGATCGCCAGCGCACGCCCGTAGACGTCCCGCGCCTCGTCGAAGCGCCCCCAGTACTTGTAGGTCATCCCAAGCGCGTTCAGTGCGCCGCCCGTTTCGATCGACCACGCGCCGAACCGCTCCTCCGCCAGCGGGAGCGCCTCGAGCAACACCTGCTCCGCCCGCGCGTATTCGCCGCGCGCGCGCAGGACGCCGCCGATCCCGATCCGGGCCAGCGGGTCGTCGTCCGGCAGTGAGCGGTAGAGCTCGTCGGCTTCGTCGAACCGCGCGAGCGTCTCGAACGCGGCGCCCCGTTCGACACAGACGACTCCGTCGGTGAGGGCAAGCGCCTCCTTTGCTTCACCCTGCGCCAGCGCAACAGCGGCGAGCCGAACCGGGTCTCCCGCGCGCTCCGCATCGGCGCGAGCGGCCGGGTAGTTCCCGAAGTCCTCGTGCAATCTGGAACGTGCCACCAGCTCTGCCGGCTCCTTCGCATCGGCCAACGCGGCGAGCGCGCCACGGTAGTCGCACGACGCGCGCAGTTCGAGCGCCTCGGCCAAGCTCACGCGACCACCATCGCCCGAGCCTCACACGCGAGCGACTCTTTGGCAAGCCACGGCAAACCGTGCGCTTAGCGACTCAAGTCCTCTCACATTCGATCCTCGGCTACAAGGTCGCGAGGGGCAGCTGCGGCCGATCACGCGCCGAACTCGGACACCCAGAGCGTCGGCCCTTTGAAGCCCGGGAAGTCGCTCAGTTGCACCACGTAGACAGACTGAAAGCGCCAGTCGGGGTTGAACAGATTCTCGCGGTGGCCGGGCGAGTTCAACCAGCCGTCCAGCGCCGGGCGCGGTGCGCCGTACCGGCCATCGGCGATGTAGAGATTCTCCCCCCACGCACCGGCGAAGCCGGCCTGATCCGCGACGTCACGGGCGTCACCGCCGCACGGCGCATGCGCGAACACCCGACATCGTGTGATCTCATCGCCCTTGAGCCGCGCTGCTTGGGACAGCTGCGACAGCACCGGCAGTTCCGGAAGACCCCGACCGCGGCGGGCGTGATTGATCAGGCAGATCATCGTCTTCGCCTGATCGGATAGCGGTGCGTCCACCGCCTCGGCGTTCGGGCACGTCCGGTCGTCCGCCAGATACGTCTTCCACGGATCGTTCGATGCGTACAGCGGCGCTCGCTTCAGCGTGACCGTCAGGCCGGGCACGAACCCGACGGCGAAGTCGCGGTGCACCGAGTGTTCCGGATCGTTCGGCCCGCCGCGATGGAGCGTCTGGACTACGAGAAACAACGCTGCGAGGGCGCCGATCGCGACCAGGCCGAGGACGTTGCGCTTCGTCGAGCTCCGGTCACTCGGAGGATCCTCGCGGTACCAGTCTCGGTCGGCGACACCCACGAACCGCGTCGACCTAAATCACTAGGCGACGAGCGACTTGCTCGCCTGGCGCTCGCGCGGGATCCGCACGACCTTCCAGGCCAAGCCGAGCTTCTCGAGCCCGGTGATCACCCAGCCGCCCGGATCCATCGCTGCTTCGAAGCGGCGCAGTCCGTGGAAGGCAGACGAGGGGAACGCGTGA
>JBKJQL010000243.1:0-3523 GCA_046594035.1 Gaiellaceae bacterium
GATCCCGATCGCGCTCGCCGCGGCGGGCCCTGTCGCGCAGGTCGTCGGTCAGCGCGAGACGTTCATCGGAGCGGCCGCCCTGATCGTCGTGATGACCGCGCTCGTTCTGTTCTCGAACGACGTGCGGACGCTCGAGCGGCTGCCCGCCTAGAGGCTTGATGTGGAATTGCGTGCCTGCGGGGATGGCTCAGACCAAGCAGGTCGTTCGGGTCGGGCGCATAGCGGTGTCTACGTTCAAGCCCGACCCGGGTCGAGCTGCGCCGCGTCTGAGCCACCATCCGCGGGTGCGCGGGCATTTCACATCAAGCCTCTAGTGGGTCGAGCGCGGGTCGAATGCGTCCCGCAGCCCGTCGCCGAGCAGGTTGAACGCCAGCGTCGTGACCAGAACGGCCAGCCCGGGCCAGACCATCAGCCACGGCTGAGTCGTGTAGTAATCCGAGGCCTGCTGGAGGAGGTTCCCCCAGCTCGACGTGGGCAGCTTGATCCCGACCCCGAGGTAGGACAGGCCGGCCTCGCCGAGGATGAACCCGGCGACGGCCAGGGTCGCGTAGACGATGATCGGCGCGATCAGGTGGGGAAGGATGTGCGAGCGGATGATCCGCCAGTCGCTCGAGCCGACCATGCGGGCGGCCTCGACGAACTCCTTCTCTCGCAGGCTGAGCACTACGGCGCGGATGATGCGCGCCGGATAGAACCAGCCGAAGACCGAGAAGATCAGGAAGAGGGTGAACACGCCGCGCCCGAAGATCCCGAAGGTGACGTTGTTCAGCGAGTCGCCGACGGTCGAGGCGAGCGCGATGATGAAGAGCAGCGCCGGGAACGCCATCGTGATCTCCGTGACGCGCGAGACGATCGTGTCGACCCAGCCGCGGAAGTAGCCGGCCATGGAGCCGAGCAGGACGCCGATCGAGATCGAGCCGATCGTCGCGAGGATCGCCACCTCGAAGGAGACCTGTGCGCCATAGAGCAGGCGTAGGAACTCGTCGCGGCCGAGCGTGCTGTCCGCGCCGAGGAGCAGGAAGACCTTCTGGCCGGGCTTGAGGGGATTGTCGACATGCGAGAGCGGGCCGATGGGCTGGCCCTGCGAGTTCATCGCCGTATAGAAGAGGTCGTCAGGCCCGTGACCGAGGATCGCCTTCGCGATCGGTGCGCCGATGAACGCGACCAGGATGAGCAGGATGATCGTGACTCCGCCGCCGATCGCGATCTTGTCCTTCTTGAAGCGGCGCCAGACCTGCTCCCAGTACCCACGGGCCTTGATCTCGATTTCACCGAGCTCGACACCGGACTCGAGCGCGACCGCGCCGGCCAGGCCTGCGCTCGCGCCGAGGTTCTCTTTTTGCGCTCCCTTTGCCACGACGGCTGAGATTACCCGTTCGCCCGCGGATCAGTGATCGACAACGGCGATGTTGGTGATTAAGCGGGGATTAACGCCGCACATTCAACCTGGTTCGGGGTGTGAACCAGGTTGAGGAGTTTGGTGGCAACCCGAAACTCTTGAACCTGGTTGAAGAGCAAACCAGGTTCACCCGCAAACCAGGTTCAGGCGCTAGCCGCTGAGCGCGTCGGCGCCCGCGACGACTTCCAGGATCTCCTGCGTGATCTCCGCCTGGCGGGCGCGGTTCATCGCGAGCGTCAGGCTGTCGATCAGCTCACCGGCCGCCTTGGAGGCGTTGCGCATCGCGGTCATGCGCGCTCCCTGCTCCGATGCGGCCGACTCGAGCAAGGCCCGGTAGAGCTCCGTCTCGACGTAGACGGGCAGCAGGCGTGCCAGGATCTCTTCGGGCTCGGGCTCGTAGATGAAATCCGGCGGCCCGCCGATCGCCTCCTCTTCAGCCGTCTCGGCAGCCTGGTCGAGCAGATCCTGCGGGATCGGCAGCAGGTCGCGCACGGTCACCTTCTGGACGAGCGCGGAGACGAACGCGTTGTAGACGATCACCACGCGATCGACCTCCCCCGCCACGTACGCCTCGGAGACGGCGTGCGCGATTGCCTGCGCGTTGCTGTACTCGGGGCGCTCGCTGAACCCGACCCACGACTGCGAGACGTTCAGGCGCCGGAAGCGCAACGTCGACGCGGCCTTCCTCCCCGTGCTGAACCAGACGGCCTCCTGGCCGTCGGCCTGCACCTCGCGCTGGAGCGCGAGCGAGCGGCGGATCACCTGCGCGTTGAAGCCGCCGGCGAGACCGCGGTCGGCGGTCACCGGGACGATTGCGACGCGCTCGACGTTCTCGCGCCGTTCGAGGAGCGGCAGGCGAACCGTGCCCGCCGCTTTCGACACGCCGGCCATCAGCTCCAGCATCCGGTCCGCGTACGGGCGCATCGACTCGATGCGCTGCTGCGACCGGCGCAGGCGTGCGGAGGCGACGAGCTCCATCGCCTTCGTCACCTTGCGCGTGTTCGTGATCGAACGGACGCGCCGCTTCAGGTCCTGCGTCGAGGCCAAGCTACGACGCTTCCTGCTCGGTGGGCGAGAAGCGCTGCTTGAACTTGTCGAGCTCCGTCTTCAACGTCGCTTCGACCTCTTCGGAGATGTCACCGCTCTCGCGGACCGTCGTGTAGATCGAGCCCTCCGCACGGAGATGCTCGCGCAGCTCGTCCTGGAACCGCGACACGTCTTCGGTCGGGATGTCGTCGAGGAAGGCGTTGATGCCGGCGTAGAGCGCGACCGCCTGCTCCTCCATCGGCCACGGCTGGTACTGCGGCTGGTTGAGGGTGGCGACCATCTTCTCGCCGCGGTTCAGCGCCGCCTGCGTGGCCTGGTCGAGCTCGGAGCCGAACTGCGCGAACGCTTCGAGCTCGCGGTACTGCGCAAGGTCGAGGCGCAGTCGGCCCGCGACCTTCTTCATGGCCTTCGTCTGCGCCGAGGAGCCGACGCGCGACACGGAGGTGCCGACGTTGACCGCCGGGCGAACGCCCGAGAAGAAGAGGTCGGACTGGAGGAAGATCTGGCCGTCGGTGATCGAGATCACGTTCGTCGGGATGTAGGCCGCGATGTCACCTGCCTGCGTCTCGATGATCGGCAGCGCAGTCAGCGAGCCCCCGCCCATCTCGTCACTCAGCTTGCACGCGCGCTCGAGCAGCCGCGAGTGCAGGTAGAAGACGTCACCCGGGAACGCCTCGCGGCCCGGCGGGCGGCGCAGGAGCAGCGAGAGCTGCCGGTACGCGTCGGCCTGCTTCGTGAGGTCGTCGTAGATGACGAGCGCGTGCTCGCCCTTGTAGAGGAAGTACTCCGCCATCGCGCAACCGGCGAACGGCGCCATCCACTTGATCGGGGCGGCCTCTGCCGCGCCGGCGACGATCACCGTCGTGTACTCCATCGCGCCCGCGTCACGGAGACGCTCGACGACCTGTGCAACGGTCGAGCCCTTCTGGCCGATCGCGACGTAGAAGCACTTCACGTTCTGGTCGTGCTGGTTCAGGATCGTGTCGATCGCGATCGCCGTCTTGCCGGTACCGCGGTCGCCGATGATCAGCTCGCGCTGGCCGCGGCCGACGTTCGTCATCGAGTCGATCGCCTTGA
>JBKJQL010000273.1:0-11443 GCA_046594035.1 Gaiellaceae bacterium
CTTCGACGTCGTCGCGGGCGATCCGCCACGCGCGCAGGTCGTCGAGCTTTACGCCGTAGATCAGGAACGGCCGGCCCGACCAGAGGCCGGCCAGTTCCCGGTCTGTCCGTGACGGGCGCGGTTCCGTCTCGGGGTGCGAGTGGAAGACGACCTGTTCGACGTCCTCGTCGATCTCCGACCAGACGAACGGGTCGATGTACAGCTCGTACCGGTAGGGCGACGCAAGCTTGTTCACCCCGCGGATGTACTGGACAGCGATCCCGTCGCGCAGCAGCACGAGCCCGCAGCACTCGTTCGGGGCCTCTTCCCGCGCGTGCTCGACGAGCTCCGCTCGGATCGCCTTTGGAACCCGCATCACCACCAGAGCACCGCCTCGTCGATCTCCTCGCCGCCCCAGAACGGCGCCGAGAGGTACTTCCAGCCACCGTCGGCGAGCACGGCGACGACGATCGAGCCGTCCGGCAGCTCCTCGGCGATGCGCCGCGCGACGTGCACGACCGCGCCGGCCGAGACGCCTGCGAAGAGCCCTTCGCGATCGAGCAGCACGCGCACGGCTGCGGCGGCTTCGGTGTTCGAGACGAGCAGCTTCCGGTCGAGCTGCGAGACGTCGAGGATCGGCGGTACGTAGCCGTCTTCGAGCGAGCGCAACCCCATCACCGGGTCGCCGGGCAACGGCTCGGCGGCGACGACCTGCACGCCGGGGAACGCTTCGCGAAGTCGGGCGCCGGTTCCCATCAGCGTGCCGCCGGTGCCGAGGCCTGCGACGAGCGCGTCGACGCGGGGGAGGTCGCGCGCGATCTCCGCGCCGGTTCCCTCGTAGTGCGCACGAGGATTCGCTTCGTTGCCGTACTGGAAGAGCATCACGTAGCGGTCGTCGCGACCTGCGATCTCCTGCGCCATCCGCACGGCGCCGTTCGAGCCAAGCTCGCCCGGAGACTCGATGATCGTGGCGCCGTAGAGCTCGAGCAGCGCGCGCCGCTCCGGCGTCGCGTTCGACGGCATCACGCACGTCAGCTTCAGGCCTTTCAGCTTCGCGACGAGCGCGAGCGAGATGCCCGTATTGCCGCTCGTCGGTTCGAGCAGCTCCTGACCCGGCTCGAGATCGGCAGCCTCGACCATCGCGAGCGCCACCCGGTCTTTGATCGACCCGGTCGGGTTCTGTCCTTCCAGCTTGGCGTAGATCGTGCGACCGGGAGGCGAGAGCTTGGACAGCTCGACCAGCGGGGTGTTCCCGATCAGGTCGAGCAGTGAGGTGGCGACTTGACGTGGAACTTGTGCACTCACGGCTGGTGGCTCAGACGCGGCGCAGCTCGCCCGGGTCGGGCTTGAACGTAGGCACCGCTATGCCCTGCGCCCGACCCGTGCGACCTGCTTGGTCTGAGCCATCCCCGCGAGCACACCGCTCCACGTCAAGCCGCCGCGCAACCACCGGCCATCGCCGGCAGGAGGATCACCGTGCTCGAGTCGCGCACCGGCGTCTCGAGGCCGTCGCGCGTGCGGACGTCCTCGCCGTCGACGTAGACGTTCACGAACGACTGGATCTCCCCGTCTTCGTAGACACGCGAGCCGAGCGCGGGCATTCGCGTCGCGAGATCCTCGAGGACTTCGCGCACGTTGGCGCCGGTCACCTCGACCTCGCGGGCGCCGCCCGCTTCCGCGCGCAGCACGGGTGGTACGCGAAGCAGACTCATCGTGCGCAGAACTCGACGTAGTCGATGTACTCGGTGATCGTCGGGTGGTCGCCGCAGACCGGGCAGTCCGTACGGCGCTCGATCTTCACCTCGTTGAACTCGGTGGCGAGCGCGTCGAAGAGCAGCAGCCGGCCGATCAGCGGCTCGCCGATCTCGGCCGCGAGCTTGATCGCCTCGTTCGTCTGGAGTGAGCCGACGATCCCGGGGAGGACGCCGAGCACGCCACCTTCCGAGCACGACGGCGCAAGCTCGGGCGGCGGGGGCTCGGGGAAGAGGCAGCGGTAGCAGGGGCCGACCTGCGGCTTGAAGACCGTGACCTGGCCCTCGAAGCGGTAGATCGAGCCGTGCACGACGGGGATGCCGCGCCAGACCGAGGCGTCGTTCACGAGGTAGCGGGTCGGGAAGTTGTCGGCGCCGTCGACGATGATGTCCCAGCCGTCATCGAGGATCCGGTCGATGTTCTCCGAGGTGAGCCGCTCCCGGTAGGTGACGACGTTCACGTCCGGATTGAGGCGCTCGATCGCGCCCTTCGCGGAGTCGACCTTCGGCATGCCGAGCGTGTCGAGCGAGTGCGCGATCTGCCGCTGCAGGTTCGTCTCGTCGACGATGTCGGCGTCGACGATGCCGAGCGTCCCGACGCCTGCCGCCGCGAGGTAGAGCGCTGCGGGCGAGCCGAGCCCACCGGCGCCGATCAACAGGATGCGGGCGTCGAGCAGCTTCAGCTGCCCTTCCTCGCCGATCTCGGGAATCAGGATGTGGCGGGAGTAGCGCGTGCGCCGCTCCGGTGAGAGCGTGCGCGGCAGCTCGATCTCGAGGCCGTTGCGCTTCCAGTCCGTGAACCCACCGGCGAGCGAGTAGACGGTCGCGTAGCCGAGCTCCTTGAGTGACTTGGCGCCGAACGCCGACCGAGCTGCCGACGCGCAATAGAGGACGACCGGTGTGGTCTTGTCGGGCGCGACGCCTTCGACGCGTGACTCGAGGTAGCCCCGTGGAATGTGGACGGCGCCTGGGAGGTGGCCTTCTTGCCACTCCTCGCCCTCGCGGATGTCGATCCAGAGGGCGCCTTCGAGGGCCCGGGCAGCGCCGGGGTCGATCTCTTCGATCTCGGACTTGGTCTGCTGCAGCAGTTCGCGGTAGGTGGGCATAACTATCCAAACGGTAGCGGCTCGTGGGTTATTTCCAGCGTGATTCGTCTACCGTGCCCGCGATGTCGCCGGCAAACCGCGTCAGGCTGATTGTGGGGGCCGTGGCCGTCCTGGCAGCGGGGATCGTTGTAGGCGTCGTCTACGCCACGCGGCAGAGCCCGTCCCAGCCGGCGGCCCAGTGCAAGAACAGCCCGAGCCCGTTCATCGTTCCTGGAACGCCGACGGCCAACGTCGCCACCGTGCGCAGGGCGCTCGCGCTGAAACCGGTCGCCGCGGCGCGCGCCCTCGAGCAACTCGCCTTCGAGGCTCCGGGCGACCCGGTCGTGCAGTTCAACTACGGCACGGCGCTCTTCTGCGCGGGCTACCTCGCAGACGCCGACGCCGCGTACCGCGCCGCCAAGAAGGCCGGGCGCGACACCTATTACGAGATCCAGGCCGACCTGATCCTGCACCCGCAGTACTTCACGAAGGCCGGGTACCCGCCGTTCCTCTCCGAGTCGAACGATCCTCTGCTCGTGCGGGGGGCAATCTTTCAGCGGGCCGGGCACCAGCGTTCGGCCGAGCGCGTATGGGCGAAGGCCGCGCGGCTCCATCCAGAGAGCGACGAGGCGCGGGTCGCGGCCGCCGTCGGGCGCTTCGACATGGACAACCTGTCGGCGTCGTTCTCGCGGCTGGGCCCGCTCGTCCGGACGTTCCCGAAAAGCCAGTCGGTGCGCTACCACCTCGGCCTGCTCCTCGCGTGGACGGGCCAGCGCGACCAGGCGGTCACCGAATTTCGGCTCGCACGCTCACTGGGGCCGAAAACCGCGCTCGGGAGGGAAGCAACCAGCTTCCTCGGGGGTCTTGTGACAGGTGGGACTAAGAGCACCCAAAGATGAGCCACACGGCCTATGGCGTCCGTCCGGTTCTCTTGCGACAGTTCCGCATCCGGTAGGCAACGCTCCGGCTAGCGAGGGGGGCCCGTGAGCAAGGATCAGGCCGTTGTGATGGAGGTGGAGCTCGAGGAAGTGGAAATCGAGCTCGATGCCGAAGTCGTCGTTGTCGCCGAGGACGAGGAAGTCACGCCGCTCGACGTCGCGACTGACGCGGCCGCCGACTTCTATGCCGCGCAGACCGAACGGGTCGAGGAGCCTTCCGATCCGGAGTTCTCCGCCGACTCGCTGCAGCTCTTCCTGAAGGACATCGGCAAGGTCGAGCTGCTGACCGCCGCTCAGGAAGTCGAGCTCGCGAAGCGCATCGAGCGCGGCGACCACCGCGCGAAGCAGGAGATGGTCGAGGCCAACCTTCGGCTCGTCGTTTCGATCGCGAAGCGCTACCGGAACCAGGGCCTGCCGTTCCTCGATCTGATCCAGGAGGGGACGATCGGCCTGGTGCGCGCCGCCGAGAAGTTCGACTGGCGCAAGGGCTACAAGTTTTCGACGTACGCCACGTGGTGGATCCGCCAGGCGGTCGCACGTGCGCTCGCGGACAAGGCGCGGACGATCCGCATGCCGGTCCACGTCGTCGAGAAGCTGAACAAGATCATGCGCACCGAGCGCAAGCTGCGAGCCGAGCGTGGCCGCGAGCCGACGAACGACGAGATCGCGCTCGATCTCGACATGGCAATCGAAGAGGTCGAGTCGATCCGCCGCACGTCGCAGGCGCCGGTCTCGCTCGAGAAGCCGGTCGGGGACGAGGAGGAGTCGGAGTTCGGGCAGTTCCTCGAGGACGAGCACACGCCGCTCCCGGAAGAGGCCGCCGACACTGCGTTCCGCGCCGAAGCGCTCGCGAAGTGCCTGGGCATGCTCAGCTACCGCGAGCGCCGTGTGCTCGAGCTTCGCTACGGGCTGAACGGCGAGCAGCCGTGCACGCTCGACGAGGTCGGCCGTGCCTTCCAGGTGACGCGCGAGCGGATCCGCCAGATCGAGAACCAGGGGCTGAAGAAGCTCCGCGCGCTGGCCGACAGCCAGAAGCTCCGCGACGTCGCCTAACCGGTGTCTGACACCCCTGGCGGGGCGGTGCCTGACAGGCGGTTCGAACCGGTGTCTGACACCTTGGCGCTTCGCAGCGCCGTCTCGCTCCGAACCGGTGTCAGACACCAGCTCCGCGACGTCGCGTAGCGGCTAGGTAGGCTCGCCGCCGATGGCGGACGAATGGTTCGATGAGCTCGCGGAGTTCCTCCGCATCCCCTCGATCAGCGCCGATCCGGCCCACGCAGCCGACGTCAAGCGTGCAGGCGAGTGGGTGTGCGATCGCGTGCGCGAGGCGGGCGGCGAGTGTGAGCTGATCGACTGGCACGGCCAGCCGCTCGCGATCGGCGAGATCGGAGCCTCCGCGGATGCGGAGAGCGCACCGACCGTCCTCTGTTACGGCCACTTCGACGTGCAGCCGCCGGACCCGCTCGAGTTGTGGGAGTCCGATCCGTTCGAGCCGGCGATCCGCGGCGACTACCTCTACGGACGCGGCACCGTCGACGACAAGGGGCAGCTCTACATGCTGCTCGCCGCAGCGCGTGAGCTTGCGCGGGCCGGCGAGCTCCCTGTGAACGTCCGCTTCTGCTGCGACGGGGAAGAGGAGACCGGCGGGCATTCGATCGTCGAGTACCTCGAGCAAGACGAGCGTGGCGCGGACGCGGCGATCATCTTCGACAGCGGCATGATCAGCCGCGGCCTGCCCGCGTTCAACGTTGCAACGCGGGGGATGGCCTACTTCCACGTCACGCTGCGCACGGGCGAGCGTGACTTGCACTCCGGCATGTACGGCGGCGCTGCCCTCAACGCAGCGCACGCGATGATCAAGACGCTCGGCGGCCTCATCGCGCACGACGGCACGCTGGCCGACGAACTGCGCGTCGGCCGCGCGGAGCCGACGGCGGAGGAGCTGCAGGGCTGGCAGCAGCTACCGGCCGGCCTTGCCGAGCTGAGCGACCAGGGCGCGCGCCCGAAGGATGAACGCGCCGCCGACGACTTCTACCTGCGCACCTTCGCCGAGCCCTCGATCGACGTGAACGGCATCTCGACCGGCTCACCGGTGCTGCAGAAGACGGTGCTCCCGTTCGAGGCCGTCGCGAACGTGTCGATGCGGCTGGCTCCGGGGCAGAAGGTCGACGAAGTCGCGCCCGTCGTCGAACGACTGCTGCGCGAGTCCGCGCCGGAAGGGGCCGAGCTCGAGATCGAGCTCTGGTCGTCGTCGCCGCCGGGGCTCGTCCCGCCGGACGCGAAGGCGGTTCAGCTCGGGCTCGACGCATTCGAGAAGGTGCTCGGAGTTCGGCCTGCGCTGATCCGCACGGGCGGCACGCTGCCGATCGTCCCGGCGCTCGCCGACAAGGGCATCCCGACGGTGATCACCGGGTTCGGCTTGCCCGACTCGCAGATCCACTCGCCGAACGAGCGGCTCGTCGCCGAGTACGTCCCGCTCGGCACCGCCGCGGCACGCGAGCTGTTCCTCGCGTTCCGCGACCTGTGATCGATCTCCACAGTCACGTACTGCCGGGGCTCGACGACGGAGCCGAGGATCTCGACGAAGCGCTGGCGATCTGTCGCGCGGCGGTCGCCGACGGCATTACGGTTCTGGCGGCGACACCGCACGTCCGCGACGACTACCCGACGACGCCCGACCAGATGGAAGCGGCACTCGCGCAAGTCCAGGCAGCGGTCACCGGCGAGTTGCGCGTCGTGGCCGGGGGCGAGATCGATCCAATGGAGCTCGACCGTCCGCTCGAGGAGTTGCGGCGGTTCGGGCTCGGCGGGAACCCGCGCTACCTCCTCGTCGAGACGCCGTACACGGGGTGGCGGCTCGATCTAGGCGAGCGCCTGTTCCGGCTGCGCACGCAAGGGATCACCGCAGTGCTCGCTCATCCGGAGCGAAACCAGAACGTCCAGGCGCGCCCGGAACTACTCGAGCCCATCGTGCAGGGCGGCACGCTCGTGCAGTTGACCGCGGCATCGGTCGACGGCCTAATGAGCCGGAGAACGCAGGCGTGTGCTGCGGACTTGCTCGACCGCGGCCTGGCGCATCTGCTCGCCAGCGACGCGCACGCACCGACGGTGCGGGCGATCGGGATGAGCGCAGCGTCGGCTGCGCTCGGGGACGAGGCGCTTGCCCGCTGGCTGACCGTCGAAGTGCCCGGCGCGATTCTCGCCGACGAAGCGGTGCCGCCGCGGCCACGCCAGGCGCGGCCAGGGCGACGTTTCTTCCGCCGCTAACCATCCAGCGGACGGTTCAGCCCACGTAAGACGTGCGCAAAACGACGAGCTCGAATCTGATTCTGAAAAACGAATCAGGTTCGGTTCCCGTCAGTCCCAGGGAGGCGGGTTGTGCACCCACCGGCCGCCGACCATTGTCGCAACCACCTTTGCGTCGAGGTCGTCCCAGGGGTCGCGGTCGAGCACGACGAGATCCGCCGCGTGGCCGGGGATCAGCGTGCCGCGCCTGCGCTCGTCGCGTGCGAGCCACGCGGGGGCGACGCACGTCGAATGGAATGCCTGCTCGATGGTCAGCGCCTGCTCGGGATGCCATGCGGAGCGCTCGTCGATCGAGCGTCGCACGCCGGCGCGAATTCCGGCGAGGGGGTCGAGCTCCTCGATCGGCGCGTCGCTGCCGTTCGCGACGACCGCGCCCGAGTCGAGGAGCGAGCGGAACGCGTAGGCGCCGTCGGTCATGCCTGCCCAGTACTGGTCGGCCATGTCGCGGTCGGAAGGAGCGTGCGAGAACTGCACGGAGCACGCGACCCCGAGCTCTGCGAAGCGGGGGAGATCCTCCGGGGAAAGCAGCTGACAATGCTCGATGCGTTGTCGCAGCCCGCGCGGCTGCCACGCATCGCGCGTCTCCTCGAACGCGTCGAGCGCCTCACGGTTCGCCCGGTCGCCGATCGCGTGCACGCCGACCGGGAAGCCGGCTTCCGCGCCGCGGCGGACGATCTCGGCGAGCTCCTCGCCACTTGTGATCTGCACGCCGCTGCCGTCCAGCATCCACGCCGTCTGTGAGCCGAGCGTGCCGTCCATGAAGACCTTGAGGTAGCCGAGGCGGAGCATGGAGCTGCCCATGCCGGAGCGCAGGCCGATCGCGACGGCTGCGTCGAGCCTGTCGTGCGGGATCGACTGCCAGACGCGGAGCGTCAGATGCCCGCGCTCGTCGAGTTGCTGCCAGAGACGAAGCGCGCCGAGCCAGCCGTCCTTGTCGTGGACAGCCGTGACGCCACGCGTGTTCGCGAGCCTCACGCCGACACGCATCGCGTCGAGGTACTCGTCGTCGGGCCACACCATGTAACGCTCCTTGAACCGCCACGCAGCCTCTTCGCGCAGGACGCCGGTCGGCTCGCCGTTCGCGTCGCGCTCGACGACGCCACCGTCGACGTCGAGGTCGCCGCCCGCGAGTGCGAGCGCAGACGAGTTGAGCCAGATCGAGTGGTAATCCTTTGCGATCAGCGCCGCGGGACGCGTCCCGGTGATCGCGTCGAGATCCTGCCGCGTCGGCTCGCGCTGGGGCTGCCAGTCGCCGCTGCGCCACCCGTAGCCGCGCAGCCACCGATCCCCCGCAGGCTCCGCCGCCGCGCGCAGGCGCGCGAGTGCCTCGTCGAGTGACGCGCAGCCGTCGAGGTTGATCTCGTTCTGCGCCATCGCCCAGGTCGGAAAGTGCACGTGCGCGTCGGAGAAGCCCGGCACGACGACCCGCCCGCCGAGGTCGAGCACGTCCGGCGATGCGAGTGCCGTCTCGTGCACGCCGACGCCGCCCGCGACCAGGTCGCCGGCGATCGCAAGCGCGCGCTGCGTCGGCACCTGTGGGTCGAGCGTGCGGATGAGGCCGTTGGCGAGGATCACGTCCGGCAGAATCTACGCATGTTCGATCACGTGGAGATCCGGGTGGCAGACCTGAAGACCAGCGGGGACTTCTATCGCCTCGCGCTCGGCGCGCCGAGCCATGAGAGCGAGGAGGTCACGGAGTGGGGCGACTTCGACATCGCCCAGGCCTCCGCAGAGAGACCGGTGACCCAGCGGTTGCACATCGGCTTCGGCGCGCACAGCCGCGAAGAGGTCGACGCCTGGTGGGAGCGAATGACGGGCGCCGGTTACCTGAGCGACGGCGATCCCGGCGTCCGCCCCTCCTACCACGAGACGTATTACGGAGGCTTCGTGCTCGACCCCGACGGCAACAGCGTCGAGTACGTCCACCACCACCGGGCGAATCCTGACGCCTCACTGATCGACCACCTCTGGCTGCGAACGCCGAGCGTCGAGAGCGCGAAGCGTTTCTACGAGCTGGTCGCGCCCGTCGTGGGGATCAGGCTCGTGCACGACACGCCCGAGCGCGTGCGCTTCAGCGACGGCGTCGGGTCGTTCTCCTTCGTGCACGGGGAGGAGCCGACGGAGCACGTTCATCTCGCCTTCGGCGTCGGCGATCTCGCGACGGTGACGCAGTTCCATGGCGTCGCGACTTCGGCCGGCTACGCGGACAACGGTGCCCCCGGCGAGCGTCCGCACTATCACCCGGGGTATTACGGAGCGTTCGTGATCGACCCCGACGGGAACAACGTCGAGGCCGTGTTCCACGATCGCCGCTAACGGGGAGCGGAGACGAGCACGAGGGTCATCGCCGCACAGGCGAGACCGGTCGCGGCGATCACGAGCACGAGGATGCGCAGCGGGAGGACCATGGCTCGTTTATCGGCACGGGATCAGAACGAATTAGCCCCAGTTTCGGGACACTTTCGGTGAGGTCGGGCGCTAGCGTCGAGGAGTGACCATCCATCCGTCCACCGCCTCCTCTACTGTCTCCCAGGGGAGGCCCGTGCCAGTGGACGAGACGCATTTCGCCGAGATCGACGCCGCGATGTTGTACATCGAGGAGGCTCGGGCGCGCGCCGAGCGGGCGGCAAAGACGCTCCGGGCCGAGGGGGCAGACGAGCATCTGATCGAAGCGCTCGAAAGCGCCCAGGAGCAGCTTTCGGACGTCGCGCGATCGCTTCGGCAAGGGACGCTCTTCGCAGTGCCGAGCGGTCAGACGAGCTTCTAGCGCGTGCCGCTGACGGGCGAGGAGATTCGCCGGAGGCTCGGCGAGTTTGTCGAACGTTGGCGGGACTACCGCGGCACCGAGCGTGCGGAGGCACAGACGTTCCTCAATCAGCTGCTCGAGTGCTACGGGACGACGCGTCCCGGCACTGCGCGGTTTGAGGAGCCGACCGGCGGCGGTTTCATCGACCTGATCTGGCCGCGGGTCTGCATCATCGAGATGAAGCGGCCGAGTCAGGCGCATCGCCTCGCCGAGCATCGCGAGCAAGCGCTCGAATACTGGCGGAATGCCGGCACGCCGCAGGCACCAGCACCGCGTTACGTCGTTCTGTGCGGGTTCCAGCAGTTCGAGGTCTGGGAGCCCGGAGCTGTGTATCGCGAACCGCGCGCGACATTCTCGTTGGAGGAGCTGCCGGATCAGCTCGACGCATTGCTTTTCCTCGCGGGCTCGGAGCCGGTATTCGTCGGCGACCAGGAGGAGGTCACGCGGTACGCGGTCGCACTTGTCACCGACCTCTACACGCGGCTGCGCGAACGGCGGGCGGCAGAGCCGGACGTGCTGCGTGACTTTCTCCTGCAGTGCGTGTGGTCGATGTTCGCGGAGGACCTGCAGATGCTTCCGACGCACATGTTCACTCGGCTGCTCGATGGGTTGTTCGAGGATCCACGACGTTCGTCAGCCGACGACCTGGGCCAACTCTTTCGGCATCTCGCCGAGTCCGGCGCGCGGCCCGACCACGGTGTCTACGCGGGGACGCCGTATGCCAACGGCGGACTGTTCGCTCGCCCGACGGTGGTGCACCTGGAACCGGACGAAGTAGCAGTGCTGCGGGCGGCTTCGCGGGAGTTCGATTGGAAGCGTGTCGAGCCTTCGATCTTCGGGTCACTGCTCCAGGGCGCGTTGGGCCGGGAACGGCAATGGGCGCTTGGCGCGCATTACACCGCTGAGGCTGACATCCTCGAAATCGTCCGGCCGACGATCGTCGATCCTTGGCGTGCACGAATCGCGGCGTGTCGTACCGTCGCCGATGTCGAGGCAGCGCAGCACGACCTGATGAACTACGTCGTACTCGATCCGGCGTGCGGCTCAGGGAATTTTCTGTACGTCGCCTATCGGGAACTGCGAAGGATCGAAGGCGATCTGCGCCGCCGCGCCACGGACATGCGCCGCAACGCCGGGCTACGCGAACAGCAAACGCTCGCTGTGTACTTCCCGCTCTCGAACATCAAAGGCATCGAGATCGATCCATTCGCTGTGCAGCTTGCCCGCGTGACGATGTGGATGGGCCACAAGCTTGCCGTGGAGGAGTTGCACCTCGACGAGACGGTGCTGCCGCTCGCCGACCTCTCGGGGATTCAGCGCGCCGATGCACTCGCGACGGACTGGCCGCGCGCCGACGCGATCATCGGCAACCCGCCGTACCACGGGGACAGGCGTTTGCGCGGTGAGCTCGGCGACGATTACGTGGAGTGGCTGAGACGAGAGTTCGGCGTTGGGATCAAGGATCTCTGCGTCTATTGGTTTCGAAAGACCCAAGCGGAGCTTCAGCCGGATCGGCGCGCCGGGCTGGTCGGAACCAACTCGATTAGCCAGAACCGCAGTAGAAGCGCGAGCCTCGAC
>JBKJQL010000322.1:0-6815 GCA_046594035.1 Gaiellaceae bacterium
TCGGCTTCGTCGCTCACGCTCACCCGGCGCGGCAAGGCGCAAGTGGGCTTTGCGATCACCGGATCGACGCTCGTCCGCAACGATGGCGGCACCTACAAGCTCGACGACTTGAAGGTCGGGCAGGCCGCCACGGTCGTCTCGCAGAACGGCGACGCCGTGATCGTCCGCAACATCCGCGGCGACGGCGCGCCGAGCGGCGCCGACCAGTCGGCGATCGACGGGCCGGCCAAGGGCTCGGTGACCGGCACGGTCGACGCGCTGTACAAGGACGGTTCGAAGCAGTCGTTCGACTACAACCGCGGTCGCATCACTGCCCTGTCGGACGGTTCGCTCACGATCACTCGTCAGGATAAGAAGACGGTGACGCTCTCGTTCGACTCGTCGCTCATCGTGCGTGAAAAGGGCGAGGTCGGGGACGCATCCGCGCTGAAGGTCGGCGAGGGCGCGATGTTCTTCTCGCAGGACGGCAAGCTCGTGCTTGTGCGCTGCGTCGCGCAGCCGAAGACGCCGCCCCCGGCGGCTCCGGCAGCGAAGTAGGAAAGGCGCGAATCTGGTTCGGCTGACACCGAATCAGGTTCGGTGCTCCTTACTCGGACAGTTGCCACACGTCGTTACGGAGCAGCGGCACCACGGTGCCGCTGCTCGTGACGGCGTCGACGTCCACCTCGGGGCCGCCCACCATGAAGTCCGTGTGCACGTTCGAGACGTTGACGCCCTCGATCACGCCGCCCTCGACAGCCTCCGCGTACGCGCCGCCGTAGGCGACATGGCAGGTCGTGTTCTCGTCGAAGAGCGTGTCGAAGAACGTCAGGCCCGTCTGGCCGATGCGCGACGTGCCGTCGACCAGCGCGATCTCCCCCAGATACGCCGCAGTGGCGTCGGTGTCGATCTGGCCCTGGACGACGTCCCCTCCTTCGTCGGCCTTCACCTCGACGATGCGGCCGTCCTGGAAGCGAACCTCGAGCCCCCGGACGATCCGCCCGTAAAGCGCCAGGGGACGCGTCGAGCGGACGTAGCCCTCGGTGCGACGCAGGTCCGGCGTCGTGAAGACCTCCTCTGTCGGCATGTTCGCGACGTACGGAAGACCGTCAGCGGTGAGGGACTCGCACCCCTGCCAGCGCGACTCGGGCAGCAAACCGACGCGCAGGTCGGTGCCCGGGCCTTTGAAGTGGATCAGGTCGACCCCGAGCTCGTTCAGTTTCCTCGCGCGGTTCCCGATGCGCTGCACGTGCGCGCGCCATGCGGCGACCGGGTCGTCCTCGTCGAGCCGCACGGTGAACTCGACCGCTTTCCAGAGTCGCTCGAGATCGGGCTCGCCGAACATCTGCTGCGCCCAACCCTCGTTCGGCACGCCGATCACGGTCCAGTTGTTCAGCTGCTCGTTGATCTGGCGGTTGGACTCCTCCGCGAGCGCGATCATGCGCGCCTTGCCGACACGCTCGCCGGGCAGGTCGGCGAGCAGGTTCGGGTCGGCGTCGCCGGTGAGGGCGACCACGGCGGCGCGTTCGTCGCCGACCTGCTTCGCGCGGTTCAGGAGCCACGGCGGCGTCCACGAGAGGATGTCGTCGGCGGCGCCTTCGATCATCGCGCGGCGGATGTGCTGGTCGGTGTAGAAGACGTCGACGTAGCGGGCGCCTGCCTTGTACGCCTCGCGCGTCACTGCACGCGCGACGGGCGCGTGCTCGACGCGCGCGATCACGTCGACGAGCTGCCCCGGCTGCACGTTCGCGCCGACCCGCACGGCCAGCTCCGCGTACCTGTCCTCTCTTGTCATTTGCGACTCCGTCGAGCCTACGTCGCTCATTCCGGGAGCTGCCAGGTCTCGTCTCGCAGGATCGGAACGCCCTTGCCATCCTTGGTCAGGCCATCGACCTCGAGCTCCGGATGGCCGATCATGAAGTCCGTGTGCACGCTCGAGATGTTCATGCCCTCTCCTGGATCGCCGTCGAACGTCTCCGGGATCCCGAACCCATAGGCGATGTGGCACGTCGCGTTCTCGTCGTAGAGCGTGTCGAAGAACGTGATGCCGGTCTTGCCTACGCGTGACGTGCCGTCGACGAGCGCGAGCTCGCCGAAGTGCGCGGCGCCGTCGTCCCGTGCAATCTGGCTCCGCACGAGCTCCGCGCCGTGCTCTGCCGCGACCTCGACGATCTTTCCGTCCTTCACCGTCAGCTTCAGCCCTTTGACGATGTCGCCGAGGAGCGCGAGCGGGAGGCTCGAGGCGATCGTGCCCTCGGCGCGGCGCCGGTCCGGCGTCGTGAAGATCTCCTCGGTGGGCATGTTCGGGACGTACTCGCGCCCATCCGCCGTGTGGAACAGCGCAGACATCCAACGAGCGGTCGTGAGCAGTCCGACCGTGAAGTCCGTGCCGGGCCCGCGGTAGTGCAACGCGTCGAGCTGCAGCTCGTTCAGCGTTGCCGCGCGGCGCTCGAGTCGCGCCATGTGCTCGCGCCAGGCAGCGACCGGGTCGGCCTCGTCGAGCCGCGTGCACGTCGCAACGGCCTGCCACAACCGCTCGACGTCCGGCTCACCGAACACTTCTTTCGCCCACCCCGCGTTGGGGTAGGCGACGCCGGTCCAGTTGATCGTCCGAGCGATCATGTGACCGCGCACGATCTCCGTGACATCCTTCATCTGCGCCTTGCCAACCCGCTCACCGTCGAGTTCGCCGAGGAGCTCAGGCTCGGGGTCGCCGGTCGTCGCGATCATCGCCGCGCCCTTCAGCGCTTCTGCCCGCTCCTTCAGCCAGTCCGGCGTGTAGGTCAGTGCCTCGTCGGGGCCGAGCTCGATCATGGCCTTCCGCACGTGCTGGTCGCGGTAGGTGACATCCACGTAGCGCGCACCGGCGGCATACGCAGCACGCGCCAGCGCACGCGCGAGCGGGGCATGCTCGATCTGAGAGACGACAAAGACGTTCTGCCCTTCCTCGACGTTCGCTCCCACGCGCACCGCCAGCTCCGCGTAGCGCTCCAGCCTCTCGTCTAGCTCAACTGCCATACGTCCTCCCTCAGGATCGGAACGCGCTTGCCGTCGCGGGTGATGCCGTCGACGGCGACCTCGGGCCCGCCGACCATGAAATCCGTGTGCACGCTCGCCACGTTCGCGCCGCGCGCGCGCGTCTCTTCCGGCGTCAGGCTCTCGAGCTCCGGTGTGGCGAGCATGATCGAGCTGCCCCAGGCGATGTGGCAGGTCGCGTTCTCGTCGAAGAGCGTGTTGAAGAATGTGATGCCCGTTTGCCCGACGCGCGATGTCCCGTCCACGAGCGAGACCTCGCCCAGGCGCTTCCCGAACTCGTCGGTCTCCATCTGCGCGCGCACCGCGTCGGCGCCACTCGACGCGCGGATGTCCACCGCCTCCCCGCTTGCAAACCTCACTTCGAGGTCGCGAACGATCGTGCCGCCGAGCGCGAGCGGGCGCGTCGAGCGCACGGTGCCCTCAGTACGCCGCCAGTCCGGGGTCGTGAAGACCTCCTCGGTCGGCAAGTTCGGGACGTGGGAGATGCCGTCGCGCGTTTCCGTCCCGCCGCCGATCCACCTCGACTCCGGCAGCACTCCGACGGTGAGATCGGTTCCGGGACCGGCGAAGTGGAGCGCGTCGAGTCCCAGCCCGTCGAGTTGCGCGCAGCGTGCGCGGAGACGCGCGGTGTGCTCCTGCCAGGCGGCGACCGGGTCAGACTCGTCGAGGCGGACGGTGAAGGCGATCGCGTCCCACAGTCGTTCGACATCCGGATCGCCGAATACCTGCTCCGCCCACCCCGGGTTCGGATAGGCGGCGATCGTCCAGTTGACACCCCGCGCGTTCTGGATCTTCTGGGCGTGCTCGATCACCGTCACCGGCCGTGTCATCCCGACACGCTTCTGGTCGAGGGCCGCGTAGAGATCGGGCTCGGCTTCGCCCGCGATCGCTGCGACCGCAGCACCGTCGGAGGCGTCGGCGCGCGCGACCAGCCACTCGGGCGAGTGCGTGAGGCTGTCCTCCGGCGCAAGCTCCATCCGTGCGTGCTGCACGTGCGGGTCGGTGTAGCGGACGTCGACGTACGCGGCGCCGGCCCGGTAGCCGGAGCGGGCGAGCGCACGCGCGAGGTCGCGGTGCTCGGGCAGGGCGTTGACGAAGAACGTCTGGCCGGGTTGGACGTTGGCGCCGATCCGGACGATCAGGTCGGCGTAGGCGTCGATGCGCTCGGACATACGGCTAGACAATAGAGTTCCCGATATCAGGTGTCGAGGGGTACCTCGTCCCAGGTCTCGCCGGCGCCGCACAGCCAGTTGAGCGCCTGGTGGCGCTCGACCGCGACCGAGTGAGCCTCGGCGTGCTGCTCGGGCGCCAGGTGGCGGTAGACCTTGCCGTAGGCCCGGAAGTCGCCGCGCATCGGCGCGGGGAGCACGCCCTGCTCGTACCCACGCATTGCCGTCGCGGCGATCAGCTGGTCGAACGTCGAGTAGCGCTCCGGCAGCTCGAGCGCGCCGGCGGCCTGGAGGCCCGTCGTGCGCGCACGCCAGTGCCAGAGCCGGGCCGAGTCACGCTCGAGCTCGATCTCCTCGGCCGCCCGGAGCTCTGCTTCCTCGAGACCGGCAGCAGCCACCTGCTCCGGGTCGAACGGCTGGTCGTAGGGCGGAAGCTCGATCAGCTGCAGCGCCCAGAGGAGCGTGCCCAGGGCCTCGCCGCGCCAGACGGCGTCCACGACCGCCGGATCGTCATCCGGCAGCTTGGCGAGCGCCGCGCGCAGCTCGTCACCCAGCGCGCGGCTACGCTCGACGACCTCTCCCTGTGGGCGGAGCTTGCGGCGCGACATCCTGCGCGAGGTTAGCCCAGGATCCCGTCGATCTCGGTGAGCGTCTCGGCGTCGAGCTCGATCCTCGAGGCGGAGGCGTTGTCGCGCACCTGTTCGGGTCGCGAGGCGCCGACGATCGCGGAGGCGACGTTCTCCTCCCGCAGCACCCAGGCGAGCGCGAGTTGGGCCATCGTGATCCCGAGCCGCTCGGCGACCGGGACGAGCCGCTGCACCGTCTCCAGCACGTCCTGCTCGAGCCAGTTGCCCATCATCGAGCCCATGCGCTCGCTCGTCGCGCGCGAGCCTGCGGGCGGTGGCGCGCCCGGCTTGTACTTGCCGGTGAGCGCACCCTGGGCGAGCGGGGACCAGACGATCTGCGAGATCCCGTTCGCTTCGCACAGCGGAATGACCTCGCGCTCGGGTTGCCGGTGCAGCATCGAGTACTGCGGCTGCGACGAGACGAACTTCGCGTAGCCCTGCTCGCGGCTGAGGTCGAGCGCGGCCTCGATCTGCGCCGGGTGCCACTCGCTGAAGCCGATGTAGCGCGCCTTGCCCGAGCTCACGACGTCATTCAGCGCCGACATCGTCTCCTCGAGCGGCGTGTCCGGGTCGTAGCGATGACACTGGTAGAGGTCGACGTGGTCGGTGCGTAGCCGGCGCAGCGACTCGTCGATCTGCTTCTCGATCTGCTGCCGGGAGAGTCCCTGGTTCTCGCCCGAGTCGTCCATCGGGAAGTAGAGCTTGGTGGCGAGCACGTACGAGTCCCGATGGCGGGTCTGCAGCACGTCGCCGAGGAACTCCTCCGCCGCTCCGCGCGCGTAGACGTTCGCGGTGTCGATGAAGTTGATGCCGACTTCGAACGCCGTGTCGACGCAGGCACGAGCCGAGTCGTCGGCGACCCCGCCGCCGTAGGTCAGCCACGAGCCGAGGCTGATCTCCGACACGCTGAGGTCACTATCTCCGAGTTGTCTGTATCTCATGGATGGATCGTTCCAGAGCCGGCACAGTTGCCGTCGGGACCACTGAGTACCGTGGCTCTCCATGGCGAAACCGGCCTCCCTTCAGCACGTGTGCACCGAGTGCGGGACCTCGACCGGCCGCTGGCTGGGCAAGTGCCCCGGCTGCGGGATGTTCGGGACCTTGCTCGCGGGGGCTGCGCCCGCGCGCGGCTCGAGGGCCATTCAGGCCGCCCCGCGGCCGTTGCTGCGCCTCGTCGACGTCGTCTCGGAGGAGGCGGAGCGCATCTCGACCGGCGTGGCGGAGCTCGACCGCGTGCTCGGGGGCGGGCTCGTCCCCGCATCCGTCGTCCTGGTCGGCGGCGAGCCCGGCGTCGGCAAGTCGACGCTCCTCCTGAGCGCGCTCGGCTCGATGTCGCGCGACCGGCGGGCGTTGCTCGTCACGGGTGAAGAGTCAGTCGCGCAGGTCAAGCTGCGCGCCGCGCGCCTCGGCGGGTGCGACGCCGTCGAGATCCTCGCCGAGACCGAGTTGGACGTGGTCTGCGAGACGCTCGAGCGCGAGCGGCCGGCCGTGTGCGTGATCGACTCGGTACAGACGCTGTGGTCGCAGGAGATCGGCTCGGCGCCGGGCTCCGTCTCCCAGGTGCGCGAGGCAGCCGGACGCCTGTTGCGCGTGTCGAAGGAGAGCGGGGTCGCGACGTTCCTCGTCGGGCATGTGACGAAGGACGGCTCGGTCGCCGGTCCGCGCGTGCTGGAGCATCTCGTCGACTGCGTGCTCCAGTTCGAGGGCGACCGCTACCACGCCCACCGCATCCTTCGGGCGGTCAAGAACCGCTTCGGCTCGACCAACGAGATTGGCGTGTTCGAGATGACCGGCGACGGCCTGGTGGGCGTGCCCGACCCGTCGGCGGTGTTCGGGCGCTCGGTTGGCGGCGAGGTGGGGGCGGCGGTCGCCTGCGCCCTCGAGGGCACGCGGCCGATCCTGCTGGAGATCCAGTCGCTCGTCTCGCCGACCGACCTGGCGATGCCGCGCCGCGTCGGCACCGGCGTCGACCCGAAGCGTCTCGCGATGATCGTCGCCGTGCTGG
>JBKJQL010000101.1:0-3966 GCA_046594035.1 Gaiellaceae bacterium
GTCGATCCGGGTGTGATCGGCGAGTGCGAGGCAAGGACGCAGGGCGCCCCGGTAGCGGTGTTCTACCGGGGCAACCGAGGACACAGCATCGCGCCGCCGAGCGCGGCCGGGCGACACAAGCTCATTCGGTTAGAGCTTCTGAGGCCTCCCCGCTCCCTACCTTTCTTCCGCTTCGACCTTCTCGTCCGACGGATACGGCGCGACCGCCTTCTCTGCGGGCTCGTCCACGAGGTTGAGCACGCGCATGCCGTGCACGTAGGTGATCGCACCGCCGAGCCATCCTCCGGCGGTCAGACAGCCGAATCCGACCAGGGTGAGAATGAACGCCCCGGTCGTCACGGCGTGGGCGACATAGCCGCCGTGACCGAAGACCGCTGCGAGGAGAAAGAAGACCGTGGCGGTCAGCATCACGGACAGGTGGAGGGTTGCGGTCTTCCAGAGCTCGGTGCCGCGGGTGATCTGCAGCCAGTCGACGAGGCCGGTCAGTGCGGTCAGCACGGTCGTCGCGAGCCCGATCACGAGCGCGAGCCACCAGGCTTGCGCGAAGGCGTGCTCGGCGACTCCGAGTTTGCTCAGCACGGCAGCCACGGTCGCGAACGTGTAGGCGCCGATCGTCGCGTCGGTCAGCGGCGGATGCAGCGGATGGCCCGGTAGGCCGTGGATCAAATAGCTCGCCTTGAACTGCGCCACGGAAGCGACCTGCCCGCAGTGCGCGGAGCGAAAACCTAGAGGCGCGAGGCTTCGTCGAGGAAGCTCAGGAACGCCAGGTGCTTCGCCAGGTAGTTCTCGATCGCCTGCACGCCGGTCTCGGCCCAGTCCTCGATCCAGGTGTCCGTGAGGTCGTCGTCGATCCGGTGCAGGATGCCGCAGTCGTCCATGGGTCGATGATCGCCCGTGGGCCGGACATTTACATGAGCCGAACGGCCCATCTTTGGAAACCGCGGCTCCCAGGTATAACGGCGCCTCGATGGCGCCTTTCCTGATCGTGAACCCGAACTCCGGGGACGGAGGGTCCGACGAACTGCTCGCGGAGGCCGCAACCCGGGGGATCGAGACCCACGTACTCGGGAAGGACGACGACATCACGAAGCTCGCGCAGGAGGCCGAAGCGGACGCCCTTGCCATCGCCGGGGGCGACGGGTCGCTCGCTCTGGTCGCAGAGGTCGCGATCGAACGAGACCTCCCGTTCGCCTGTATTCCATTCGGCACACGGAACCATTTCGCGCGCGACGTCGGGCTCGACCGCAACGACCCGATTGCGGCGCTCGACGCGCTCGTCGACGGAACCGAGCGCCGGATCGACGTCGGCCGCGCGAACGACCGGCTCTTTCTGAACAACGTGTCGCTCGGCGTGTACGCAAAGCTCGTGCATCGCCGTGAGCGCCACCGCCAGAGGCGCGTGACGTTCGCGCGCCTGCGCGCGCTCGGCATCCTTGCAACACACCGCGACCCACTCGGAATCACGGTCGACGGCGAGTTGATCACCGCTCGGGTCATCCTGGTTTCCAACAACGGCTACGAGCTCAGCGTGCTCTCGATCGGAGAACGCGAGCAGCTGGATCAGGGGCTGCTCCATCTCTACGCGCCGCTCGGGGTGCTTCGCACCTCCTGGGAGGAGCGATCCGGCCAGCACTTCACGATCGACGCCTCGGCGGGCCGCCTACAGGCCGCGGTCGACGGCGAGCCCGAGGTTCTCGACACACCGATCGAGTTCACGATCGAGCCGCAAGCGCTACGCGTCCTGCTGCCGCGCAGCCCAGAGGCGTAGGACTTTCTCCTGGCCCGGGAACGCCAGCTCCGGCAGTTCGTCGGGCCCGAACCAGCGCAGCTCCTCGACGTCGTCGGCCGCGACAGGCTCGCCGTCCGCGTGGACGATCCACGTGACCGAGAAGACGTGGCGGTGGTCGTAGGGTTCGATGTCGATCCGCAGGAATTCGGCCGGTTCCACCTCGAGCCCCGTTTCCTCGAGGAACTCGCGGCGCAACGCGTCGAGCGGATCCTCGGTCTCGTTGACGAACCCACCCGGAAGGTCCCAGTGACCCTTCCGCGGGTCGTGGGCGCGGCGCGCGAGCAGCACGCGCCCGTTCCGCTCGAGAATGCCCTGTACACCCGGAATTGCATTCGCCCAGTACCGCTCCCCGCAGGCCGTGCATGCGAGATGGTCTACCGCGAGGTTGAGTTCTCCCGCACAGCGGGGACAGAAGCGCCAGTTGTCGTGGACACCCATGAGGAGGACATGATGGAGAATTCGGAACCGACGGAGATCGAACAGGAGCTCGCGAACACCGACCGGCAGGTGGAAGAGGAAGACATGCGCGGCACGACCAACCCCGAAGAAGAAGAGGACAACCTGCCCTCCGAGGAGGACGTAGACATCTGATGGCACGCGTGATCCTGCTGCACTCCGCGCTCGGGGACTCGCGCCTCTGGAAGCGCCAGGTCTCCGCACTGGAGCGCGAGCACCACGTGCTGGCGCCCGACCTGCCCGGCTGGGGCGAGAACCCACTCCCGACGGAGCCGTTCTCGTTCGTCGACTTCACCGCGGAGCTCCTGCCGGGCGTGCTGGTCGGGAACTCGTTCGGCGGAGCCGTCGCCCTACGGACGGCGCTCGCTCACCCGAAGCAGGTCGAGCGGCTCGTGCTCGTCGCAGCGGGCCTGCCGGCCTGGGACTGGACGGAGGAGATGCGCGGCTACTTCGAGGCGGAGGAGCAGGCGATCGACTCGGGCGACCTGGACGCTGCGACCGAGGTGAACATGGAGTTCTGGGTCAAGCCGGAGCACCGCGACGAGGTGCGGCCGCAACAGCGGCGCGCGCTCGAGCTGCAGACCGCCCACGAGGAGCCCGAGCTCGTCTGGCCGGAGCTGGGCTCGCTCTCGAAGCTCACGATGCCGACGCTCGTGATCGTCGGCACCGACGACCACGCCGACTTTCACGCGATCTCCGAGCACCTGGCGGACGGGATCCCGGATGCCGACCTGGCGATCGTCCCGGGCGCCGGCCACCTGGTCGGCATCGACCAGCCCGAGGAGCTGAACGCGCTCCTGCTCGAGTTCCTGTCCGAGTCGGCTTAGAGATGGTTGAGGCCACGCTTACGCCCGCCTGGGAACGGCCCAGACGCGGCGCATGACGTCCGCCTCGACCGTCCTGCTTGGTCTGGATCCGCCCCCAGACCCACGCCTCGTGGCATCAACCATCTAGGCCAATTCGGCCAGGACCGCGTCCGCCAGGCGCGGCCACGCGTCGGTGGCCCAGTCGCCGAACGCCAGGTCGGTCAGGCACGCGAGCGCGACGCCCGCGTCGGGGTCGACCCAGAGGAACGTGCCGCTGCGGCCGAAGTGGCCATACGTGCGCGGCGAGTTCCGGGACCCGGTCCAGTGCGGCGACTTGCCGTCGCGCAACTCGAAGCCGAGGCCCCAATCGTTCGGCTCCTGCCGGCCGAACCCCGGCAGGACGCCGACGAGACCGGGGAACTGCACCAGGCACGCCTCGTCCAGGGTCTCCTGCGCGATCCGCCTCGGCTGCTGCAGTTCGCGTGCGAGCGCGACGAGATCGCCGAGCGTGCCCTCGACGCCCGAGCCTGCCGAGCCGTCGAGCGCCGCGCCCGTGCCCTCCCACACCGACGCGAAGTACTCGGCGAAGGGCATCTCCGCGCGCTCCTCGACGTGAGCTGCGGCGACCTCGATCCCGTAGTTCGAGTAGATGCGCCGCGTCCCCGGCCGCGCGATCGGTGCGCCGCGCTCGAAGGGCAGCCCCGACGCGTGCGCGAGGAGGTGTCGAAACGTCGAGCCGGGCGGGCCGGCTGGCTCATCGAGGTCGATGATCCCCTCCTCGGCTGCGACGAGCATCGCCATCGAAGTCGCGAGCTTGCTCACCGAGGCCCAGGGGAAGCGGCGCCCCAGCTCCCCACGCGTGGCTTCCACCGCGCCGGTCACCGCAACTGCCACGTTCTCGCAGGGCCAACCGTC
>JBKJQL010000172.1:0-3760 GCA_046594035.1 Gaiellaceae bacterium
AACGTGATCACCCGCTCGAACGGCCAGGCGCCGACTGCAGGCACGTGCCCCGGCAGCGGCTACACCGGCTCGACCGTCGTGACGAGCCCCGACACCGGCGTCGCGAACGGCCAGTGCTACGTCTACACCCTCACCGGCACCGACAACGTCGGCAACGCGAGCACCGTCACCAGCTCCCCGGTGATGATCGACACCGCGGCGCCGAGCGACTCGTTCGCGCTCAACTCTGTCACCGGTGGCGTGTTCAAGTCGGGCTCGACGATCTACTACAAGGGCGACGCGGCCGGCAGCTTCAAGCTCCGCAACTCCGTCACCGACGGCGTCTCCGGCCCGGCCTCCTCGACCTTTGGGACGCTCACCGGCGGCTCCGGCTTCTCGGTGCACAACAGCGAGACCGTCTCCTCGCCCGCCGGCGGCCCGTACGACTCGTCCGCGATCTCCTGGACGACGGGCTCTGGGGCGCCGACCCTCGCCGCGCACGGCTCGGACGCCGCCGGGAACGACCAGTCCGACACGACCTTCACGCTGACGCTCGACAACGGCGCACCGAGCGGTGGCTCGATCTCGGTTCCCGCCTACGCGACGAGCACCTCCGTCACGATCACCTCGAGTGACTACAGCGATGGCGTCTCCGGTCTCGCAGCAGGCACCAACGTGATCACGCGGTCGGCCGGTGAGGCCCCGGTCGCGGGCGTCTGCCCCGGCAGCGGTTACACGGGGTCGACCGTCGTCACGAGCCCGGACACGGGCGTCGTCACCGGTTACTGCTACGTCTACACCGTCACCGCGACCGACAACGTCGGCAATACGAGCTCGCTGACCACCTCGCCGGTCCTGGTCGACACCGTCGCCCCGGCGTATGCCTCGTCGGCACTCGATGCGGTCGGCACCCATGTCGACCTGACGTTCGCGGAAGCCTCGAGCGGGCTCGACAACGGGTCGACGACTCCGACCAGCGCGTTCACGGTGACGGGCGCAACCGTCAGCGGTGTCTCGTACACCGACGCCACGCATATTCGCCTCACCCTCGCGAGCCGCCTCTACGGCAACGCGACGCCGACGGTGGCCTACAACCCGGGCTCGCTCACGGGTGCGCAGAAGGTCAAGGACAACGCGGGCAACCTGCTCGGCAGCGTCTCGGCGCAGTCGATCACGATGACCGGCGTTCCGTCGCTCGTCCAGAGCACGCTCGTCACCGCCCCCGGCTCGATCACGGCGAACGGTTCCTCCACCTCGACGATCACCGTGCAGCTGAAGAACGCAGCCGGCGCGAACCTCGTCTCGAGCGGCGGCACCGTCGCGCTCGCGGTCGGTGCGGGCTCGCTCGGCTCGGTGACGAACAACAACAACGGCACCTACACCGCGACGCTGACCTCTTCCACGGTCGCCCAGGGCGTCACCGTGACGGGCCAGCTCGACGGCTCCGGCCTCGCGGCGTCGGCTCCCGTCACGTTCGCACCGGGTGCGGCGTCCAAACTCGGCTTCGGGATCCAGCCGCCGGCGTCCGCCACGGCGGGCCAGACCCTGAGCCCGTCGCTGACGGTGCGCATCCTCGACGCGAACGACAACCTGGTCACAGGAAGCAGCGCAGCCGTCACCGTCGCCCTCGGCTCGAACCCGGGCAGCTCGACGCTGTCGGGAACCACGACGCGGAATGCCTCCGGCGGCATCGCAACCTTCGACGACCTGTCGCTGAACAAGGCAGCCACCGGCTACGCGGTGGCCGCGTCCTCCGGCGCGCTGACCGGCGCGACGAGCTCAAGCTTCAACATCACGCCGGCTGCGGCCGCGACGGTCGCCGTCAACGGCGGCGACACCCAGACCGCGACGGTCGACACGAATGTCGCCACCGCGCCGTCGGTCCTCGTCACCGACACCTACGGCAACCCGGTGCAGAGCACGGCGGTGACCTTCGCGGTCGCCTCCGGCGGCGGCTCGCTCACCGGCGCCAGCGCGACGACCGACGCGAGCGGTGTTGCCATCGTCGGCTCCTGGCAGCTCGGCACGACCGCCGGCGCCAACAGCCTCACCGCCAGCTCCGGCAGCCTCGCCGGGAGCCCGGTCACCTTCAGCGCGACCGGCACAGCAGCCGCTGCAGCGAACATCGCCGTCAACGGCGGGAACGGACAGAGCGCGACCGTCGACTCCAACGTCTCCACCGCGCCGTCCGTGCTCGTCACGGACACCTACGGCAACCCGGTCTCCGGTGTCGCCGTCACCTTCGCGGTCGCCTCGGGCGGCGGCTCCGCGACCGGGACGAGCGCTAACACGAACGCAAGCGGCGTCGCCACGGTCGGCTCCTGGAAGCTCGGTACGACCGCCGGCGCCAATAGCCTCACTGCCACCTCGGGCAGCCTTGGCGGCAGCCCCGTCACCTTCAACGCGACCGGCGTCGCCGGCACCGCGGGCTCGATGAGCGTCAACGTCGGCCAAGGCCAGAGCGCGACCGTGAACGCGAACGTCGCGACGGCGCCCTCCGTTCTCGTCACCGACACCCACGGCAACCCGGTTTCCGGTGTCTCGGTCGCTTTCGTGATCGGCTCGGGCGGCGGCTCGCTCACCGGCGGCAGCGCCACGACCAACGGATCCGGCATCGCCACTGTCGGCTCCTGGAAGCTCGGCACGACCGCAGGCCTCAACCAGCTCACCGCGAGCTCGACCGGCCTCACCTCGGTGACCTTCAACGCGACCGGCACCGCCGCAGCCGCCACGACGATCGCGGTCAACACCGGCGATAACCAGAGCGCGACCGTCAACACGAACCTCTCGACCGCACCCTCGGTGAAGGTCACCGACACCTACGGCAACGCGGTCTCCGGCGTTTCCGTCACCTTCGCGGTCGCCTCGGGCGGCGGCTCCGGCACGGGCCTGAGCGCGACGACAAACGGGAGCGGCGTCGCGGCCGTCGGCAGCTGGAAGCTCGGCACCGCCGTCGGGGCGAACACGCTCACCGCCACATCCGGCAGTCTCACGGGCAGCCCGATCACCTTCAACGCGACGGGCACGGCGGACGTGCTCGACCACCTCGTCCTCTCCCCCGCTTCCTCGTCGATCAGCGCCGACGTCGGCACCCAGACCTACACCGCCGAGGGTCGCGACCAGTACGAGAACAGCCTCGGCGACGCGACGGGTTCCACGACGTTCACCGTCACCGGCGGTACGTGCACCAACGCCGCCTGCACCGTGACGGCCGCGGGCGCGCACACGGTCACCGGCAACATGCTCGGCTCGCTCGGCACCGCGTCGCTCACCGTGACCGCCGGCGCGGCAACCAACGTCGCGCTCCAGGCCGGGAACGGACAGAGCGCGACCGTGGACACGAACGTCGGCACCGCGCCGTCCGTCCGCGTGACCGACGCGAACGGCAACAACGTCTCGGGCGTCGGCGTCACCTTCGCGGTCGCCTCCGGCGGCGGCTCGGTCACCGGCGGCAGCGCGACGACCAACGCGAGCGGCATCGCAACCGTCGGCTCCTGGAAGCTCGGCCAGACCGCCGGCGCCAACAGCCTGACTGCCACCTCCGGCAGCCTCACCGGCAGCCCCGTCACCTTCAACGCGACCGGCACGAACGACGTCGCGACGACGATCGCAGTCAACGCCGGCAACAGCCAGTCCGCAACCGTGAACACGAACGTCGCGACTGCTCCATCGGCGAAGGTCACCGACAGCTTCGGCAATGCAGTCTCGGGCGTTTCGGTGACGTTCGCGGTCGGCTCGGGCGGCGGCTCGCTCACCGGCGGCAGCGCAACCACCAACGGCA
>JBKJQL010000252.1:0-3143 GCA_046594035.1 Gaiellaceae bacterium
GGAAGGATCGCGGCGCACCAGGCGCGAACCATCTAGAGCTCGAGCCGCGGCAAGCCGGCCAGCTCGCCGGCCACTTCGATCGCCGCCAGGGCGATCGCGAGGTCCTGGATCGCGAGGCCCGTCGAGTCGAACGCCGTGATCTCCGCGTCGCTCGTGCGGCCGGGCGCCGCTCCGGTGAGCACCGTGCCGAGCGCTGTGACGTCCGGCCCGGTGACCAGCCCCGACTCGACGGCATGGGCGAGCTCGCCGCCGTGGCTTGCCTGCTCCCAGTCGTCACAGAACAGCCTGGCGCGCGCGAGCTCCGTGTCGGCCATCTCCGCCTTGCCGGGGCCGTCCGCACCCATCAGCGAGACATGTTGGCCCTCGCGCAAGCGTCCCTCGGTGATCACGAGCTCGTGGCCGGGCGTCACGGTGACGATCAGGTCGGCGTCGAGCGCCTCGTCGAGTGACCCGGCGAGCTCGGCTCCGAGCTCTTGCGCGACGTGCTTTGCGCGTCCCTCGTTCACGTCCCACAGGCTGACCGGCCGACCGCGTGCCAGAAACGTGCGCGCGGCGGCGCGCCCGTTGACCCCGGCGCCGATCACGGCCGCCGACCCCGCGCCGGCGCGCCCGAGCGTCTCCGCGGCGAGCACCGCGGCCGCACCCGTGCGCAGCGCGGTGACGGACGCCGCGTCGAGCACGGCGCGCAGCTGTCCGTTCTCCGCGTCGGAGAGCAGCACGACACCGGTCACGGTCGGGAGCCCCTGCAGCGGGTTGCCGGGGAACGACGTCACCCACTTCAGGAGCGCATGTCCACCGCCGAGTGCCGGCATCGCGCGGAAGTCGCCCGCGGGGTAGTTCGTGACGTAGACCTTCGGCGGCATCGTCCACTCGCCGCGCGCATGGGCGATGAACGCATCGCGAACGGCTTCGACGGCGCGGTCCGGGGAGACTGCTTGCTCGACGTGCTTGCCAGTGAAGACCGGCACCGTCGTCATCGTCGCTCCGTCGAGCCTGCGCTCATAGCTCTTTGACGCCGGCGGCCAGCTTCGCGACCGACTCCTTCGCGTCGCCGAACAACATCACCGTCTTCGGGTCGACGAAGAGCGGGTTGTCGATTCCCGCGAAGCCGGGTGCCATCGAACGCTTCAGAACGACCGTCGCCTGTGACTGGTCGACGTTCAAGATCGGCATCCCATAGATCGGGCTGCCGGAGTTGTTGCGTGCGTCAGGGTTGACGACGTCGTTCGCGCCGATCACGAGTGACACATCCGTGCGTGAGAACTCGGCGTTCGCCTCGTCCAACTCCTTGAGCTGGGGGTACGGGACGTTGGCCTCGGCGAGTAGCACGTTCATGTGCCCGGGCATGCGGCCGGCGACCGGATGGATTGCGTACGTCACGTCGATGCCCTTCGCCTCGAGCGCGCTGGCAAGTGCGTGCACGTCGTGCTGGGCCTGCGCGACTGCCATGCCGTATCCGGGAACGATCACGACCTTGCTCGCGTAGGCGAGCATCACCGCCACGTCGTCGGCTGATGCCGAGCGCACGCTGCCCCCGTCGGCACCGGTCGGTCCCGACGGGCCGCTCGCGACCTGGCCGAACGCGCCGAAGAGCACGTTCGTGATCGAGCGGTTCATTGCGCGCCCCATCAGCAGCGTCAGCATCGTGCCGGAGGCACCGACCAGCATGCCGCTCACAATCAGGACGTTGTTCGAGAGCTCGAAGCCGGTTGCCGCTGCAGCGAGCCCGGTGAATGCGTTCAGCAGCGAGATCACGACGGGCATGTCGGCGCCGCCGATCGGAAGCACGAAGAACACGCCGAAGAGGAGCGCGCCTGCGACCATCGCCCAGAGCAGCCACTGATGCTCCGCGCCGGTCAAGATCGCGGCACCGAGCCCGAGCAGGGTGAAGAAGAGCGCCGCGTTGACGAGCTTCTGGCCGGGATAGGTGATCGGGCGACCCTGGATCAGCTCCTGCAACTTCGCGAATGCGATCAGCGAGCCCGAGAACGAGATCGATCCGATCAGCGCGGAGAGCAGGAGCGCGACCGAGATGTCGCCCTGGATCCGGCCGGGTGCGGGGGAGAGCTTGTGGAATTCTGCGAGCGCGACGAGCGCCGCCGCGCCGCCGCCGACGCCGTTGAACAGCGCCACCATCTGTGGCATCGCGGTCATCTTCACGCGGCGCGCGCCGACGAGCCCGAACGCGCTTCCGATCGCGGCGGCGACGGGCATCTCCCACGTGATGTGCACGCCCGACTTGACGAGCGTCGCGACGATTGCGAGCGCCATGCCGAACGCGCCGATCCAGTTGCCCCTACGCGCTGTCGCGGGCGAGGACAGGAACTTGAGCGCGAGCACGAAGCACACGATCGTCACGAGGTAAAGCAGGTTGACGGCGTTGGCGCCCATCAGTCTTTCGGCTTCTTCTTGAACATCTCGAGCATGCGGTCCGTGACGAAGAATCCGCCGGTGAAGTTGATGGCTCCGAACAGTACGGCGGCGCTTCCCAGCGCGATCTCCAACGGCGTGATCGCGCGGCCCAGCACGACAATGCCACCCACCACGACGATTCCGTGGATCGCGTTGCTGCCCGACATGAGTGGGGTGTGCAGGACGACCGGCACCTTGGAGATCACTTCGATTCCCACGAACACGGCGAGCGCGAACACGTACAACTCCGCGATCAGAATCGCGTTCATGAGGGCTTCTCCGCGGTGGCCAGTTCGGGAACGGGCTTGCCTTCGTACATGAGGCACGTCCCGCGGGTGATCTCGTCGTTCCAGTCCAACTTCAAGCGTCCTTCGGCATCGCACAGATGGATCAACAGGGCCGAGAGATTGCGCGAGTACATCTGGCTCGCATGCGTGGGGAGCGTGGCGGCGATATCGAGCGGTCCGATCACGTGCACACCGGCGTGTTGCACCGTTTCGCCCGCGCGGGTCACCGCACAGTTGCCACCGCTCTCGGCAGCCAGATCGATGATCACCGAGCCAGGCTTCATGTGGCCCACCATCTCGGCGGTCACCAGAAGCGGTGCGCGCCGCCCGGGGATGCTGGCGGTGGTGATCAGCACATCGGTCTGCGCCAGGCGCGCGTCGATGGTGTTGCGCACCAGCTCCTGACGCTGCTCATCGAGTTCTTTGGCATAGCCGCCGGCACCG
>JBKJQL010000319.1:0-11064 GCA_046594035.1 Gaiellaceae bacterium
CTCGCGAAGGATCCCTTCGCGAGCAGCTCGCAGGCTGTCGGATCGGTCGTGAAATGGAGGGCGGTCGGAGCCATGACCCCGATGCTACTCCGCGAGGATCTCCTGGAGGGCCGGCATGTCCGGGTGCTGGGCCATCGCCTGCGCGAAGTCCCGGTAGCGGGGCTGCGCGTCCTCGAGTTCGCCCAGGAGGCGGCGTGCCTGCGCGACGTCACCCGTTGTCACCGCGTCCAGGAACGCGAGCCAGCGAATGTGCGCCTCGGGCAGTGCGCCGCGTCGCGCTACGCCGGCGCCGTCTCGCTCCGCGCGGTTTGCGGCTCGGTAGGCCTCTGCCCGGTTGACGAGGCGGCGTAGCTCGACGAGCGAATCGTCACCCTCTTCGACCCGCAGGTCGATCACGCGCTCCCAGGGGCTTCCCGTCGCAGGCACGACGAGCAACGCCGCACCGCCTCGGCCTCGCCAGTCGCCACCAGTCGCCTCGGCCGCGTCGAGAGCGGCCAGCAGGCGCTGGGCGAGCGTTCCCTCCGTTTCGTCGAACGCGGCTCCCATCTGGTGCCAGGCGTCGTCGGAGGCGAGCATGTTTCCCTGCGCGGCCCAGTTGGTGCCGTGGGTCTGGCCGGCCGCGGGCACACAGTTCTCGCCGGTGAACTGCGCAACCCTCCCGTCCGCATCGATCATCGCGACCTGCCGAAACGACGGATGTTCGTCATCGGCGCGTAGCAGTGCGAGTGCTTCGTCGGGCGGCCGGCGTGCCGCCAGCAGTTCGAGGCCGCGCCAGCCGTACCTGCGATCCGTCCAGGACTGTGTCGCCACGACGCCGACGCCGGGCCGCGCCCAGGGCACTGCGGATCCGGTGTTGAAGGCCTGCGACTGCACCGCGACGCCGAGCTCGCCGGTCTCGGGATCGCGCGCGATGATCGAGTAGGTCACACGTGCAGTCTTACTTGAGGATTCGGAAGCCCAGGAGTGGTAACAAACCCTGCATGACCCAACCGCTGAAGGACGCCGAGCACAAGATCGAGGAGAAAGTGGGCGCGCTTGCCCACGAGGCCGAGGAAGGCGCGAGCGCGCGCACGCCGGCGATCGTGCTGAGCGGGATCACGATCGTCGTGGCCGCTGCAGTTGTGCTCCTGCTCGTTGTGGCCTTCACGGCCTACTACCTCAGCAAATAGCCGCCGGGTACCCTGGGCGGCATGGATCCGCTCGCTGTGTTCTCTCCTGCGACGCGAGCCTGGTTCGAGCGCACCTTCGACGGCCCGACGCCACCCCAGACTCAGGGCTGGCCGGCGATCGCCTCCGGCGCGCACGTCCTGATTCAGGCGCCCACCGGGTCGGGCAAGACCCTGACGGCGTTCCTGTACGCGATCGACCGCCTGACCATTAAGCCGGGCGAGGGACTGCGCGTGCTCTACGTGTCACCGTTGAAGGCCCTCAACTACGACATCGAGCGCAATCTGCGCGGCCCGCTCGCAGGCCTCGAGTCGAAGTTGAGGGTTGCGGTACGCACCGGCGACACGTCGCAGAAGGAACGCCGGGAGATCCTGAAGGAACCGCCCGATATCTTGATCACGACGCCCGAGTCGCTCTATCTGATGCTGACCTCGCAGGCGCGCGAGCTGCTGCGGGGCGTCGAGACGCTGATCCTCGACGAGGTGCACGCCGTCGCCGGCACGAAACGCGGGGCGCACATGGCGATCTCCGTCGAGCGCCTCGAGGCGCTCCTCGACGGGTCGATGCAGCGCATCGGTCTCTCCGCGACGCAGAGGCCGATCGAGGAGATCGGGCAGTTCGTGAGCGGGGGCCGCGAGATCACGATCGTGGACGCCGGTACGCGAAAGCCACTCGATCTCGAAGTGGTCGTGCCCGTCGAGGACATGCGCGAGCTCGGGACGACGACGAGCTACGCGAACCCGCCTGAGGCGGACGGCAGCGCGCTCCTCACCTCAACCGAAGGTGGGTCGAACTCGATCTGGCCTTCGATCTACCCCGAGATCCTCCGACTCGTTCGAGAGCACCGCTCGACGATCGTGTTCGTCAACAACCGCCGGCTCGCGGAGCGGCTCGCGTTGCGCCTCAACGAGCTCGCCGAAGAAGACATCGCGCGCGCGCACCACGGCAGCTTGGCGCGCGAGCAGCGCACGATCGTCGAGGAGGATCTGAAGGCGGGGCGCATTCCGTGCCTCGTCGCCACGTCGAGCCTCGAGCTCGGCATCGACATGGGGGCCGTCGATCTCGTGATCCAGGTCGAGTCGCCGAAGTCGGTCGCGCGCGGCCTGCAGCGCATCGGACGCGCGGGGCACGAAATGGGCGCGACGTCGAAGGGCCGCATCTTCCCGAAGTTCCGCGCCGACCTGCTCGAGAGCGCCGTCGTCGCGCGCGCGATGCGGAACGGTGAGATCGAGGAGACGAAGATCCCGCGCAACCCGCTCGACGTGCTTGCGCAGCAGATCGTGGCGATTTCCGCTGAGAGAGAAATCGCGATCGACGACCTCCATTCGTTGGTCAAGCGGGCGTACCCGTTCAAGGATCTCTCGCGCGCGCAGCTCGAGAACGTGCTGGACATGCTCGCGGGCCGTTACCCGTCGGATGAATTCGCCGAGCTACGTCCACGCATCGTGTGGGACCGCAGCGCCGGAGTGATCCGCGCCCGCGACGGCGCGCAGCGGCTCGCCGTCACGAACGCCGGAACGATCCCCGACCGTGGCCTGTTCGGCGTCTTCCTCGTCGGCGGTGGTGGCCGGGTCGGCGAGCTCGACGAGGAGATGGTCTACGAGGCGCGCGCGGGACAGACATTCCTGCTCGGCGCATCGACGTGGCGCATCGAGGAGATCACGCGCGACCAGGTGATCGTGTCGCCCGCGCCGGGCGTTCCGGGCGCCGTCCCGTTCTGGAAGGGCGAAGGAGTTGGGCGTCCGTACGAGCTCGGCCAGAAGATCGGCCAGGCCTCCCGCGAGCTGTCGGCGATGTCGGATGCGAAGGCGACCGCGCAGCTGCGGGGCGACTACCACCTCGACGCGCGCGCAGCGAAGAACCTGCTCACGTTCTTGCGTGAGCAGCACGACGCGACGGGCGCGGTGCCGACAGACCGCACGATCGTCATCGAGCGCTTCCGCGACGAGATCGGGGACTGGCGAGTCTGCATCCTCTCGCCGTTCGGCAGCCGCGTGCATGCGCCATGGGCGATGGCGATCGCCGGGCGGCTACGAGCCTCGCTCGGGATCGACGCGCAGTCGATCTGGTCGGACGACGGAATCGCGCTCCACTTCCCGGAGTCCGACACCCCGCCGCCGATCGAAGAGCTGATGATCGACCCGGGAGAGGTGGAAGACCTCGTCGTCGCCGAGCTCGGGGAGACGGCGCTCTTCGGCGCGCGCTTCCGCGAGAACGCAGGCCGCTCGCTGCTGATCCCGCGCCGCCGCCCCGGTGAGCGCACCCCGCTCTGGCAGCAGCGCCTGAAGGCACAGAACCTCCTGCAAGTGGCGAGAAAGTACGGCTCGTTCCCGGTGATCCTTGAGACCTATCGCGAGTGCCTGCAGGACGTCTTCGACCTGCCCGCACTGCGCTCGTTGCTCCAGGGACTGAAGACGCGCGAGCTCGACCTCATCGAGGTCGAGACGCAGAGCGCGTCGCCGTACAGCACGTCGCTGCTCTTCGACTACATCGCGACCTACATGTACGAGGACGACACGCCGCCGGCCGAACGCCGCGCGCAGGCGCTGTCGCTCGACCGCGATCTCCTGCGTGAGCTGCTCGGTCAGGAAGAGCTACGCGATCTGCTCGACCACGACGCGGTCGAAGAGGTCGAGCGACAGCTGCAGGGAGATCCAAAGACACCCGACCACCTGCACGACAAGCTGCGGCTGCGCGGAGATCTGCGCGAGAGCGAATACGACCCGGCGCTTGCGGAGCCGCTGATTGCCGAGCGCCGCGCGCTACTCGTGAAGATGCTGGGCGAAGAGCGGCTGATCGCGGTCGAAGATGCCGGCCGTTACCGCGACGCGCTCGGCGTCATGCCGCCGTCGGGCCTCCCCGACGCATACCTGGAAGGCGGGCCGGATTCTTTGCGCCAGCTCGTGCTGCGCTACGCAAAGGGACGCGGCCCATTCACCACCGACCAGGCGAACGAGCGCTTCGGGCGTGACGTCTCGTTGCTCCTTGTCGACTTCGAGCACGAGGAGCAGCTCGTGCGTGGTGAGCTGCGTCCGGGTGGGACGGAGCGCGAGTGGTGCGATCCCGACGTCCTCCGCCGCCTGCGGCGCGCGTCGCTCGCCGCTCTGCGCAAGGAGGTCGAACCGGTCGAGCAGGAGGCACTCGCGCGGTTCCTCCCGGGCTGGCACGGAGTCGATCGTCGCGCCTCCCTCCGCGAGGCGCTCGTCCCCCTTCAGGCGCTGTCGCTGCCCGTCGCGCTGTGGGAGTCGGAAGTGCTGCCTCGCCGCGTGCCCGGCTTCCGGCCCGAGCATCTCGATGCGCTGACGGCGAGCGGCGAGGTCGTGTGGGTCGGTGCGGGGCCGGACCGCGTCGCGCTGTACTTCCGCGAGGACGCGGCCGTGCTCGGCCAGGTGCCCGCGGCCCCGCCGCCTGAGGGGGAGGAGCACGACAAGATCCGCGCCGCGCTCGCGGGCGCGCTCTTCTTCGACGAGTTGCTTGCCGAGACACTGCTCGACGAGGCGGTCGCGCTGCCCGCGCTCTGGGATCTCGTCTGGGCCGGCGAAGTGACGAACGACGCGTGGACGCCGCTGCGTGCGTCGCGGAGATTCGGACAACCGAAGCAAGAGCGGCGGCCCCGGCGTTTCTCGCGCCGCCGCGCACTCGGCGCGACCGCAACGGCAGGGCGCTGGTCGCGCACCGACCGGCTCTTCGCGGGCGCTCCCGATCGTCGCGCGCTCGCCGAGTTGCTGCTCGAGCGGCAGGGCATCGTCACGCGTGACGGCGTCCGCGGGGAGGGCATTCCCGGCGGCTACGGCGCGGTCTATGCGGACCTGCGCGCGCTCGAGACGCTCGGGCTCTGCCGTCGGGGCTACTTCGTAGAGGGACTGGGCGGCGCGCAGTTCGCGCTCGGCGGGGCGGTGGAACGCATCCGCGAGTTGCGCGAGCGCGGGGAGGACCCCGACTCACTCGTCCTCGCGTCCGCCGATCCCGCGCAGCCCTACGGTGCGGCGCTCCCGTGGCCGCAGCGCGCAGGCGCGCGCGCCTCGCGGGTCGCCGGCGCGTACGTCGTGATGCTCGGCGGCGAGCCGGTGCTCTACGTCGAGCGTGGTGGCCGCTCGCTCGTGCCGCTGCGCGACCCCGCCGAGGAATGGTTGCGGTCGGCGCTCGCGGCGCTCGTCGCGGAAGTTCGCTCGGGTCGCATCAAGCGGCTTGCCGTCGAGCGCTTCGACAGCGATCCTGTGGTCGACTCGGACGCGATGCCGCTGCTCGTGGAGGCCGGCTTTCTCGCCGGCCCCCGCCGAGCAGTCCTACGCGCCTAGTCCCTGTCGCTCGATCGGGCGTCGTAGTCCAGTTGTCCTGGTTACGGGCGCAGCCGGGCGACCACTTCGGCCGCCGGGAGTTCCTCGGCCTGCGCGAAGTTCACCCCGGCCCAGAGATTGATGCCGTCGGCGTCACCCGCTTCGCGCGCGGCCGCGCGCAGCGGCGCGGTCAGATGGTGGATGTGCGGATAGGCGGACGGAGCATGTAAATGTTCCTCCATGAAGCGGTTGACGATCCCGCGCGCGGAGCGGCCGGTGAAGGCGCGCGTGAATGCGGTGCGCCCGCCGCCACGGAGCGCACGCCGGTGTGGCTCGCTCGTGCCCGCTTCGGGACAGAGGAGGAACGCCGTTCCGACCTGCGCCGCCTGCGCCCCCGCGGCGAGCGCGGCTGTGACGCCATCCCTGTCTGCGATGCCACCCGTCGCGACGAGCGGGAGGTCGACGTCGATCGAGCTGAGCAGCTCGAGCAGCGGCGCCGGTGCACCGTCGTCGCGCCACGCTCCTCGATGCCCTCCGGCCTCTGAGCCTTGCACGATGAGCGCGTCGACGCCGGCGGCTCGCGCGGAGCGTGCTTCGTGCGGTGCGGTCACGGTTGCCCACACGCGCGTTCCGCTTTCTTGCAGTCGTGCGACGGCGTCCGGCATGAGACAGCCGAACGTCGTCGAGACAACGTCGACCTCGGTCGCGGCAATCAGCTCGAGCTTGGCATCGAGCCAGTCGTCATCGAAGCGGGGTGTCCCGAGTTCAACCCCGCGCTCCCGCGCCTCGGGCTCGAGCTCGCGTGCGTAGGTCTCGACCGCATCGTCGTCGACCTCACCATCCTGCAGCACGAAGACGTTGACGCTGAGTTGACCGCTCGTCAGCTCGCGCGTACGACGCAGCCGCTCGGCGAAGACCGCGGGTGTGAGATATCCGGCCGCGAAAAAACCGAGGCCACCCGCGTTCGAGACCGCGGCCGTCAGTTCCGGCGTGCACGGGCCGCCCGCGAGCGGCGCCAGGACGATCGGCGGACTGTCGAACACCTCGCGACCGTACCCGGTCAGGCCGCGAGGCGGCCAAGCACCGCGCCGAACAGCGCGTGACGCGCTGTCGCTTGAGCGAACCCGCGCAGGCTCAGCACGTTGCGAACCCCCGGCTCGCCGCGCGCTGGATGGTTGTGGTCGACGAAGTAGGAGAGCGGGAACAGCGCGACGTGCTCTGTCAGGGCAAGGCCGAGGGCGAGTCTGCGTGGCTTCAACGACGTGCGCTTACGGACTTCATGGAACGCGAGTCCGAACACTGCACCGTTCAGAGCATGGAGCGCTACTCCTGCGACCGGCCAGGCCCGCGAACGCGTCACGAACTTGCCGAGCAGCGCAACGTCGGAGTAGTCGTTGCGGAGGAGGCGCTTGTCGATCGGCTCGACCGCGCCCCAGACGAGCGCAGCCGCGGCTCCCGCGGACGCCGCCCTGGTGCGACTCACGCTGCGAGCCTCCGCAACTCCGCGACCGTGTCGCGCACGTCCGTCGTGTTCGTTCCGCGCCCGCCGATGATCACATTGAGCGAATCGCGCACCGGTGTCGCCGAGAGCTCACGGTCGAGCGCCTGCGCGCTCTCCGTCGACGCTGCGCTGAAACAGATGACCGTTGCGTCGAGACGGTCCGACAACGCGACTGCGTCAGCGCACGGTGTGTCAGCGCCGAGGTAGACGACCCGCCAGCCGTCGGAGCGCAGCATCACCGCGAGCATCAGGAGCCCGATCTCGTGGTGCTCGCCCGGCGCGCACGCGAGTACGGCGGTCCCGCGCACGTCCGCGCGCTGGTCGGAGAGCAGCTTGTGCAACGCCGCGCGAACCATCGCACTCGCGAGGTGCTCCTGCGCGACACTTACGGTCCCCGACGCCCAGCGATCGCCGACCTCGACGAGCGCCGGCGTGAGCACCTCCAAAAACGATTCGTCCAGCGTCGAGAGCGCGAGGGTCTGATCGATGAGGTGTCCCAGCGCGTCGACGTCGTTGGCGATCGTCGCGGCGACGATCGCGCTGCGCAACTCACCGACGGTGCGCGCGACGTGGTCTCCTTCGCCGAGCAGCGCCGCCGCTTCGCCGATCCGGTAGCCCTCGTGGATCCGCTCCTTCAGCCACTCGACGCGTTGCACATCGATCTCGCTGTAGCGGCGCTGGCCGCCCGCGGTGCGGACGGGGTGGAGCACGCCGTAGCGCTGCTCCCATTTCCGAATCGTGTCGGAGGGAACGCCGGTGCGCTGCGTGAGCGCTGCGATGTTGAGACTCGGAATCAAGGGGGCGTCTCCCTGCAGTGTGCCCGCACTCGCTAACTTGGGAAACGTGCCCGAGGGAGATTCGCTCCACCGGGCGGCACGCCGCCTCCAGGTGCTCGTCGGCCAGCGTATCGTCGCCGAGTCACCACATCCGCGCGCGCAGGCGGAGCGGGTCGCCGAGCGCATCGACGGGCGAACGCTGGAGTCGGTGAGTGCGCAGGGGAAGAACCTGATCCTTCGCTTCGAAGGCGGAATCGTGTTGCGGTCGCACCTGCGGATGTCCGGCCGATGGTCGGTTCGGCCGCGTGGGGAGGCGCGCTCCGGAAAGCCCTGGCTCGTGCTCGGCGGTGAGCGTTTCGAAGGCGTGCTCTGGAATGGGCCAGTGCTGGAGCTCCACACACGCGCGCTGGCCCGGCTCGGCCCGGACATCCTCGAACGCCCTCCGAGGATCGACGCGATGCTCGATCGCCTGCGCCGCGCCGACCAGACGCGTTGGTTCGGCGAGACGCTGCTCGACCAGTCGCTTGTCGCGGGGATCGGGAACATGTGGCTCGCCGAGGGGCTGTGGGAGGCCGAGCTTTCTCCCTGGCGACGCCTGCGCGATGTCCCGGACGCGGACCGCGAGCGAGCGCTCGAGGTCGCAGCCGAGTTGATGCGCGAGTCGGTCGACAACGGTCGCGGTCGCCGCCATCGCGTCTATCGCCTCGTCGGGCAGCCGTGCCCGCGCTGCCGCACGCGGATCCGGTCCTGGGGGCAGGGGGACGACAACCGGATGGCGTACTGGTGTCCCACGTGCCAGGCAGGAGACGATCCGCGGCGCTCGTAAGTTGAGAGCGTGCTTCGTGCGCCCTATCTCTACGAGTCCATGCGCAGCTTTTGCCTCGCGGCGTTCGCCGCCGAGCGCGGCGCCCAGATCCCGTTCGCGTTCGAGGAGCACACAACCCGTGAGGGCCCATCGCTCTACGAGTACCGCCCGCTCGTGCGCGGATTCGTCGAAGAGCAATCGCCGACGCTCCGCCGGCTCCCGGACGCGCGCAACGCGATCGACGACCTGAAGCGCGAGCCTGCCGCCGCGATCTTCGCCCGCGCTCACGCAGGCATCGGCGACACGGGCGACGAGGCGCTCTTCCGCTCGATCCTGCTGCCGATGCTCACCTGGACGGCCGAGCGTTGTGGCGGGTTCGACTGGCAGGACGACGCCTTCGATGCTGCCTACGCCGACCTCGAGCTGACGCTCTTCGGCAGCGCGCGCACCTACGTCGCGCTCGCGCCGGTGATCGGCCTCTCTGCGGGAACGGACGCCGACCTCGGCGGCGGCATTACTCTCCGCCCGGTCGTCTCCGGCGAGATCTCGAATCTCTGGCCCGAGGCTCGCGGGCTGATGCCTACCGAGTTCGGCCGCGATGTCGACCGCATGCTGTTGCTGGAGCTGAAGCGTGAGCTCGAGCCGGAGGAGTCCGAGCCGCCGGACGCAGCCGCCGAACTGGCGGACGCCGTGACGGCGCTGCGGCTCGCCACGGCCGGGGCGATCGCCGCCGGGCCTGTCGTCTTCGAGCGGCTCGACTTTCGCCCGCTCCGCATCTCACCACTGCTTCCGATCGCCGCCACGCAGCCGCGCGGGGAGGCGACGCGCCTCGACAAGATCCGCGCGCGGCTCGCGGCCGATCTACGCGGGAAGCTGACGCAGGCCGACTCGGATCGCGAGCTCGGCGAGGCGCTCGACCGCTGGGAGCTCTCACTCTTCTCCGACGAGCCGTTCCGCTCCGCCCAGATCCGCGAGGCGCTGACCTGCCTGCTCGGGGGAGACGGTGGTACCTGGGCCGCGGCGATGCGGACCGCCGTGCTGCTTGGCGAGAAGAATCGCGAGCGCAGCCAGATGTTCGACGCGTTGCGGGCGGAGCGGCTCGGCGGCGATGCCCGTGACGCGATCCGCCGCACGCTCGTCGAGACACTGCTGCACGGAGATCGAAGCCAGCTCGTGGTGGCGCTCGACGACACGCTGCTCGGCCTCCGGCCGAAGCCGTCGTCCGTCCTGCGCGTCGCCTGAGTTTCTTTCCGAAGGCTGCACAGACACGTCACAGGTGCCCGGCTACCGTCGTTGGCATGGACGAAGCGGCACGCGTGATCGAGCGGCTCGAGCGAATCGAGGGACTGCGAGCGGGAGGGGCGCCGGGCGCCCTGCTCGCCGAGTTGCGCGCGCTCGTGCCGGAGGCGGAGGCCTGGGCGCGGGCCGAGGGTGACGGCCGGGCGCGGACGGCCGCGACGAAACTTCGAGAGGAGGCAGAAGGAATGCGGTAGAGCGAACCGAAATGCGCTTGCACATGGGTCTCGCCCGTCTTCTTCCACGCCCCAACATTCGCCCTGCAAGCGTGCCGGCCCCTGGGGAAACTCAGGTGATCGCGCTCGCGAACCAGAAGGGCGGCGTTGCGAAGACGACCACCACATTGAACCTCGGCGTCGCGTTCGCGGAGCAGGGCTTCAAGGTGCTGCTCGTCGACCTGGACCCGCAGGGGAACCTGACGATGTCGCAGGGCCTGAACCCGGACACGATCGAGCGCTCGATGTTCGACGTGCTCGTCCACCGGATGCCGATCACCCAGGTGATCGAGACCCGGGAGGTCGACATCGCCGTCTCCTCGATCGATCTCGCGGGGGCGGACATGGCGCTCTCGAGCCAGATCGGACGCGAGCGCGCCCTCGAGAAGGGCCTGGCGCCGGTTCGCGACAACTACGACTTCATCCTCATCGACACGCCGCCCTCGCTCGGCCTGCTGACGATCAACGCTTTCGTCGCGGCCACCGGCGTGCTCGTGCCCGTGCAGACGGAGTACCTCTCCCTGCGCGGCCTCGTCCAGCTCGAGAACACGCTGTCGATGGTGCGCGAGAACCTGAATCCGAAGGTCTCGATCATCGGGATCGTCCCGACGATGTACGACAAGCGCGTCACGCACTCGCGTGAGGCGGACGAGATCCTGCGCGAGAACTTCGGCGACCTCGTCTACAAGACCCGGATTCGCAAGACCGTCCGGTTCGCCGAGGCTCCGGTCAAGGGCACCTCGGTGCTCGCGTACGAACCGCGCGGCGAGGCCGCCGGCATGTACCGCGATCTCGCAAAGGAGGTGCTCAATGGCCAGAAACCGCGCCAGCATGCGTGAGGGCCCCCTAGCGGAGCTCTTCCGGGCGACCGAGGCGGCACAGCGCCAGGGCATCCCGGCCAAGAACGACCAGAGCGAGCAGCAGGCGCTGCCCGTCGAGCCGCCCGTCTCGCCGCCGACCAGGGCGGCGGAGCCGCCTCGTGCGCGTGAAGAGCGCGTGCGTGCGGAAGCGCCCCGCGCCCCCAAGC
>JBKJQL010000050.1:0-12735 GCA_046594035.1 Gaiellaceae bacterium
GGACCTGGAACTCGAACCGGCGCAGCTCGGCAAGGAAGCCGGCCTGATCGGCGCCGGCCTCGTCGCGCTCGGGGCATAAGTGTCCCGCCCGGCCCCAACATCCGTACCCCTGGCGGCTGCAAACCGGCGCGATGCTGTGTCCTCGGGTTTGAAGGTAGGCACCGCTACCCCCAAACCCTGCGTCCTTGCCTCGCTTGGTTTTCGCTCGCCAGTGGCGCGGCGCCGGAACCGGACGGGACACTAGTGCCGCTCGCGATCTGCGCGACGCCGATCGGGAACCTCGAGGACATCACGTTGCGCGTGCTCACCGAGTTACGCGAAGCGGATCTGGTCCTCGCGGAGGACACGCGCCACACGCGCGGGCTGCTCGAGCGTCACGGCATCAAGGCGAAGCTGCTCTCCTACCACGAGCACAACGAGGCGGCTCGCGTCGCGGAGCTGCTGCCGCGTCTCGTGGCGGGCGAGCGGATTGCGCTCGTGTCGGACGCGGGGATGCCCGCCATCTCGGACCCGGGCGCACGTCTCGTGCACGCGGCGCTCGACGCGGGAATTTCCGTGACGGTGCTACCGGGCGCGTCGGCAGTCGAGACCGCGCTCGTCGCGAGCGGGCTCGCCGGCGGGCGCTACGGGTTCGTCGGGTTCTTGCCGCGGAAGGCGGGCGAGCTCGAGACGCTGTGGCGCGAGACCTCGGCGTGGGGGTGTCCGATCGTCGCGTTCGAGTCGCCGCACCGGGTCACCGCGTCGCTGCGCTCGCTCGCCGCGTTCGATCCCGAGCGCGAGGTTGCAGTGTGTCGCGAACTGACCAAGCGCTTCGAGGAGATCGCACGCGGCACCGCTTCCGAGCTCGTGGAACGGCTGGTCGAGCCGCCGAAGGGCGAGGTCACGCTGGTCGTCGGGGCCGGAGTGGCCGAGTCCGACACGAACGCGGCCCGTCGGGCCGTGACCGATCTGGTCGCGGCTGGAACACCCAGGGGTGTGGCCGCGGAGGTGGTCGCACGCCTGACCGACACGTCGCGAAACGATCTCTACCGTGGCTCTCTGTGACAACTTTGTAATCTGATTTGACAACACAGGGGGACCGGCCCTACCGTGACTGAGCGTTCACTCCTCAGGCAACAGCAATGGTGCAATCACGGTTTGAAAGGCGGTCCTCATGCGTCGACTCCTGCTCGCGGCGGTCTTCGTCGCGCTCGCTCTGGCTCCCGCAGGCGCGGCCTGGACCTGGCCTGCGGGCGGGGCCGTGTTGCAGCCCTTCCTCTTCGACCCCACGCATCCGTACGCCGCGGGGCAGCACCGCGGTGTCGCGATCGGCGGCGATCCGGGCGAGGCGGTGCTTGCCCCCTCGTCGGGAACCGTCACCTTCGAGGGGACGGTCCCGTCGTCGGGCAAGAGCGTCACGATCACCACCGCCGACGGCTATGCCGTCACGCTCACACAGCTCGGCTCGATCGCGGTCACACGCGGCGCGGTCGTCGCGGAGGGATCGGCCGTCGGGCTGATCGCCGCCACCGGGGATGCCGACATCGCGCAGCCCTACGTCCACCTCGGCGTGCGGGTCGCGGCTCAGCCCCAGGGCTACCTCGATCCGCTGACCTTCCTGCCGGCGCGCATTGCCGCACCCGCTGCGTTCGTTCCCGCGGCGCCTGCCGCCGCGCCGCCTGCGGCGGCACCCGAGCGTGTCACCGCGCCCGCGCCCGCGCCCGCGCCTGCGCCGGTGGCCGACCCGGCACCCGTGCCCCAAGCTGCGCCGGCGTCCGTTCCCCCGCCGCCAAAGGAGCCGGCGCCGCCGCCCACAGCGACGCCGGAACCGGCGGCTGCAATTGCGGCGCCGGCCGCCGCTCCGTCCGCTGCGCCCGCTGCGAGGGCGTCGGGCCTGACCGTGGCGGAGACACCGGCAGCCGAGCCCGCCGTACAGGCGCCATCGCTGCCGAGCGTGGAGAACGGGGAAGGCCTTGCTTCGGGCGGTGCCGCGCGCGTGACCGCGTCCGATTCCGCGGCGATCGCACGTGCGCACGACGATGTGCGGCGCCGCAACGTGTGGATTGCGACGACGGGACGGGCGTGGCGAGCCGTGCGTGTGCGCACGGCCGATGTCCCCGAGCGGGCTGCTGCCCGCGCGCGCGCGCGTTCCGGCTCCGTGCCCCGGCGGGCACCCGCGCAGGTATCCGCGGCGGTGGCGGTTCGGTCTTCGGCGATCGCGGAGTCGCCGGCGCGTCGGGGAATGGCCGGGCTGCTGGCGGCGGTGGCCGCCGCCGCGCTGCTCGCCGCGGCCGTGGTCGCGAGGTTGCGGGGAGCCGTTCGTATGATGGTTCGCTGTGGCAAGCGCAAAGAAGAAGATCTTGGTCGCCCCGGCCTGGCCGTATGCGGCGGGGCACCGCCACCTCGGTCACGTGGCGGGCTTCGGCGTCCCGTCGGACGCGTTCGCCCGCTATCACCGGCTGAAGGGCAACGACGTCCTCATGGTGAGTGGCACCGACGAGCACGGCACGCCGGTGATGGTGGCCGCCGACAAGGAGGGCAAGTCCTACGCTGAGATCGCGGACTACTACAACGCCTCGTTCCGCGAGGATTTCCGCCGGCTCGGGCTCTCCTACGACTGCTTTTCGCGCACGACGACGCTGAACCACGAGCGCGTCACGCAGGATCTCTTCAAGACGCTGTACGCGCATGGCGCGATCGTCGAGCAGACCCAGATGGTCTCGTTCTCTCCCGCAACCGGCCACACGTTGCCGGATCGCTACATCGAAGGAACGTGCCCGATCTGCGGCTACACCGAGGCGCGAGGAGACCAGTGCGACAATTGCGGCAACCAGCTCGATCCGATCGACCTGATCGATCCGCGCTCGAAGATCGACGGGGCGACGCCGGAGTTCCGCGAGACGAAGCACCTCTTCCTCGATTTGCCGCGGTTCGCCGACGCGCTGCGCGGCTGGATCCAGAAGCACGACGACTGGCGTCCGAACGTGCGCAACTTCTCGCTGCGCCTGCTCGACGAGCTCCGCACACGCCCGATCACACGTGATCTCGACTGGGGCGTCCGCATCCCGGTGCCCGGTTACGCCGAGGACGAGAACAAGCGCATCTACGTCTGGTTCGACGCGGTGATCGGTTACCTGTCGGCGAGCATCGAGTGGGCCGCCTCGACCGGGAACAACGATGCGTGGCGCGACTGGTGGCAGAACGACGAGTCATTGCACTCGTACTTCCAGGGCAAGGACAACGTCGTCTTCCACACGGTGATCTGGCCCGCGATGCTGCTGGGCTACGAGCAGGGCGGCGAGGTCGGAGCGGGGAAGGGGCCGCTGCGGCTGCCCGACAACGTCTTCGCGTCAGAGTTCCTCGGCCTCGAGGGCAAGCAGTTCTCGACGAGCCGCGAGCACTCGATCTACATCCGCGACTTCCTCGATCGCTACGACCCCGATTCGCTGCGCTACTACCTGATCGCAGCCGGCCCCGAGACGCAGGACACCGACTTCACGTGGGCCGAGTTCGTGCGCCGCAACAACGACGAGGTGCTCGCCAACTGGGGCAACCTCGTCAACCGCACGTTGACGAACGCGCACCGCAACTTCGGCGCCGTCCCCGAGCCCGGGGAACTGACCGCGGAGGATGTGGGGCTGCTCGACGGTGTCGCCGCGGGCTTCGACTCGGTGGGCGAGCACATCGAGCACGGGCGGTTCCGGGCCGCACTCGCCCAGACGATGCGGATCGCCTCGACGGTCAACACCTACGTCAGCGACCAGGCGCCGTGGGCGCTCGTCAAGACCGACAAGGAGCGCGCCGCGACGGTTCTCTTCGTCGCGCTGCGCGCTGTCGACAGCCTGAAAACGCTCTTCACGCCGTTCCTGCCGTTCACCTCGCAGGTCGTGCATGAGTTGCTCGGGCACGAGGGTTTCATCGCCGGGCCTCTCGTCTACCGCGAGGTCGAAGAAGAGGACGGCAGGAAGCACGAGATCCTCACCGGCGACTACGCCTCCTGGGTCGGCAGTTGGGCGCCGAGCGAGCTGAAGGTGGGCCAGACGCTGCAGGAGCCGCGGCCGCTCTTCAAGAAGCTCGACGACTCGGTCGTCGAGGAAGAGCTCGCGCGCATGCGCGAAGCCGCCGACGCCGCTTGAGCGTGCGCGCGTGATCGACACGCATGCCCACCTGAGTGACGACGACGCGAAAGAAGTTCTCGCGCGGGCTCGCGCCGCCGGCGTGACGCAGGTGATCGATATCGCGACGTCGATCCCTGGTGCGCGCGAAGTGCTCGCGCGGGCCGAGCGTGAGGACGGCGTCTACGCGTGCCTCGGCGTGCACCCGCACGAGGCCGACGACCCGGGAGACCTCGACGAGCTGCGCGAGTTGCTCGCACACCCGAAGGTCGTGGCCATCGGCGAGACCGGGCTCGACTACCACCGCGACTATGCATCGCACGCGGCACAGCAAGAACTGTTCGCGGCACACCTCGCAATTGCACGTGACCTTGGGAAGCCGGTGGTCATCCACACACGGGACGCCGACGAAGACACCTGGGAGCGGCTCGCCGAGCACGACGGCCCCGTGATCCTCCACTGCTTCTCCTCGCCCGATCTGCTCGGGTCGGCGATCGAACACGGGTGGTATGTCTCGTTCGCCGGCAACGTCACCTACAAGAACGCGTACTCGCTACGCGACGCTGTGCGTCACGTCCCGCACGACTCCCTGCTCGCCGAGACCGACAGCCCGTACCTCGCGCCGCAGCCGGTGCGCGGGAAGCGCAACGAGCCGGCGTACGTCACGCACGTCTACGACGAGCTCGCGCGTGTGCTCGAGGTCGACGTGGAAGACCTCACGCGTCAGATCGTCGCGAACGCCGAGGCGGTGTTCGACCTCTGAGCCCGATCCAGCCAAAGAAGAGCCTCGGGCAGCACTTTCTCGTCGATGACAACATCCTCGAGGTGATCGGCCGACTCGCAGAGCTCGAGTCGTCCGACGTCGTCTTCGAAGTCGGTCCCGGTCTCGGCGTGCTCACGCGCTACCTCTCCGAGCGCGTCGCGTTCATCCATGCCGCAGAGGTCGACCGGCGGCTCTGGGCGCACCTCGACGGGATCGCGAACACCGAGGTGCACTGGGGCGACGCGCTCCGGCTCGACATCGAGGCGCTCGACCCGGCGCCGGGCAAGCTCGTCGCGAACCTGCCGTACAACATCGCAACGCCGATCGTCGCCGAGAGCCTCTCTGATCAGCAGCTCGTGCACTGGTGCGTGATGGTGCAGCGCGAAGTCGCAGACCGGTTCTTCGCCTACCCCTCGACCAAGGCATACGGCTCGGTTTCCGTGCTCGTGCAGCTCGCAACCGAACGCACGGGCCTGCACCCCGTCTCGCGCGAGGTCTTCCGGCCGAAGCCGAACGTCGACTCGGCGCTCGTCGCGTTCCGTCGCATCGCTCCCGGCGCGTCACCGCGCGTGAAGAAGATCGTCGGGGCGGGCTTCGGTCACCGTCGCAAGACGCTTGCTAACTCGCTTGCACTGTCGGGTCTCGCCTCACGCGATCAGGCGGTCGAGGCGCTGTCCGCGATCGGTCGGCTTCCGAACGCGCGCGCCGAGGAGCTCGAGCCCCTGGAGTTCATCGCGTTGACCGAGGCGCTCGAATGATCGGCCCGGCGCCGGCGAAGATCAACCTGGCGCTCGTCGTCGGTCCCAAGCGCGACGACGACAGGCACGAGCTGGTCACGATCTATCAGCGGGTCGATCTCGGCGACCGGATCTCCGTCGAGCCCGCCGCCGAGACCACTGTCACTGGATTTCCGGAGGACACGATCGTTCGCGGCGCACTCGCTCGCCTCGACGCACCTCATGGCTGGCGCGTTCGCATCGACAAGCACGTGCCGGTCGCGGCGGGGCTCGGAGGCGGCAGTTCCGACGCAGCCACGGCGCTGCGGCTTGCCAACACCCATCTGCCCGAGCCGCTGTCAGTTGACCAGCTCGTGCAAATCGGGCGTCACGTCGGAGCGGACGTTCCGTTCTTCCTCCACGACGGCCCTCAGCTCGGGACGGGGGACGGGACGTCGCTCACGCCGCTCGACCTGCCGCAGGACTTCGTCGTTCTGCTGCTCTGCCCGAGGGATGCACACAAGGCGTCGACCGCCGAGGTCTACGCCGAGTTCGACCGCCGGCGCGGTGATGTCGGATACGAGGAGCGCGTCGCTGCGCTGCACGCAGCGATCGCGACGGTGAGACGGCCGCGCGACCTCACTTCACTCCCGCCGAACGATCTCGCCAGCTCGCCGTTCGCCGCCGAGTTGCGCGCGCACGGTGCGTTCCGCGCCGACGTCAGCGGTGCGGGGCCGACACTCTACGGGCTCTTCAATCGGATGGCGGATGCGAAGCGCGCGGCAGGTGCATTGGAGCAGCTCGGGCGCACCTGGATCACGGTTCCAGCGTGGTACGGTTGAACGCGATGTACGCTGCGCACGCGATCGAACACGGCACGACGCGCACGGGCCGTTGGCTGCGCGAACGCCGCATGCGCATCACGCTTTGGATCGCCGCGGGGGAGGGCCTGCTCTATCTCTTCCACGTCCTGAACTGGTGGGCCGCAGTCGGCCTCGCGATCATCGCCGTTGGCTTCTGGTGGTTCGTCGGCCGCTCGAACCGCTCGGACGCGCTGCGCCAGGGGAGCTGGATCTTCGGGGCCTCGCAGCTGCTCGTCCTCTGCGTCCCGCTCGCGCTCGCACTGGTCAAGGCCGTCGCGATCGCCGTGATCGCAATCCTCGCCGTCGTCGCGCTGTTCTACCTCTTCAAAGAACGCTCGTAGCCCAGCCCTGGCCCGGCCAGACACCCGTGGAAGGTTCGTCACGCTTCCGTGCCGTCGTTTGACGAGGTGACATGGCTGGGGAGGACGCGGCCGCCCGCATGAGAGCTGGAGCGCCGGCGCAGAGGTTGTGGACTAGATGTTGCAGTGTGTTCACCCTGGTCTGACCACGTGACATGGCTCGACCAGGCAACGGGGGATCGTTCGTGACGTTCTCGTCCCGTCGTTTGGCGAAGAGACTTGGCCCGCGGGGACGGTGGCTCGAAGGTCCGTGCGGAGTGGCTCGGGGTCGTCCCTAGAATCACCGGCAGTGGGGCGTAGCCAAGCGGTAAGGCAGCGGGTTTTGGTCCCGCGATCCCAGGTTCGAATCCTGGCGCCCCAGCTCTTCTGCTGGTTTTGTCGTCGCTCCCTCTAGTCTCTCCCCGTGGCCGATACGCCTCTCGCAGCCGTCGTCATGGCCGGCGGTCTTGGAACGCGGATGAAATCCGCCGTCCCGAAGCACTTCCACGAGATCCTCGGCCGCCGGATGGTCGACTGGATCATCGAGACCGGCCGCGACGCGGGAGCCGACCGGCTCGTCGTGATCGCCTCACCGGCGACGCGTGAGGAGTTCTCCTCCAGCGGCGTCGAAGTCGCCGTCCAGGAGACGCCGCTCGGCACCGGCGACGCGGTTCGCTCCGCGCGTGCAGCGCTCGAAGGACACGAGGGCGACATCCTCGTGCTCTCCGGCGACACGCCGCTGCTCACCGCCGGGTTGTTGCGCGACCTCGTCGAGGCACACCACCGCGAAGGCGCCGAAGCGACGATCCTCAGCGCCGAGCCGCCCGACCCGCGCCTCTACGGCCGTGTCGTCCGCGATCGCAACGGCACCGTGAAGAAGGTGATCGAGGGAACCGACGCCAGTGACGAGGAGCAGAAGATCCGCGAGATCAATTCGTCGATCTACGTCTTCCGATCGAGCGCGCTGTGGCCCGCGCTCGAACAGCTGCAGCCGAAGAACGCGCAGGGCGAGCTCTACCTCACCGATGCAATCGAGATCATCGCGTCGGGAGGAGGCAAGGTCGCCGCGCACATTGCGTCCGACTCGCGTGAGACCGACGGCGTGAACACGCGCGTCGAGCTCGCGCACGCCGGCGCTGTCCTGCGCGACCGGATCAACGAGGAGCACATGCTCGCCGGTGTCACGATCGTCGATCCGAAGACGACCTGGATCGAGCCGACGGTCGAGATCGAAGCCGACGTGACGATCCAGCCGTTCACGTTCCTCCGCGGGCTGACGAAGATCGCCGCCGGGGCGGAGATCGGAGCCAATACCGTCGCGATCGACGCGCACATCGGACAGAGGGCGACGATCGGGCCATTCTGTTACCTTCGCCCCGGAACGGTCCTCGGCGAGTCTTCCAAGGCAGGCACCTTCGTGGAGATCAAGAACTCACGCATCGGAGACCGCACCAAGGTGCCCCATCTCTCGTACATCGGCGACGCCGACATCGGTGAGGACACGAACATTGGCGCGGGCGCGATCACGGCCAACTTTCCCCACAAACCGGGTCAGCCCAAGGGGCGGACGACGATCGGCAGCAACGTCAGGACCGCCATCCACAATGGTTTCGTGGCGCCGGTCGAGATCGGGGACGGAGCATGGATTGCAGCCGGATCGGTCATAACGAAGAATGTCCCCGCGGACGCCCTCGGGATTGCCCGCTCGCGCCAGGAGAACAAGGAGGGCTATGCAGCCCGGCAGCGCGACCCCTGAGCTCACCCTTCCCGGACTTGCCTCGCCGGACAACGTGACCCAGCCGAAGCCTGGACACTGGATCGAGCGCGGACCGCAGAAGCGGCTGATGGTCTTCTCCGGCCGCTCGCACACGGACCTCGCGCAGCAGATCGCCGAACAGCTTGGGGTCGAGCTCGGCGAGGTCGAGCGCAGCACGTTCGCGAATGGCGAGACGTACGTGCGCTACGCCGAGTCGATTCGCGGCGCCGACGTCTTCATCGTGCAGACCGGGTGTGAGCCGATCGATCAGAACCTGATGGAGCTGCTGTTCATGATTCAGGCGGCGAAGCTCGCATCGGCGAAGCGCATCACCGCCGTCGTGCCGCTCTATCCCTATGCGCGCCAGGACCGCAAGGCGAAGCCGCGCGAGCCGATCTCCGCGCGCCTCGTAGCCGACATGCTCCAGCTCGCCGGCGCCGACCGCGTGCTCACGATGGATTTGCACGCTGGTCAGATCCAGGGCTTCTTCACGATCCCCGTCGACCACAGGACGGCGGTGCCGTTGTTCGCGCGGCACTTCCGCGATCTCGGCCTGACGGGGGAGAACGTCGTCTCGGTCTCGCCGGACGCCGGCCGCGCCAAGCAGGCGGTGCGGTTCGCCGAGATGCTCGACGCCGAGTTCGCGCTGATGCACAAGACGCGCCCGGCGCACGACGTCGTCGAAGTCACGGAAGTGACCGGCCGCGTCCGCGGCAAGACGGCGATCCTCGGCGACGACGTGATCATGACCGGCGGGACGATCCTCGCGAACGTCAAGGCGCTGAAGGAGCACGGAGTGGAGGACGTCTGGGTGTTCGCGACGCACGGCCTCTTCTGTGACGGTGCGCTCGAGAAGTTCGACGACCCGGACATCAAGGGCATCGTCATCACCGACACCGTGCCGATCGATCCGATCCACAAGCCGGAGAAGATGACGGTGCTGCCGGTCGCCCCTCTGCTCGCCGAGACGATCATGAACGTCTTCTCCGACGACTCCGTCTCCGCGATCTTCGGCGGCGAGAACCAGCTCTTCTAACGCGCTAGCCGAGCGGAAGATCGGTGTTGCACCCTCGGTGCGACTGCCGCGCCCGCCGGGCACGAACCCGTTGCTGGAGGAGCAGGAGGACGAGGCCGAGCGCGGCGAGTGTCCAGAGCGTCAGCCCGAAGTACCGGAGCCCCTGGCGGACACCCGGGCCGTCATCAGCAGAGACGTACGGGTCGTCCATCGGCGACGCCATGTCGAACCGGCCTGTGAGGACGCGGTACCACCACCAGAACGGGAAGAGGACGAATGCCGTAGCGAGCGTCCACAAGCCCAGGCCTTCCAGGCGCTTTCGCATGCGACGAGTCTAGGACGCTGAACTCCGGGCTCCAAGAGCGGAAAGCCCGACGCGGCGCCGGTCTTTCCGTTGGGAGTGGGGAGAGCACGAGGCCGCTCGCGTCCGTTGCACGAGGTAGACCGACGAGGGGTTTCGATCTTGCGCGCTCCTGGAACCCTGTTCCCGATGTTTCGCATCCGCCTGATCGGGCTCATCTGGGTGATCGTCGGAGTTGCCCTCGCAGCCCAGAAGCACTACCTCGAGAACTTCGGCGGCTGGCGCCCGGTCCTCAGCGCGGTCCTCGCGATCCTGCTCTGGCCGTTGCTCCTCCTGGGGATCAACCTGCACATCAAGTAGTTCTGGCTACACTCCTGCGTCGTGGCTGGAGAGCGCGTCAAATTGATGGTCCAGAACCGTGCCGTTCTCGGCTCGGCGGAGTCTCGGCGCCTCCGGCGCCAGGGCCTGATTCCGGGCGTTCTCTACGGCCGTGAGCAGCAGCCGGTACCGATCACGATCCCGGAGCGCGCCCTGCGCACGGCGCTGACCACGAGCGGCGGCTTGAACGCCGTGCTCGACGTCGTCGTCGACGAGGGGAAGATCCACTCGTCGGTGCTCAAGGAGTACCAGCAGCACCCGGTGAAGGGCCTGATCATGCACGTCGACCTGCAGGAAGTCCGCCTCGACCAGCCGATCCACGCGACGGTGCCGCTGACGATCCACGGCGAGCCGGTCGGCGTCAAGGAAGGCGGCGTTCTCACCCAGGTGACGAACGAGGTCAACGTCGAGGCCCTCCCGATGGAAGTCCCGGAGCACCTCGAGGCCGATGTCTCCGAGATGGCGATCGGCGACACGCTCCGCCTGTCCGCGGTGACGCCGCCCGAGGGCGTGAAGCTTCTCGACGACCTCGAGGAGACCGTTGTCGCCACCGTCACGCAGCCGATGCGCGAAGAGGAGCTCGTGGCTGCCGAGAGCGAAGCGGCAGGCGAGGGCGAAGCGGCTGCCGAGGGTGAAGAGGGCGCCGAGGGCGAAGGCGAGACCGCTGAGGGCGACGCTGCCACCGGCGGCGACGGCGAGCCCGGCACCACCGAAGGCTAAGGCTCCAACTCATGCGCCTGTGGCCTCGCCGCCACGGAACCTCGCTCGACCTGCTCGTCGCAGGCCTTGGCAACCCGGGCCGCGAGTATGCGCGCAACCGCCACAACGTCGGCTGGATGGTCGTCGACGAGCTCGCGCGGCGGCACGGCGGCTCCTGGCGCGCGAAGTTCAACGGCCAGCTCGCCGAGATCAGGATCGACGGCCACAAGGTGGCCCTGCTCAAGCCCGAGACGTTCATGAACGACTCCGGGCTTTCCGTCCAGGCGGCGCTCAAGTTCTTCAAGCTCGACCCCGACGCCGTCCTCGTGATCCACGACGAAGGCGATCTCGAACGCGGCCGGATGCAGGCGCGGATCGGCGGCGGCGCCGGCGGTCACAACGGCCTGCGCTCGATCGCCGAGCATCTGGGCTCGCCCGAGTTCATGCGGCTGCGCGTCGGCGTGGGGCGGCCCGAGCGCGGCGATCAGCGCAAGCTGGCGGACTTCGTGCTGGCCGATTTCCGCCCCGAGGACGATTCCGAGGGACTCGTCCGGGCCGCCGCAGACGCCGTCGAGACCCTCGATGCCGAGGGCCTCGAGGCGGCGCAGCGCACGATCAACGGCAAATCTTCGTAACAGGGCGCACGCGCTTTCCGAATGTGCCCCGGTGCAGCGGAAACGTGCACCAGCCGGTGCTTGGGCCCCACCTGGCCCCCGCACCGGCACCGGCCCGGCCTACCCCTTTCGAGGGATAGGAGACCCCCGGAAAGGGGGGTGGCCGGGCTCGGCGGGCGTTGCTGACATGGAAGCAGCCAACGACAGCGCGGCGCCCACCCCTGCGTGCGCCGCCTCTGCCGAAGGGAGCCTTCCTTTTGTCCGATCGCATTCGCCTTGCGCTGCTGATTTTCGTCGTCATGACCTGCGTCACCGCACGTGTGGGCGGCGCCCTGGGCGCGACCGGCCCGGTCGACAAGCCCCTCAGCCACACCACTGTCGTCGCTCGTAACGAGGCGCGTGTGGCGAGATTCGCCCGCAGGTTCCTGGGCGTTCCGTACCGGTGGGGAGGCACGTCGCCCGCGAGCGGGTTCGACTGCTCTGGCTTCACCCGCTTCGTCTACGCCCACTTCGGGATCACGTTGCCGCACTACACCGGCTCCCAGTTCGCGATGGGCCAACGCGTCTCCCGCTGGGGACTGCGGCCCGGCGACCTCGTCTTCTCCAACGGCGTCGGCCATGTCGGCCTCTACATCGGCAGCGGACTGATGATCCATGCGCCACGAAGCGGCTACACCGTCACGATCGCTCCGGTCAGCGACGGCTTCGACGGCGCGCGCCGACTCCTCCACTAACGGCGGACGCGTACCATGACCACCCGGCCGAACGCCTCGTTCGGCCGATCGTCATGGACCGTCCCGTGCTCTACAGCCTCGTCGAACGTCTCCGCGCGGAAGACTCGCTCGCCGAGTTCGCCGCCGCACTCTCCACCGGAGAGCAGCGAACGCGCGCCCGCGTGTCGGAACCGGTGCTGCCACTGGTTCTTGCCGCGCTCCACGAGGAGGTCGCCCGCGGGCTGATCGTCCTGCTGCCGGAGGATGCGGACGCGCGTGACGCCGCCGAAGGGGCGTCGTGGTTCCTCGGCGACGAGCAGGTCGCGCTCTTCCCCTCGCGGGGCGTGCACTGGGGCTCCGGCCTCGAGCCGCCGCCGCATCTCGTCGGAGAGCGCGCTCGCGCGCTCGCGGTGCTGGAGCGGGGAGGCCTCATCTGTGCGTCCGCGGCCGCCCTCGCGGAAGGGGTCCCGCCGCTCAAGGAGCGC
>JBKJQL010000024.1:0-7258 GCA_046594035.1 Gaiellaceae bacterium
CGCGTGAGCGAAATGGCTGTCTCTGTCGGCTCCGTCGAGCCTACGCCGAGCCTCACTCACTGGAACGTGTCCTTCACCTTGTGCAGCCCGGCGATCAGGCGGTCGATGTCCTCGGGGACGGTGTAGAGGTAGAAGCTCGCGCGCGTGGTTGCCGCGACGCCGAGGCGCGTCATCAGCGGCTGCGTGCAGTGGTGGCCGGCGCGAACCGCGACGCCTTCCCAGTTCAGGATCTGGGCGACATCGTGCGGGTGCACATCGGCGAGCTCGAAGCTGACGATGCCGGTGCGGCGGTCGGCGGGCGGGCCGAAGACGCGCACGCCGGGGATCTCGAGCAGCGCGTCCATCGCGTGCACGACGAGCTCATGCTCGTGCGCCTCGATCGCGTCGAGCCCGATCTCGGAGATGTAGTCGAGCGCCACACCAAAGCCGTAGCCCTCCGCGATCGCGGGCGTACCTGCCTCGAACTTGTAGGGAAGCTCGTTCCAGCTCGTGCGCTCGAGCGCGACGGAGCGGATCATCTCGCCGCCGAGGTTGAACGGCTGCATCTCCTCGAGCAGCTCGCGCTTCCCCCAGAGGGCGCCGATGCCACTCGGCCCGCAGAGCTTGTGCGACGAGAACGCGAAGAAGTCGCAGCCGAGCGCCTGCACGTCGATCTGCCGGTGCGGTGCGGCCTGTGCTCCGTCGACGACCATGATCGCGCCCTGCTCGTGCGCCCAGGCCGCGAGCTTCTCGACCGGGTTGATCGTGCCGAGCGTGTTCGAGACGAGGTTGTTGGCGACGACCTTGACATTCCCGCGCTTCGCGATCTCGTCCAGCGCGTCCAGTTGCAGCTCGCCGTAGTCGTCGATCGGGATGTGCGCAAATGTTGCGCCGGTCTTCTTGGCGACGAACTGCCACGGGACGAAGTTCGCGTGATGCTCGAGCTCGGTGATCACGACGACGTCGCCCGGGCCGAGGTTGTCGAGCCCCCACGAGTAGGCGATCAGGTTGATCGCCTCGGTCGCGCTGCGTGTGAAGATCACCTCGCGATTCGACGGGGCGTTGATGTACGCGCGCACCTTCTCGCGCGCGCCCTCGTAGCCTGCGGTCGCGCGCTCGGCGAGCGTGTAGACGCCCCGGTGCACGTTCGCGTACGAGTGCTCGTAGAACTCGCGCATCGCGTCGAGGACCTGACGCGGCTTCTGCGTCGAGGAAGCCGAGTCGAGGTACGCAACGGGCTTGCCGTTGAAGAGCTCCTCGAAGACGGCGAAATCCGCACGCAGCTTCTGCGCATCGAGCTTGGTTGCAGACGTTACTGCCACCTGGACAGGTTAGCTGCCTAGCGATGGATGACTTCGCAGGCGGTTAGCCTGTCGGTGCGGTCGGCCCAGACCGTGTCGCGGCCGGGGCCGCAGTTCACGCGGTCGGTGTGACCGTCGTTCGCGTGGATGCGGTCGTTGCCCCCGAGACCCTGGATCACGTCGCCCTCTCGTCCAGTGCCTTCGATCACGTCTGCCCCGGCTGTGCCGGTGACGAGACAGCTGCCGGTGAGCACGCGCGTCCCGACACGAAGTGCCGAGTGACCGGGGCAGTCCGGTCGGGGGCCCGTGGCCACGAATCTGTTGTCGACGGGCGACCAGGCGCCGGCGGCCGAGACCTGCGTGTCGTCCCGCGACCACGTTGGGATGACTGCGGCCACCGGGACGCGGACGGCGAGACGCTGAGGGACGCCCCCGACCGCGGCGACAGCAAAGAGCGATCCGTGCGCGACGTAGGCGATCCGCCTGCCGTCACGCGACCACGCAGGAGCCCCGGGGTTGTCGATCGCCACGAGTCGACGCTCGCGCGCTGGGCCGTCCGTCACGTAGAGGCCGTCGTCGCGCTGGAAGGCCAGCTGGGCGCCGCCCGGCGACCACGCGGGATAGCCGATCGCGTTTCGCGCCCACAGACGGTCTCCCGCCCAGAGATCGGTGTTCCTCGCGCCCGCGGTCGTGAGATAGGCGAACTCGAGTCCCGTCGGTCGCCAGGCAGGCGCGTAGGCCTTGCCGGGCGCATCGAGCCGGCTCTTTTGCTCCCCGTTGGCGCCGACCGTGTGGATGGCGCCACCCGAGCTGTACGCGATGCGCGTCCCGTCGGGCGACCAGGAGGCTCCGAACTGCCCCGCTCCGGTGGCGACCTGCACGCTGCGGCGCAGTGCGTCGTCGAAGATCCAGAGCTCCATGTGGTTCGTGAACACGCGTGTGAACGCGATGTGCCCGCCATCGGGCGACCAGATGGGCCACCAGTCCATCGGCGCGAGGATGCGCGACGTGGTGGCCGACGCGGGAACCGCGGTCGCGAGGAGCAAGGCCAGCACGACGAGCTTCTTCACAGCCAGGAGCGTACGACGAAGCCGTTAGGAGTCGGTCAGCGCGGTGTTACCTTGCTCCGCGTGAGCAGCGAATACATCTTCACCATGTACAGGGTCGACAAGTTCTACGGGCCGGAACGCCAGGTGCTGTCGAACATCTCGCTCTCGTTCCTGCCCGGGGCGAAGATCGGCGTGCTCGGTGCGAACGGCGCCGGCAAGTCGACGGTGCTGCGGATCATGGCCGGCACGGAAGAGCCGTCGTCGGGCTCCGCGGAGCTCGCGAAGAACGCGACCGTGGGCATCCTCGAGCAGGAGCCGGAGCTCGATCCCAAGAAGACGGTCCGCGAGAACGTCGAGGACGGCGTGCGCGAGGTGCGCGACCTCCTCGACCGCTTCAATGCGATCTCAACGCAGTTCTCCGAGCCCGACGCCGACTTCGACGCGCTGCTCGCCGAGCAGGCGACGGTCCAGGATCAGATCGACCGGCGTGGCGCCTGGGAGCTCGAATCGCAGCTCGACCACGCGATGGATGCGTTACGCCTGCCGGAGGGCGACCGTGATGTCGCGACTCTTTCCGGCGGTGAGCGCCGGCGCGTTGCGCTTTGCCGCCTGCTGCTCTCGTCACCGGATCTGCTGTTGCTCGACGAGCCGACGAACCACCTCGACGCCGAATCCGTCTTTTGGCTCGAGCGGTTCCTCGCCGACTACAAGGGCACGGTCGTCGCGGTCACGCATGACCGGTACTTCCTCGACAACGTTGCCGGGTGGATCCTCGAGCTCGACCGGGGCAAGGGCATCCCGTACGAGGGCAACTACTCGGGCTGGCTCGAGCAGAAGCAGGCGCGGCTTGCGATCGAGGAGAAGCAGTCCTCGGCGCGCCAGCGCACGCTGCAGCGAGAACTCGAATGGGTCCGCCTCGCGCCGAAGGCGCGGCACGCGAAGTCGAAGGCGCGGCTCGGTGCGTACGAGAAGCTGCTCGCCGACGAGGACAACGTGAGGCTCGACAAGGTCGAGATCCACATCCCGCCTGGCCCGCGCCTCGGCGACGTCGTGATCGAATCGAAGGGGGTCTCGAAGGGCTTCGGCGACCGGCTGCTCTTCGAGGACTTGACGTTCTCGCTGCCGCCGACGGGGATCGTCGGCGTGATCGGGCCGAACGGCGCGGGCAAGACAACGCTGTTCCGGATGATCGCCGGTCAGGAGGTGCCGGACTCGGGCGACCTGCGCGTCGGCGACACCGTGCAGCTCGGCTACGTCGATCAGTCACGCGCCGATCTCGATCCGAAGAGCACGGTGTGGAAGGAGATCTCCGGCGGCCAGGACATCGTTCTGCTCGGCAAGAAGGAGATCAACTCGCGCCAGTACACGTCGTGGTTCAACTTCCGCGGCGGCGACCAGCAGAAGCCCGTCGGGAAGCTGTCAGGCGGCGAGCGAAATCGCGTGCACCTCGCGAAGATGCTGAAGAGCGGCGGCAACGTGCTGCTGCTCGACGAGCCGACCAATGATCTCGACATCGACACGCTGCGCGCGCTCGAGGATGCGCTGCTCGACTTCGCCGGCTGCGCCGTCGTGATCACCCATGATCGCTGGTTCCTCGACCGCGTCGCGACACACATCCTCGCGTTCGAAGGCGACTCTCAGGTGACATGGTTCGAAGGCGACTGGAGCGAGTACGCCGAATGGGTCAAGGAGACCCGCGGCGCCGAAGCGCTCGAACCGCACCGCATCAAGTACAAGCCGCTCGTCCGCGCGTAACCCTCGAACCTGGTCAAAGAGCGGACCAGGTTCGGAACTTGACCTCAACCTGGTTCGCTTTCCAACCAGGTTGAAGAGTTTTCTTTTCTAAGCTAGGCCCGTGGTCACCCATCGCCTCGAGCCCGTCGAGCTACGCGTCCTCGGCTGCCTGATCGAGAAACAGCGCACGACACCCGAGCAGTACCCGCTGACGCTGAACGCGCTTCGGCTCGCCTGCAACCAGGCGACGAACCGGGAGCCGGTGCTCGATCTGGACGAGTCGGAGGTGCGGGCCGCCGCGCAGCACCTCGGGACGCTCGGCTGGGCACGGCTCGCGACCGGCCCGGGCTCACGCACCGCGAAGTACCGCCAGCTCTTCGGCGAAGCGCTCGACCTGATGCCCGCGGAAGTGTCGATCCTCGCCGTGCTGATGCTGCGCGGCCCGCAGACCGTGCCGCAGTTGAAGACGCGCACCGAGCGGCTGTTCGGCTTCCCCTCCAACGAGGAAGTTGTCGCGACGCTGGAGCGGCTCAGCGGCAAGGAGCTCGTGCACCTGCTGCCGCGGCAGCCCGGCCAGCGCGAAGAACGCTGGACACACCTGCTCGCCGACGGCCCGACCGGCGCAGGCCCGGTCGAGGAGGCGGAGGTACCTGCGAGCGAGCCGACCTCGGTCGAGCGGCGCCTGGCGCAGGTCGAGCAGCGGCTCGGCGAGCTCGAGCGACTGCTCGCCGAGCGCGGACTCCTCTAGCTGCTACCGACCCGTTCGCAAGGCGGCGCGGGCGAGCAAGAGAAAGACGAGCACGAGCACGATCAGTGCGGCCGCAGCGGGGGTGATGGACATTCGGATGCCTCCGCTGGTTGATTGACGGCCTCCATCGTCACTCAAAGCAGAGGAAGGGTAATCCCCCTCCCGGGTGACTTGGTAGCCGGCCTGTTGTTCGGGGCAGCGGCGGCTACGCCTGCGGGATGCGGGCTTCGAGCGCGGCGCCGAGGGCTTCGCGCACCGGCTCCAGTTCGATCCGGTCGAGCACGTCCTGGAAGAAGCCGCGCACGATCAGGCGCTCGGCTTCCTCACGTGAGAGGCCGCGGGCCATCAGGTAGAAGAGCTCCTCGCGGTTGACCTTGCCGAGTGTGGCGCCGTGGGTGCAGCGCACGTCGTTCGCCATGATCTCGAGTCCGGGGATCGAGTCCGCGTGCGCGTGGTCGGACAGCAAGAGGTTCCGGTTTTCCTGGTAGGCGTTCGTCTTCTGCGCGCCTTCCTCGACGCGGATCATCCCGCGCCAGACGGCGGTCGCGTTCTCGCGCAGCGCGCCCTTGAACGCGAAGTCGCTCTCCGTGTTCGGTGCGATGTGCTCCTGGAACGTGTCGAAGTCGAGATGCTGGTCGCCGTCGGCGAAGTACGCGCCGGTCACGCGCGACGTAGCGCCCTCGCCGGCGAGGTCGTTCTCGATCCAGACCTTGCCGCGCTTCGAGCCGAAGCCGCCGATCACCCAGTCGAGCTCGCTGTCGCGCTCCAGCCACGCCTTGTAGCGGCCAAAGTGCCAGGTCTCCTTCGAGAGGTTCTGCAGCGAGACGAACTCGATCTTCGAGGCCGGATGGACGAACAACTCGACGACCGCGTTCGTATAGGCGACCGTGTCCTCGGCGACCGACGAGATGTCCTCGATCAGCGAGAAGCGCGCGCCCTCTTCGGCGATCACGACCATGCGCCAGAAGAGCGAGCCGCCGTTCGAGGTCACCTGTACATAGAGCGGCTTCTCGAGCTCGACGCCCTTGGCCACGTGCACGAGCAGGCCGTGCTCCCACTTCGAGAGGTTCTCGAGCGCGAACTTGTCGTCGTCCGGGATCAGGGTCGCCTCGTAGTCCTGCGACAGCAGCTCGAAGCGAACGCCTTCCGGTGCGCCGACGATCTCGATCCCGTTCTCGGTCACGACCGCGCGCGCGGCGACATCGAGATCGAGCATCGGACCGGTCGGCGTCGCGGCCGATGCGGCCGGTGCGGGCGCCGGGTCGAAGCCGCGCAGGTCGGTGAAGCGCCAGTGCTCGTCCTTGGTGGACGGCAGCGGCAGCTCGTCGAACCGCTTCGCGGCATCGGTGCGCGTGATCGCGGTGCTCATGACCCGGGCGCTGTCGAGTCGTGCGCTGCGTAGCGGCGGTGCAGGACCAGCTGGTTGCCGTCCGGGTCGCCGAAGAACGCCATGTGGCAGACGCCCGAGTCGAGGATCTCGCCGTTGAACTCGACGCCCTTGGCCTCGAGCTCCTTGCGCGCCTCCGCGACGTCGGCGACGCGCAATGCGAACCCGGCGTCATGGGGCGCGCGGAACTTCGCGCCGATCGCTTCCATGTTCAGCAGGTAGAGGAAGCCGTTGTCGCCGAGCTTGAACTCGGGAAATCCGCCCTCGCTCGTCTGCGGAAGGCCGAGTGTGTCGCGGTAGAAGGTGATCGAGCGCTCCATGTCGGTGACGGGCACCGCCCAGAAGTCGACGTGCTCGACGATCAACTAGCCGACACCGCCCTAACCAACACTGCCTTCCATCTGCAACTGGATCAGGCGGTTCATCTCGACGGCGTACTCGAGCGGCAGCTCCTTGGTGATCGGCTCGACGAAGCCGCTCACAACCATGGCGCTCGCTTCGGCTTCGTTCAGCCCGCGCGACATGAGGTAGAAGAGCTGCTCCTCACCGATCTTGGAAACGGTCGCCTCGTGGCCGATGTCGACGTCGTTCTCGTCGATGCGGATGTACGGGTAGGTGTCCGAGCGCGACTCGTCGTCGAGGATCAGCGCGTCGCAGACGACCTTCGACTTCGACCCCGTCGCGCCCGATGCGACCTCGAGCAGGCCGCGGTAGCCCGCACGCCCGCCGTTCTTCGAGATCGACTTCGACGTGATCACCGACGTGGTGTTCGGCGCGGCGTGAACGACCTTCCCGCCCGCGTCCTGATGCTGGCCCTTGCCGGCGAAGGCGATCGAGAGAACTTCGCCGTGGGCGCGGTCCCCCATCAGCCAGATCGCCGGGTACTTCATGGTCAGCTTCGAGCCGAGGTTCCCGTCCACCCACTCCATCGTGGCGTCCTCATAGGCGACGGCGCGCTTGGTCACGAGGTTGAAGACGTTGTTCGACCAGTTCTGGATCGTCGTGTAGCGGCAGCGCCCGCGCGGCTTGACGATGATCTCGACGACCGCCGAGTGCAGCG
>JBKJQL010000033.1:0-40662 GCA_046594035.1 Gaiellaceae bacterium
TCTCGCGCGCCACGCGCGAGATCCACGACGGTCTCGCGCAGTACCTCTTCGCCGTCTCGACGCACGCGTCGATGCTCAAAGCGGGCGCCGACCCGGCCGTGACGATCCCACAGCTGAAAGCAGCCGCGCTCGCCGCGCAGCAGGAAGCGCGCTACGCGATCCTCGCGCTGTCCTCCGCGGCGGGGCGCTCGCCGTTCGACGCAGGTCTCCGCCGGTACGTCGACTTTTTGACCGCCGACGGAGCGCTCGAGGTCGAGCTCGAGATCGACTCGGCGATCGTGCTCGGGCCCGACGAGCAGATCGAGGTGTTCCGGATCGTGCAGGAGGGCCTCGCGAACGCGCGCAAGCACGCCGGCACGGCGCACGCCTGGGTACAGATCGAGGAGCGCGCCGGGGAACGGTTCGTAACGGTGCGGGACGACGGTGTCGGCTTCGAACAGAGCGAGGGGGGCGCGGGCCAGGGCTTGCGCAACATGCGCGAGCGCGCAACCTCGATCGGCGGGACGCTCACGCTTCGTTCGGCTCCGGGCTCGGGCACGGCGCTCGAAGTCGCACTGCGCACCTAGAGGCTTATGTGAAACGCACGCGCATCCGTGGCTGGTGACTCAGACGCAGCGCCCTCATTCGATTCGTCGCATAGGTGGGTCACGTTGTGAAACGCCGCTAACGACCGATGCCAGGTATGCACCGCCGGTCCAGCCCCGGTTGCTATCGATCCCTCCCGAGTGCACCATTAGATTCAGTCCGGACCGAAGCAGCACGAACCCACTCGCCGGCTCAAAACTCGACAAGGAAGCTCGGCTGGAAAGTTTCATTTGTCGGCCTGACACCCGCGATCCGGTCGACACGGTAGCCACGCAACTGGCCGCGCTCGTTGACGACAAACAGGATGAGGTTGCCGTCCCGCGTGCGCCGCACGGAGTAGGGCTCGACGCGCCGCGGAACCTGCCGACCGTCCTCAGCCCGGTAATCAATCTCGACCTTCAATCGGTTGGCCCCGGCGTAACGGATTAGTTCGAACGGGAAGCCGCGCTGCCAGGAGGTGATCGCTCGGGGGGCAACCCATGCAGGGTCGAGATCGGCGCGCCGAGCGCGCTGCGGAAGCACGAGCGCGACCTCGCCTGCGAGCCACGCGAAGACCTCGTCGAGAGTCGCCCAGAAATCGGCGAAGGGCGGCAGCGGCTGCGGCAACTGATGGCCGAGCATGTTCTCCCACTCGCGCTCGATCTCATCGCGGTAAGGCGACGCGCGGATAATCTCCGCCGTGGGGATCTCAATGCCGACATGGGCGCACTTCTGCGCGAGTACGGCCGCGACCGCCTGCGCTTGACCGACAAGATCGGGATGCCGGTGCATGTGCACGACGTCGTACAGGTCGCGTGGCCGGCAGCGCTCGCTGAGCGCTCGCAGCTTCTCGCCGAACAATTCGACGAGCGCATAGCAGACGGCACCGTCGCCCGGGAGCGGTGCGTCGCTGTACTGGTGGCCGATGGCGCGCGGCACGACCTGCTCGACGACCACCTCGTCGGCGGTGATGTCGAGCTTCACCTTGGGAAGCTGGAGTGGTGGGTTCGGGCCGCGATAAGCGATCCGCGCCTGTGTCGTCGGGTTGCCGCGACGGTTGCGGCGACGCCGGAACGTCGCCTCGTCGACGACGAGTTCGATGCCCGACTCCTCGCGCACCCACTCCGCGATCGCGCCGAAGATCCGCGGCAGGTCCTCGGGCGCCTCCGGCCCGCCGTCGACCACGCTGAAGTCCAGGTCTTCGGAGAAGCGGTACGTCTCGCAGTAGCACTTGCGCAGGCAGGTGCCACCCTTGAACACCCAGGTGCCGGCGAGGTCAGCGTTATTGGCGATGCCGGCCAGTAGCCAGCCGAGCACGTAATCCTTTTCGATCACCCCGACATCGAGCGACCACTCGGCGCGAAGTTCGAAGAGCTCGCGCGCGGGGATCACGAAGGTTCTTCCGGTTCGACCCGGACGTTGATCCGCAGTCCCCATCGAGTCACACGCCGACCGTCCTTCGGCCCGTCGGGTTCGAGCAGCGAGACGCCTGCGGAGATGCGCTCGCGACAGGCTGCGATCAGGTTTGCGTGATCCAGCTGGAGCGCCTCGACGAGGTATCCGAGTCGCTTGAAGACGGCCTTGTTCCCCAGCAGGTCGCCATACTCGACGAGCGTGGCCGGGTCGTGATCGTCAAGGTAAGCGGCCAGTATCTCGGCTGAGTGGCGGATGCCGCCGCCGAACCGAGGCGTGTCGAGGATGTCGACCACATTGCGCGCTGGATCGGCGATGCGCAAGCGGACATCACCCCGCCATTCCGTCTTGATTCCCCACTCCAAGGCTTCCGCCGAGATGTGGCTGAGCAGGTAGTCGTGGTCGAGCAAGCGGACGGACGAGGCTCGCACCCGTTCGGTCGTCTTGAGGACGGTGGTGCGAAAGACCTGCTCGGTGAGCGCCCAGTGGTTGGCCGCGGTCCAGCCGGTGAAGTAGCAGGGGGACCAGACCGCCGCGGCGACGATGAGGGCGTCCTCGGACCAGGCGGTGGGGCTGCTCGCGTCGACGGGAACCGGGATGTAGAGGCCGCGCCGGGCGCGCCGGAGCCAGCCGTCGGCGGCCCACCGCGACAGCTTCTTTGCGGCCGTGTCGGCGTCGACGCCGAGGGCCTCGACGACGTTAGTCGGCGTGACGAACCGGCGGCCGGCGCCGAGAACTGCCGTCAGCTCGGCCCGCCCCTTGGCGCCTATCCCCGCCGCGGTCGACATCGACATACCATCAACTCCCATCAGCTGTGATGTACGGGATCAATGATACCACTACCTCCAAGCCAGCACATCGCCCCTGAAGAGAGGTGATGGCTTTTTTGTGTCGTGATTCTGTCCTCTTCAGCCTACCGACCGGGCGCCTTGAGCCCCGCCGGACCGGCTGCTATGTCGATTTTCTCCGGCAAAGGCGCACATAGAGAAGCCCCGCAAGCGGGGCTTCTCGTTAGCAGGCCTGTAAGCCGGATTTTGTCGAGGGTGATCATCCCTCTCGGCAGCTACCCGGGCCCTGGGCGGGCAACCTCATAGCGGGCCCTGTTCGCCTTGCACCGGACGGGGTTTGGCAAGCCGCCACGTCGCCGTGACGCTGGTGGGCTCTTACCCCACCGTTTCACCCTTACCGGCGGCGTCTCCGGAGAACACGCCGCCGGCGGTCTGCTTTCTGTTCCACTTTCCGTCGACTTTCGTCGCCTGGCTTGCGCCAGCATCCTGCCCTGCGGTGTCCGGACTTTCCTCGATCGGCTACCGGCGCTGTTGAAGGCGCTGTAGCCGACCGCGATCACCCGGCCTGCACGTCGTATTCTAGCCCGTTTTCCAGCGCATCTTCGTCCGCGAGCTGACTGCTGCACTCGGGGCAGAAGATGCTTCCGCCGCGTGCGTGCATCACGAACTCCCCGCAGACGAGGCACTCGAGCGAAGCTCCACGCAGCAGCGCGGTCAGCTCCTGGTCGAGTGTCCGGTGCAGCGATGCGACCCGGGTCACTTCGTACAACGTCGTCATCAGATGATTGGTTCCCAATGCGAGTGCCTGTGGGGAGGGCATGTACCAAGCAGCGTGGTCGCCTCGACCGGCGTAAAGGGCCGTAGCCCTTGGTGCCGGTCGAGGCGGCCGCGATGCGCCGCGTACAGGCCCCCATCCACAGGTGCTTGGTATTCGGAATCACTCATCTAAAGCTCCCGGAAGACCCCCACGACGCGCCCGAGGATCTGGACGTGCTTGGCGTAGATCGGCTCCAGGGATGCGTTCTCGGGCTGGAGGCGGACGCGCCCCTGCTCCTTGTAGAAGGTCTTGACCGTCGCCTCGTCCGTGGACTCGTCGTCGCCGGCGAGCGCAACGACGATCTCGCCGTTCCGTGCGTCCTGCGCGCGCTGCACGATCACGAGGTCACCGTCGAGAATGCCTGCCCCGATCATCGACTCGCCCTTGACGCGCAGCAGGAAGTCGCCCTTCGTCGAGGACGGCATCGGGACGAACTCCTCGATGTTCTCCTCCGCGAGCATCGGGCCGCCGGCGGCAATCTGGCCGACGAGCGGGAGCCGCAGCACGTCGCCCAGCTCACCGGCGACCGGCTGCGCTTCGCGGCGCTCGCGGCCGATCAGCTCGAGAGCGCGCGGCTTCGTCGGGTCACGCCGAAGCAGGCCGGCCCGCTCGAGGTTCGCGAGGTGGGCGTGCACCGTGGACGGCGAGGCAAGGCCCACCTGCTCCCCGATCTCGCGCACGGTCGGCGGGTAGCCGTGCCGGTCGACGTACTCGACGAGGTAGTTCCAGATCTCTTGTTGACGGGCGGTGAGCACTCGCGCTCCTCCGTTGAAGGTCCGTAAGGGGTTGCTACTGGGTCGAACGTGTGTTCGCGACCAGAGTAGAGACTCCTGCGGACGGCGTCAACGCCAATTTCAACGTCGCGCCCGGAAAGGAAAAAGCCGCCCCGGGGGGCGGCTTGCATGCGCTGGAGAGGACTTGAACCTCCACGGCCGTTAAGCCACTAGGCCCTCAACCTAGCGCGTCTACCAATTCCGCCACCAGCGCAAGAGAGCGCGCGCAGTGTAGCCAGCGTCAGTCGATCGGGGTGAGCTCACGCTCGAGCGTTTCGCGCTCCGGCTCGAGCCACGGCGGCAGCGAAAGCGCCTGTCCGAGCGACTCCGCAGGCTCGTCGACGGCGAACCCGGGCGCGTCCGTGGCAATCTCGATCAGGATGCCGTCCGGCATCCGGAAGTAGATCGAGCGGAAGTACTTGCGATCTTGCACAGGGGTCGGCTGCAGCCCCACCTCCGCGAGCCGCACACGCCACGCTTCCTCCTCCGCATCGTCTTTCGTACGCCACGCGATGTGGTGCGTGGTGCCGGCGCCGACCAGCGCCACCTCCTCCATGGGCTCCGCGAAGTGCAGCGGGGCGTCCTCGCCAAAGAGGCCGGCGTACAGGTCGGGGTTCCCGATCGCCGAGACGTCGCGCAGCCGCGGTGCGGGTCCGGGATACAGCCTGAGCCGCAGCCCGTCCGGGTCCTCGACCTCGCTCTCTTCCTCGGCCAGCGGTGTTTCGAGCCCGATCGACTCGAGCGTTCCCCTGCCGAGGCGGCCAGGATCGGCGCGCGGCCACTCGAAGAACGTGATCAGCGTCCCGGGGCTGCCGGCCTCGTCGCCGAAATAGAGGTGGTAGCTGTGCGGATCGTCGAAGTTGACGGTCTTCTTCACGAGCGAGAAGCCGAGGCCGTCGCGATAGAAGTCGAGCGTCTGCTGCGCGTTCGAGCACACGCATGTGACGTGGTGCAGTCCCGCCAGCTGCATGACGGCAGACGTTACTTGAGCAGGCGGAAGAGCAGAACCGTGTTCAGGAAGAACAGCACCGCGACGATGATCGTCACGCGCGTCAGGTTCCGCTCGACGATGTGCGTTCCGCCCTGCGACTGCGGGGTGAACCCCATCCCGCCCATGCCGGAATCCCGCCCCGAGTGCATGAGGATCAGGCCCACCAGGGCCGCCGAGATCAGAACGTGCAGGACGGAGAAGACCGGAAGCATCGCGCGGGAAGGGTAGCTAACGCCGTTGAATCAAGCCGCGGCGGCGTCGAGAATCGCGCGCACCAGGTCGCCCGCGATCTGATCCTTGGTCACGTACCCCGCCGCGCCGGCCGCCCGGGCCCGAGAGATGTCGTGGTTCGCGGCGGAGCCGGTGAGCACGATCACCCTCGTGTCCGGCAACTCGTCGCGGATCGCCTTCGTTGCCTCGATCCCGTCCATCACAGGCATCGCGATGTCCATCAGGACCACGTCGGGAACGTGCTCGCGGGCGAGCTCGAGGGCAGCGCGGCCGTTCTCGGCCCTCCCGACGACCGCGATTCGGCCATCGGTTGAGAGAATCGCCTCGAGTGCCTCCGCAAAGAGACGCTGGTCGTCGACGATCACGACCCTGACCCGTTCAACCCCCATACGCCACGTACCGTATCGCCCGATGGACACAACAGAGGCTCGTGAAAAGATCCACAACCTCCTCTTGACCGGTGACAACCGGCTCAAGCAGGGCGTCTCCGCGGAGAAGATTCGCCAGAACTACGAGGAAGCACTGGCGATCGCCCGTGCGCACGGGCTCGAGGAGAGCGTCGGTCCGCTCGTCGAGATCAGGCTGAACGACCTCGAACGGCTCGCTGGAGGATCGCCTCCACCCGCTCCGCCTGACGCCTGACGTCGTGCTCCGCCGCTGCCGCCCGCGCGGCCGGGTTCGGTGACGGCAGCCCCGAGGCGATCTCGAGCGCACGCGCGATCTCCGCGGTGTCGAGCGGATCGACGAGAACGCCCGCCTCGTCGCGGACGAACTCGGGCGGGCCGCCGATGCGCGTCGCGACGACGCTCCGCTCGCACGCCATCGCCTCGAGCAGCGCCTGGCCGAACGGCTCGACGAGTGCAGGCCCGCACACGACGTCGGCAGCGCTGAGCCAGCGCGGCACGTCGTCGTGCGCAACGCGACCGACCACGCGGACTCCATCACGCCCCTCCAGTCGCGCCCGCAGCGGCCCGTCTCCCACGAACGTGAGCGAGCCGCGCCCGAACTGCGCAAACGCATCGGCAAGCCGCACGACGTTCTTGCGCTCGGTGAGCGAGCCGACGTGGACGAAGGCGGGTGACGCCAGCTGCTCGGCGGGCTCCACTGCGCAGAAGCGCTCGAGGTCGACCCCGGAGTTGACCACTTCAGTCTTCCCGCGCGCCTCGGGGAGGCGCTCCTCCAGCTCCCGGCGCAGGTACTCCGAGACCGCGATCACCGTCGAGGCACGCTCTACGACCGTGCGCGTCAGGCGCGCTATGCCCGGGATCGCTCCGATGTTCCGGACGTCGCGGCCATGCGCGGTCACGACGAGCGGCGCACCTACCTTCGAGGCGATCAGCCCCGCCGGGACGAGGAAGTGCGCCCACACCACGTCCGGGCGCGGTGCTGCGCGCACCCGGCGGCGCAGCTCGAGGAACCGCAGCTTTCCGCCCGCACGCCGGTCGAGCACCGCCAGGTCGATTTCGTGCCCGCGCTCGCGGAGCGCGCGCTCCAGCTGCGCGACGAACGAGCCGAGGTCCGGATCGTCCGGACCGGGGTACATCTGGGAGACGAGCAGGATGCGCACGCGCGGATTGTCGTCTACCCGGCGCGGCCGAGTAGGCGTTGTACGCCGCGGCTCTTCCGCGTGACCCTCGGATCGATCGCGAGCAGCACCAGATCGGCCACGAGATTGAGCACGATGATCGCGGATGCGGCGACCATGGTGACCGCGAGGATCACCGGCAGGTCGTAGCCCTGGAAGCCTGCGAGCGCGCGGATCATCGTCCGCCCGAGGCCGGGGAGGCCGAAGACGGTCTCGATGTACATCGCGATCCCGATCGCCATGCCTGCGTCCATCGCCGTCATCGTCACGACCGGCGCGATTGCATTCCGGAGCGCATGCACGCGAATCACGCGGAACTCCGAAGCGCCCTTCGCCCGCGCCGTTCGCACCCACGGCTCCTCGAGCACCTCGAGCATCCGCGCGCGCACGATCCGCATGTAGAGCGCGACGAAAAACAACGCGAACGTGAGCCACGGCAGGAGCAAATGCCACGCCCATTCACCGACCCCGCCGCACGGCCGGGGCACGCCGGTCGGCGCGAAACGCTCCCAGGCGGTGATCTGCGCCTTGGACGGCGAGCTCACGGTGCAATAGCCGGACGCGGGCAAGAGCTTCCACTTGTTGCCGACGAAGAGCTGCAGCAGCAAGCCGACGACGAGCGGGTGCGTCGAAATGGCCGCGACCGACAGGCCGAGCGAGAGCCGGTCGATCAGCGACCGTGGTCGCGTCGCTGCAAAGGTGCCAAGCGGCACCGCGACGAGCAGCAACAGCACGAAGCCGCCGAGCACGAGCGACCCGGTGACGAGCGCCGCCTTCCAGACCAGCTGACCGACGGGCGCCCCTTCGACGCGGCCGTTCGAAAAGACGACCGTCGGCCACGACAGGCCGAAGTCGCCGTGCAGCAGACGGCCCAGATACTTCGTGTACTGCACGACGGCAGGCTTGTCGGTGCCGAGGAGGTGATGCGCATCCGCGATCTGCTGCGGCGATGCGTGCTGCACGTCCACGATGAACCCGGCCGGGTCTGCGGGGACCTTGAGGTAGATGGCGAACGTGATCGCCGAGAGGATCCACAGCAAAACGATCGCGATCCCGATCCGGCGAAGCGTGTACCCGAGCATCAGAGCACCGACCTCGGGTCTGTCGCCTCGCGCAACCCCTCACCGAACTGGTTGAGCGAGAACACGGTGAGGAAGATCGCGATCGACGGGACGAGGGTCAGCCAGGGCTGCGTCGACGCCGGGTTGTACGGGTTCGGGTTGAGGATCGAGCCCCACGTCTGAGCGAGCAGACTGCCCCAGCTCGCCGTCGGCAGCTTGATCCCTGCGCCGAGAAACGTGACGCCGACCTCGATCATGATGTTCGTCGCGACGAGCAGCGTCCCGTAGGCGAGCAGCGGCGGCAGCACGTGCGGCAACAGGTGCGTGCGCATGATGCGGCTGTCGCGCGCGCCGACCATCTGCGCCGCCTCGACGAACTCCTTCGTGCGCAGCGACATGATCTGCGAGCGCACGATGCGCGCCGGGTAGAACCAGGTGAAGGCGCCGATGATCAGGATCAACTGGAAGACACCCTGGTTGATCAGCCCGTGGAACGTCCAGTTCGTCAGCCCGTATGAGAAGAGGCTGCCGATCATCACCAGGAAGAGCAGCAACGGAAACGCCATCACGAGATCGGTGAGGCGCGAGATGACAGCGTCGGTCCAGCCGCCGAAGTACCCCGCGACCGCACCGAGCACGATCCCGATCAGGATCGCGAACAGCGCCGCTCCGGCCGCGATCGTCAGCGACACGCGGCCGCCGTACAACACGCGCAGGAACTCGTCGCGGCCGAGTTGGCTGTCGGCCCCGAGCAGGAGCAGCGTCTTGCCGGTGCTCTTCGGTGGATCGGGATGCGTCAGCACGAACGGGTCGTCGCCCGCCATCGACGGTGTGTCCCACGTGACCGTGAAGGGTCCGGCCGGCCGCAGGCCGACGCTCACCGCGTAGGGAAAGAAGTCGTTCGGCCCGTGCCCGACGATCTTCTCGTAGAGCGGCGCACCCGGGCCGACCAGGAGGACGACGAGCAGCAGGAAGATGCCGCAACCCACGGCCACGCGGTCGCGCTTGAACCGGCGCCACGCGAGCGCCCACTGACCCTGCGGGCGCGGTGCGTCCAACTGCTCCTCGTAGACCACAGCTCGCGAGCCTACGTCGGAGCGCGGACCTTGTCGTACTCGCCCCACTCCTCGCGCAGGACGCCGCAGATCTCGCCGATCGTGCTGCGCACGCGGAGGGCCTCGCGCATCGAATGGAGCATGTTCTCCGTCCCGCGCGCGGCTTCGCGCACGCGGGCGAGTGCGGCGGCTGCCTCTTCGGCGTTGCGCTCGGCGCGCACGCGCGCGGTCCGCTCGACCTGGCGCTTCTCCCCTTCCGGGTCGATCGACTGCAGCTCGATCGATTCTTCTGATTGGACTGTGTACTTGTTCACGCCGACGATCACGCGCTCACCAGATTCGACCTCCTGTTGCCACTTGAACGCCGCGTTCTCGATCTCTCCCTGGACGAAGCCTTGCTCGACCGCGGCGACGCCGCCTCCGAGCTCGTCGATCCGTTCGATCAGCTCCCACGCGCGCGACTCGAGGTCGTCGGTCAGCGCCTCGATGTAGTACGAGCCGCCGAGCGGATCCGCGGGCGCGATCGTGCCCGCCTCGTTCTGGAGGATCTGCTGCGTGCGCAGGGCGATCGTGGCGGCGCGCTCCGTCGGCAACGCGAGCGCCTCGTCGTAGCTGTTCGTATGCAGCGACTGAGCGCCACCGGCAACCGCAGAGAGCGCCTGGATCGCGACGCGCACGATGTTGCTCTCGGGCTGCTGCGCGGTCAGTGTGGAACCGCCGGTCTGCGCGTGGAAGCGAAGTGCGAGCGCCTTGGGGTTCGTTGCGCCGAACCGCTCGCGCATCACCCGCGCCCAGACCCGCCGTGCCGCGCGGAACTTCGCCACCTCCTGGAAGAAGTCGTTGTGCGCGTTGAAGAAGAACGACAGCCGTGCGCCGAACTCGTCCGGTGACTGGCCGGCTTCGACCGCGGCCGCGCAGTACGCAATCCCGTTGGCGATCGTGAACGCGAGCTCCTGCACCGCCGTCGATCCCGCCTCGCGGATGTGGTACCCGGAGATCGAGATCGTGTTCCACGACGGGATCCGCTCGGCGCAGTACGCGAAGAGGTCGGTCGTGAGCCGCATCGACGGGCGCGGCGGGAAGATGTAGTTCCCGCGCGCGATGTACTCCTTGAGAATGTCGTTCTGCACCGTCCCGCGAAGCGCGGTCGACGGAACGCCTTGCTCCTCCGCCACCAGTTCGTAGAGCAAGAGCAGCAGGCCGGCAGGCGCGTTGATCGTCATCGACGTCGACGCGGTGTCGAGCGGAATACCACCGAGCAGGATCCCCATGTCGGCGATCGAGTCGATCGCGACACCCGTCCGCCCGACCTCGCCGAGCGCGCGCGGATCGTCGGAGTCCATCCCGAGCTGCGTCGGCAGGTCGAACGCGATCGAGAGGCCGGTCTGGCCGTGCGCGAGCAGGTAGCGGTACCGCTCGTTCGACTCCTCGGCGGAGGCGAACCCGGCGTACTGGCGCATCGTCCACGGCCGCCCGCGATACATGTCCGGGTACGGGCCGCGGGTGTACGGGTACTCGCCGGGCAGCTCGAGCTCGGCGGGCGCGTCGGCGGCGGTGTAGACCGGCTTGATCTCGATCCCGGATTCGGTCTCGTGCCGGTCGGTGGACGCCACGTCCGTAGGCTACTGGCCGTGCCCGTCACCGTGAGACTCTTCGCAGGACTTCGCGAGCGCGCCGGCTGGGCGCAGCGCGACGTGGAGGCGGCGACCGTCGGCGACGTCTGGCGCGCGCTCGAGCTCGGTGACGAGCCTGCGGGTCTCTTGTACGCGGTGAACAAGGAGTACGCGACCCCCGATCGCGCGCTCGCAGATGGAGACGAGGTGGCCCTCATCCCGCCCGTCTCAGGCGGCGCGTTCCTGGTCAGCGACGAACCGCTCTCGCTCGATCGGGTCGTCGACGAGGTCCGGGACGAGGAAGCGGGCGCGATCGCGACGTTCACCGGCACGACGCGCAGCTCCTCGCGCGGACGCACCGTGACGCACCTCGACTACGAGGCCTACGAAGGAATGGCCGAAAAGGTGATGGCGGAGATCGCCGCCGACCTCCAGTCTCGGTACGAGTTGACCGCCGTCGCGATCCATCACCGTGTCGGGCGCGTGGGAATCGGGGATACGTCCGTCGTGATCGCTGTCTCCGCCCCGCACCGCCAGGATGCACTCGCCGCGTGCAAGGACGCCATCGACGAATTGAAGGAACGCGTGCCGCTGTGGAAGAAAGAGGTCTACGCGGGCGGCGAAGAGTGGATCGGGAGGGGATCATGAGCGTCGACGGACAGCGCGACTATGAGCCGATCCAGCCGCGCGGGACGGACTGGCGCGGCCGCATCCGCAAGGCGATCGGGCCGGCGATCGCGCTCGTGTTCGCCGGAGCGAAGTGGGGCTTCGTGCTCCTGAAGTTCTCGAGCATCTTCATCGCCGTCGCCGCGTACGCGCTGATCTTCGGCTGGAAGTTCGCTGTCGGATTCGTCCTGCTCATCTTCGTCCATGAGCTCGGCCACTACATCGAAGCGAAGCGCGAGGGCCTCAGCCCGAGGCTCCCGGTCTTCATCCCGTTCCTCGGTGCGTACGTGCAGTACACGCGCGGGCATCCCTGGCAGACCGTGCGTGTCGCGATCGCCGGCCCGATTCTCGGCGGCGCCGCCGCGGCCGTCTGTCTCGGCATTGCGGAGTCGAACGGCTCGCGCCTGATGTACGCGCTCGCATATTCCGGCTTCTTCCTGAACCTGTTCAACCTGCTGCCGTTCGGCATCTTCGACGGCGGCGCCGTGTGGCGCTCCGCGAAGTTCCTGCGCCTCGGCGGTGGCGGCCGACTGGCGCTCGCTTCATATGCGCTCTACGCGGGTACTGCCGCGGCGATGATCCTCGGCATGATCGCGACGTACCGCCCGCAAAACAGGCTGTGACCGACGACAGAAAGATCCTCGACGAGGGCACCTCGGCCATCGATGTCTCCGTCACGAAGATCGCGGAGGAGTTTCGCGCCGGGTTCGAGAAGATCGCGCTGATCGATCGCCCGGCGGTGGCGATGTTCGGCTCGGCGCGCGTGGCGGAGGGCAGCAAGCCCTACGAGGACGCGCGAATCGTCGGGCGCAAGTTCGGCGAGGCGGGCTGGGCGGTCGTGACCGGCGGAGGGCCTGGCGTGATGGAGGCATCCAACCGTGGCTGCAAGGAAGGCGGGGGGCTCTCGGTCGGCTTCAATATCGTGCTGCCGCACGAGCAGGGCGGAAATCCCTACCTCGACATCTCGCACACCTTCGACCACTTCTACGCGCGCAAGGTCTGCTTCGTTCGGCCGTCGCAGGGGTTCGTGATCTTCCCGGGCGGCTTCGGGACGATGGACGAGCTGTACGAAGCGCTGACCCTGATCCAGACCGGCAAGATCCGCCACTTCCCCGTCGTGCTCTTCGACTCGAGCTACTGGGCGGGGATGCTGGACTGGATTCGCGACCAGCTGCTCGCCGACGGGATGATCTCGCCGAGCGACCTCGAACTGTTGCACGTCACGGACGACCCGAACATCGCGGTGCAGCGCGTGCTCGAGTCGTACGACCCGCCCGCGTAAGCCCGAACCTGGTTCGCTCTTCAACCAGGTTCGGGCTTACGCGGAGGGCACCGCGGTTCGAAACGCATCAACCTGGTTCAGAAACCGAACCAGGTTGAGGGCGGGGAATTAGATGTGCGACGGCAGGACGATGTACGGGCCGGGCGGCGTTCTCCCGGGGCCGTACACCGTCGTCGGGCTGTCCGGGATGTAGCGCGACTTGAACGTGTCGTGTCGCAGCTCCTTCCCGCTCGCGTCGTAGACCGTGCGCGCGACGCTCACATCGAAGCCCTTCTCATCCGTTCCCGTCACGACCTTCGCCGAGCCGCGCGGCGCGTTCGGATCGACCGCGTAGTTCATCGACGGATCCGTCCACTTCGTCCGCGAGCCGGCCCTGGTGACCACGCGGCGCCCTTCGCCCGAGCCGTAGAAGGTGAACGTCAGAGTCGAGTCGGTGTACGACGTCTTCACCAGGATCCCGTGCTGCAGGTCATTCTTGAACTTGAAGTCGGGGCCGCCCCACGCCACCGTCGCATCCCGCCCCAGCGGGTAGTGCGAGATGTAGAGGTTGTGGTTCGTGCGGTCGAGGATCGGAAGTCCGAGCTCGAGTGCGTTGTTGAACATCGTCGTCGCGGTCTGACAGACGCCGCCCCCGATCGACGGCAGCACGAGCGAGCCGATGATCATCTGACCCTCGAGGAAGCCGCGCTCCGCGGTGCGCGGGCCGACGACGTCGTTGAACGAGAAAGCCTCGCCGGGACGGATCAGTGTGCCGTCGATGAAGTCCGCCATCAGCTGCACGTTGTGGATCCGGTTCGACGACGAGGGTCCCATGTCGGTCGTGAACGAGGAGACTTTTTCACGGATCCCGAGTGCGTTTGCCTTCGCCGTCGTCAACTCGGGCTGACGCGCGCCGAGCTCGAGGCGCGCCACGTGGCCGCCCTTCGCCGCTGCGTCAATGGCCGACGCCAACTGCGAGGGATCCACATCACGTCCGGGCCGCGACGGAACCACCTTGATCTTGCTGCCCGCAACAACGAAGCGCGCGTTGTGCGCGCGCTGGACCCACTTCCCGAGCCGGGGTCGGACGACCTTTGCGAGCGCGTCGCCGTCGAGCTTCACGGCGAGGTCGTCGCCGAAACTCACCGCACGCGCGATCTGAGCGCGGCTCAGCGCACCACGTCGCGCTCCGTGATAGACGATCGCAACCGGCTGCGCGAGCAGCGCGCGTGCCTCTGACGCCGCGGCTTGCGCAGCGGTGTCTGACACCTTGGGCCGTAGCCGCGTAAAGGGCGCGTCGATGACGGTCGTGTTGTGCGAGAGACGGCGCAGCAACGCTGCGTCGTCGAGCCGGCGCCCATCCTTCGCCGGCGTAACGGCGACGTCCGCTCCGTTCAGCGTCACGGTTGCCGAGACCGGGTCGCGGCCGGCACGGGCCAGCGCGTTGAGGACGTTGCTCGCATTCGTGGCGCGCCGGATCACCGGTGCGACGTCCGCGTGGTTCGAAAAGACGAGTGAGATCTCTGAGCCGGCGTCGAGAGCACGCGTCGCGGTTGCATGCGCGTCGACCGAAACGAGCCATCCGCGCGGCACGCGGTACGAGCGCCCGCCCGTCCGGATCGTCACCTGCTGCTCGCTCCAGGCGCGAAGCTCGTGCTCGATCTGCGCGCGCGAGTCTCCGCCCACATCGACGCCAAGCACATGGACGCCCGGCTTGGCCGCCCCACGGAACTGGAGCCCGCGCGCAACAGCGGCACCGACGGCGGCGACCAGGATCACGCTGAGGAGGACGGCGAGGCGTTTCATTCGGACAGTGAAGCAACGGAGCCGGGGGTGTTGCGGGTTCTCAGCTCACGTATCGTTTTGCTCATGGAACTGCGGGATCTCCCCTCGGTCGACGAGCTCACGCGCTCGATCAGCGACCCGCTCGCCGTGGCGGCGGCGCGAGCGGTGCTGGCCCGGGCGCGCGAGGAGATCCAGGCGGGCGTCGATCCGGGCGACCTTGCAGCAAGGCTCGAGACGGAGCTCGCCGCGGCGCGCACGCCGGCCCTCCGCCGCGTCGTGAATGCGACGGGTGTGATCGTCCACACGAACCTGGGGCGCGCCCCGCTCCCGGCCGCCGCACTCGAGCGCGTCCTCGAAGTCGGCCGCGGCTACTCGAATCTCGAGTACGACCTCGCCGAAGGCGCACGAGGCTCACGGCAGGACCACGTGACCGCGATCCTGCGGCGGCTCACGGGCGCCGAGTCGGCGATCGTCGTCAACAACAACGCAGGAGCGATGCTGCTCGCGTTGGCCGCTCTTGCCGAGGGACGCGAGGTGCTGGTCTCGCGCGGCGAGCTGATCGAGATCGGCGACGGCTTCCGGATCCCTGACGTACTCGTTCGCTCGGGTGCGAAACTCGTCGAGGTCGGCACGACGAATCGCACCCGCGCCGCCGACTACGAGCGCGCGGCGACCGACGACACGGCACTCCTGCTGCGCGTACACCAGTCCAACTTCCGCGTGGTCGGATTCACGGAGCAGCCGTCCCTCGCAGAGCTCGCCGCGGTTGCGCGCAGGCACGACGTGCCGCTCCTCGACGACCTCGGCTCCGGCGCGCTGCTCGACATGTCCGACGAGCCGACGGCGCAGGCCTCACTCGCTGCGGGAGCCGACCTCGTCTGCTTCAGCGGCGACAAGCTGCTCGGCGGCCCCCAGGCAGGGATCGTCGTCGGGCGCGCCGACCTGATCGAGCGACTGCGACGCCATCCGCTCCATCGCGCGTTGCGCGCGGACAAACTCGGGCTTGCCGCGCTCGAGGGAACCTTGCTCCTCTACCTCGATCCCGACCGCGCGTTGCGCGAGGTGCCGGTGCTGCGGATGCTGCACGAGGACACGGACACGGTGCGTGCGCGGGCCGAGCGGCTAGCTGCAGCGGTCGGCGGCGAGGTCGAGGAGACCGTGAGCCGCGTCGGCGGCGGGGCGCTGCCGCTGTCGGAGCTGCCGTCGTTCGCGTGCGCCGTCGAGGAGACGCTGGCCGCACCGCTCCGCGCTCACGAACCGCCCGTGATCGGGATCGTGCGCGACGGCCGCCTGCTGCTCGACTGCCGCACGTTGTCGGGCGACGAGGTCGACGAGGTGGCCGCCGCGGTTCACGCATGCCGCTGACGGTCGGCACCGCCGGCCACATCGACCACGGCAAGACGTGGCTCGTGCGCGCGCTGACGGGGAAGGACACCGACCGGTTGCCCGAGGAACAGGCGCGTGGGATTTCGATCGACCTCGGCTACGCACCACTCGAGCTGCCCGGCGGACGGCGGATGTCGCTCGTCGACGTTCCCGGTCACGAGCGCTTCGTACGCACGATGATCGCGGGCGCGAGCGGCATCGACCTCTTTCTCCTCGTGATCGACGCGCAGGAGGGCTCACGGCCGCAGACGCTGGAGCACCTCGCGGTGCTGCGATTGCTCGGCGTCACCCGCGGTGTCGTCGCCGTGACGAAGTCCGACACCGTCGACGACGAGACGCTCGAGCTCGCACTCGAGGAGGCGCGCGAGCTCGCCCCGCAGGCCGAAGTGGTCGCCGTCTCGGCGAAGACCGGCGCGGGCCTCGACGAGCTGCGCGCTGCGCTCGAACGCGTGCCGGTCGAAGAACGCGACGCCGAGCGCGCGACCCGCCTCTACGTCGACCGCGTATTCACGCTGCAGGGCGTGGGCACGGTCGCGACTGGGACCCTCTGGTCGGGGACAATCGCAGCCGGCGACATGCTGCGGATCGAGCCGAGTGGAAAGACGGTGCGCGTGCGTAGCGTCCAGGTGCACGACGCGGCCGTCGACGAGGCGCAAGCCGGCCAGCGCGTCGCGGTCAACCTGCCGACCGTCGAGCGCCGCGGCCTCGTCCGCGGTGATGTCCTGGTCGAGCCGGGCCACTACCCCCTCTCCTACCGACTCGACGTGCGCCTCGAGGAGATCGCCGATGTGCCCGCCGCCGTGACGGTGCACGTCGGCACGAAGGCGGTGCCCGCCAGAGTCGCGCGTGACGGTGCGTACGCGCAGCTTCGTCTCGCAGATCCAGTCGTCGCCGCCCGCGGCGACCGCGTCGTCCTCCGCACGCAGACCACTGTCGGCGGGGGCACGGTCCTCGACCCCGCTCCTCCGCGCAGGCTCGAGCCGGAACGGCTTGCTGTGCTCGAAAGCGACGACCCCGAGGAGATCGTGCGCGCACTCGTGCACGCACCCGTCGCGAGTCGCGACCTCCAAGCGCGGGGGATCCTCGCGCCGGCCGAGCTCGCGCACGGGCTGGCGGCCGTGCGCGCCGCAGGCGAACACGTCTTCTCCGACGCCTGGCTCGCGGAGCTTCGCGCCGGTGTGCACGCGCGGCTCGCAGCACGGGCCGAGTCGGATCCACTCGACCCCGGCGTCCCGGTCGCGGAACTGCTGCCGCCCGCACCATGGGCACCTCACGTGCTGAACCTGCTCGAGGTCGAGCGGCGCGGCGCGAAGGCGTATCTCCCGGGCGCGGCGGCCGCGCTCGGCGAGCGCGCGCAGGCTGCGGCGGAGCTCGAGGCGTTACTGGCTGGAGAAGAGATCGCGAAGGTGGAAGACAAGCAGCTCGCAGCGTTCCTCGACGAAGCGGGCCGACTCCGGCGCGTCGGCGACGGCTTTGCGGTCTCGACAGCGCTCTACGATCGCGGCCTTTCGCTCTTGCCCACACTCGAGGAGATCACGCTCGCACGGTTCCGGGACGCGCTCGGCGTCGGGAGGCGAACCGCGCAACTGCTGCTCGAGCGCTACGACGCGGACGGCTTGACGGTACGGCGCGGGGACGTTCGAACGTTGCGGCGCGCGCGCTGAAACTGCCGCGTAAGATTGCCCCATGACTGTCGGAGGCAGAGCGAACGAGCGGACGCGCATCCTGCGTCGAGCCGCCCTGATCGGGGCCGTTCTCCTGCTCGTGGCGCTGCTGTTCCTGACCAGTGGACACTGGATCGTGGGGCTGATCTTCGGAGCCGCAGCCGCCGCAGCCATCTGGGTGTACTTGCAGGCCCGCAGCGTGCGTTAGTCGTTCGGCCGGCAGCGTCTAGGAAGAGGACAACGCGGTGGCCCTCCGTCGGATCCCGCCCCTCGGCCCCTGGTTGGCCACACCCCACCCCGCGTCCGTACCATCTCCGTCTTGGAGCGGCAGGGGCCGGTGCCCCAACTGGTCTTCAAAACCAGTCCGGCGTGGCAACCCCACGCTTGCTCGGTTCGACTCCGGGGTCGCTCCGTTGCTTCGAAGCCCGCACGTTGGCAATCCGTCAATCCTCAAGACCACGAGGCCCTGCGGCCGGCTGCAATCGCGGCGTCAGCTAGTGCGGAGCGCGACGAGACGAGATCCTCGTCCTTCGCGCCGAAATTATCCGGCGCACGTTTTACCTCGGTCGAACACGGCATTTACCGTCGCACGCCCCAGCGGAGCCAGGATGAGGCGAGTTTCCTGACAACCGAAAGGACACGATCAATGAAGAGGGCCGTATCACTCGTTGCACTTGGCGCTGTCGCCGGAGCGCTCGCCATTCCCGCTGCGTTTGCGGATACCGATCCGCTCGCCGCCGTGAAGGCGGACATCGCGAAGCTGACGACGGACGCGACGGCGCGCCACGACCTGGTGGTCGCAGATGCCCAGAAGCTGGGCGCCGACGCGGAGGCCGCAATCGGCACCCCGCGCAAGACCGCGCTGGCGACGATCAAGGCCGATCGCGCGAAGCTGAAATCCGACCGCGAGGCTGCAACTGCAACCGTCAAGGCCGACCGGGCGCAGCTGAAGACGGACGTCGCAGCCGTACACGCGGCCAAGACGGGCAAGGGGCAGATGAAGGCTCTGCTTCAGCCGCTGCGGACGCTGCTCCAGCAGCAGCGCACGGAGATCAAGTCCGCGCTGCAGGCGGCGCACGATGCCGTCAAGGCACTCCGCGCGAGCTACCAGCACTAGGCACCAGCCCGCCCGCTGGTGGTTCCAAAGGAAAGGCCCCGTCAGGGGCCTTTCCTCGTTGAGCGCGCCGTCCGTTCGCACGGTCAGTGAACGGGCGCTGGAGCCGCTTCGCCGGCCGTTACCTCGCTGGTGCGGAACAACGCAATGCCGAGCGTTGCCGCGGCGAGCGCGAAGATCGCGCCGACGAGGAACGCCAGGTGATACCCGCTGAGCAGGCTCGCGAGTTCGGCTGTGCCGCCGCTGCGCAGGCTGCTGCTCCGCGATGCCGCCACGCTCGCGAGCACCGCGAGCCCGAGCGCGCCGCCCATCATGAACGAGGTGTTGACGATCCCTGAGGCGAGGCCCGACTCCTCCGGTGCGACGTCGCTCATCGCTGCCATCAGCACCGGGTTGAAGGCGATGCCTGCGCCGAGTCCGAGCAGCACCATCTCCGGCAGGACGTCGACGATGAAGTTTCCGTCGATCGGCGCGCGCGCGAAGAGGGCGAGCCCCACCGCGGCGAACGTCAGACCGACAGCGAGCGGGCGCTTGATCCCGAACCGCATCACGATCTTCGCGGAGAACCCGAGGGACAACACGCCCATGATCAGGTTGCCCGGCAGGAACGCGAGCCCGACCTGCAGCGGGCTGTACCCGAGCACGAGCTGGAGGTACAGCGCGGAGAGGAAGAACCACGCGAACATCGCCGCGGACCAGAGCATGCCGATGACGCTGGCGGTGGAGAGATTACGCAGCTTGAACATGCGAAGCGGCATCAACGGCGCCGAGACGCGCGCCTCGATCCCGATGAAGAGCGCGAGCAACGCCACCGCCGCGACCAGGAGGCCGAGCGTGCGACCGGAGCTCCAGCCGTTCTGATTCCCGTTCACCACTGCGTAGACAGCGAGCATCAAGGCCGAGGTGACGATGACCGCGCCCGCGACGTCTAGGCGCCCGCCCGACCGATCGTCCGACCTGCCCGGGAGGAGCCGCGTCGAGAACAGGATCACGACGACGCCGATCGGCAGGTTGACGAGGAAGATCCAATGCCAGTCCAGCGAGTCCGTGAGCAGTCCGCCGAGCAGCACGCCGATGCTGCCTCCACCGGAGGCGACGAAGCCGAACACGCCCATCGCCTTCGCGCGGTCGCCGGGCGAGGTGAACAGGTTCATCATCAGCGAGAGCGAGACCGCTGATGCGACCGCGCCGCCGAGGCCCTGCACGGCGCGCGCACCGACGAGGAAACCCTGAGAGCCTGCGAGCCCGCACGCGGCCGAGGCGAGCGTGAAGAGCGTGATGCCCGCGAGGAAGAGGCGCCGGTGGCCGTAGAGGTCGCCGAGCCTTCCGCCAAGGAGCAAAAAGCCGCCGAAGGTGAGCGTGTACGCGTTGATCACCCACGCCAGGGACGTCTCCGAGAAGCCGAGGTCGCTCCTGATCGACGGCAGCGCCACGTTCACGATCGTCGTGTCGAGGACGATCATCAGGCTTGCTGCGCAGAGGACATACAGGGCCAGCCAGCGCGTACGGTCGTTCTCGGGCATCGAGCAGCGAACCTATCGCGGCGGCCCGACGGCGGGGCTCTGGCCTCAAGGCTAAAATGGCCCATGACGTCGTACGAGCCGGGTGATTTCTGGGAGGGCCTGCTCAGCTCGCGCGAAGGGTTGACCGGCGTGGGGCACGGCGGATACGGCCCGCGATACAACCGCCACCTCTACCGCGTCAAGGAGCGCGCGGTTCGGGACGCGCTGACGCGCAACGGCATCGACCTGCGGGGTAAGCGCGTCCTCGACGTCGGCGCCGGTGTCGGCTATTTCACGAACGTCGCACGTCAACTCGGACGCGCGTCGTACACGGGCTTCGACATCACGACGACGTCCGCTCAGCACGTTCGCTCGATCGATCCGGAGGCGGCGTTCGAAATCGTCGACATCACGGCCTCGCTACCACCTGACATCAGCGGCCTCGGCCCCTTCGACGTCGTGTTGATGTTCGACGTCGCCTACCACATCGTCAATCCCGAGAAGCTTGCGCAGGCACTCGAGAACGTCTGGTCATTCGTCGAGCCTCGCGGGCATCTGCTTCTCGTGGACACGTTCGGGCAGCGCGAGCTCGTCCCTCGGACGAATCCCGGAGCCGTTCCGCACGTCGTCTTCCACTCACGCTCGGACTACGACCGGCTTCTCTTCTCGCGATCGGATGCGATCCTCGAGGACCTCGTTCCGATGTACTTCCTCTTCAACCGGCCGATCGTCGGCGATCGGTTCCCTTGGAACCGCGACCGCCTGAGCTGGCACCTGCGCTACCGACTCTTCGAGTCACGCGCGGTGCTGCAGGCAATGAATGCGCTTGAACGCCTGCTTGCACCGCGCGTGCCGCGGAACCCGAGCTTGAAGATTGCGGTCGTTGCGAAGCGCTAGTTTGCGGCGCAGTTCTCGGCCGCGAGCGCTTTCACATTCGTGTTGGCAGCGGGTCGGACGCCGACGCGGGCCGAGCGGCAACTAGCATCGCTGCGATGGCCAGGACGATCGCAGCCGCCCTAACGCCGCTCCGGGCGAACGGAACGGAGCTCGACGAGGACGCGCTCCAGCCGTATCTCACCTTTCTGAGCGCCGCCGGTGTCGAGGGTGTCTTGCTGCTCGGGACAACGGGCGAGGGCATTCTCTTATCTCTCTCTGAGCGTAAAAGGGCCATCTCAAACGCCGTAACAGGCCCTCTGCCCGTGCTGGCGCACTGCGGCGCGCAGTCGACGGCGGACACCGCGGGGCTTGCCGCGCACGCCGCCGAAGCGGGAGCGGAGGCCGTCGCGGTGATCGCGCCGCCGTACTTCCCCCTCGACGACGACGCGCTGCTCGCGCACTTCGTGACGGCAGCTCGAGCCTGCGCCCCGCTCCCGTTCTACGTCTACGAATTGGAAAAGGCCTCCGGGTACGCGATCCCCGTCTCCGTGATCGAGCGCCTGCGCGAGACGGTCGACAACGTCGCAGGGATGAAGGTGAGCGACGCGCCGTTCTCGAAGGTCGCTCCGTACATGCTCGAGGGGCTCGACGTCTTCGTCGGAGCCGAGGCCCTGATCGGCGAAGGGCTCGCGGCGGGCGCGGCCGGCGCCGTCTCGGGCCTCGCCTCCGCCTTCCCCGAGATCGTCGTCGAGGCGGTTCGCAGCGGAGACTCGACCGCGGCAGGCAAGTTGCGGGCCGTCGTCGAGCGCTTCCCCCGCCACGCGGCGTTGAAGGCCGTCGTCGCCTCGAAGGGCGTGCCGATGCGCGAAGACGTTCGGGCGCCACTGCGCGGGCTCACCGACGCCGAGCGCGCCGAGTTGCTCGCGTCTGTCTAGTCCTTGCCGAGGTCGTCGATCGCCTGGCGCGCCTTGGCGTGCACATCGGCGCGGCGGCCCTCGACCGTCTCCGGCTGAGGCGCCTCCGGTTCCGGCTCCTGCACCTTCGCCTGCGCGAGCTTCGCGCGCAGATCGTCCGCCGGATCGGGCGAGCGTGCAGGACGGGAGCGTCGCTTCAAAAGCGCCCTCAGCCCTAGGCCACCGGCCACGAGAGCGAGCAGTCGCTTCACCCCACCGATGCTACACTGCCGCCGCTTCTCGTCCCGCTCGTCGCGCCGTCTCCCGAAACGGCGTCCAGGAAGCGGGGCCGATTCAGTCCATGGGAAGGAGAATTCGGGTTTGAACGACTACGAAATCATGCTGCTGCTGGACCCTGAGCTTGCTGAAGAGCGGGGCAACGAGATCATCCAGCGTATTCGCGACTCCGTCGACGGGGCCACGGGCTCCTGGGACGGCCACGAGCCGTGGGGTCGCCGCCGCCTCGCCTTCGAGATCGACCACAAGGGCGAAGCGGTCTACCACCTGCTCCTCTTCAGCGCGCCGGCGGAGACGCTGGCCGAGATCACGCGCGTCCTGAAGATCACGGACGGTGTGATGCGCCACGGCGCCTTCCGCCGCGTCAAGGGCTCGACGAACATGAAGGCCCCGTCGCAGATCCCGGTCGGCGCGCCGGTCGCGCACGCGGCCCCGGCCGAGGACGACACCGCTCGTCCGGCCGATGACATCGACCCGGCTGCGGAGTAGCCTGGATCGACCCGTAGGAGAGGAGCGAGAAATGGCAGCAAATATCAACCGCGTCGTGCTCGTCGGCAACCTGACCCGCGATCCCGAGCTGCGCCACACGCCTTCCGGCATGGCGGTCTGCAGCCTGCGCATCGCGGTCAACACGCGGCGCAAGGACGGTTCCACCGGCGAGTGGACCGAGAAGCCGAACTACTTCGACATCACCGTCTGGGGCAACCAGGGCGAGAGCTGCGCGCAGTACCTCGCGAAGGGGCGCCCGGTCGCGATCGACGGTCGCCTCGAGTGGCGTGAATGGGATGCGCAGGACGGCACCAAGCGCCAGGCAGTCGAGGTGATCGCGGATTCCGTGCAGTTCCTCGGCGGGCGCAGCGACGGTGAGTCGTCCGGCGGCGCCGGTGGCGGCAACCAGTTCGTGCCCGCGGGCGCATCGGCAGGTTCCGATGCGGACTTCCAGGGCTCCGACGACGACATTCCGTTCTAAGGAGAAGGATTTGGCAGCACCGAAATCGGATCGTGATCGCAAGGACGGCGGAAGCCGCAAGCGCAACGTGCCCAGTGGGCCGGGGCGCCGCAAGTCGTGCTTCTTCTGCAAGAGCAAGATCGACGAGGTCGACTACAAGAACGTCAACGAGCTCAGGCGTTACGTCTCGGAGAAGGGGAAGATCCGCAACCGCCGCATCAGCGGCGCGTGCCGGCGCCACCAGCGCCAGGTCGCCGTCGCCGTGAAGCGCGCACGTGAGCTCGCCCTGCTCCCGTACATCGGTGAGAAGTAGGCGGCGTGGCAATGGAAGTGATCCTCAAGTCAGACGTTGACCATCTCGGCCTCCGCGGCGAAGTCGTCAACGTCGCCCGCGGCTACGCGCGCAACTTCCTCCTCCCTCGCGGGCTGGCTGAGGTTGCGACCCCGGCGCTCGTCAAGGAGCTCGAGAAGCGCGACGTCCAGCGGGCCCGCCATAACGCGCAGACGGTCGACGAGGCGCGCGCGATCGCGACGCGGCTCGAGGCTGTCGAGCTTCGCTTCGACGTGAACGCCGGCCCGACCGGTGCGCTGTTCGGCTCGGTCACCGCGACGAACGTCGCCGACCGGCTGTGGGAGCAGGAGCAGATCCGCGTCGATCGCCGCAAGCTCGACATGGACACGATCAAGCGCATCGGCCGCTACCGCGTCGCCTTCGAGATCTTCACCGACGTCGTCGTCGAGCTGAAGGTCGCCGTGGCGCCCGAAGGCCAAGAGCTTCCTCCGGAGGAGGAGCTGCTCGCACTCGCAGCGGCCGAGCAGGCCGAGGCCGAGGCGGCGGAGGCTGCCGCGCGGGCCGAGCACAAGGCTGCCGAGGCCGAGATCGACGCCCAGATCGTCGCCGAGGAAGAGGCTGCCGCCGCGGAGCCCGCTTCCGAGGATGGCTCCGCGGCTGCGGACGACGACGAGCGCACGGCCGTCGAAGAACTGTCCTAGCGCCTCCCGAGGGAACTTTCGTCCACAGGCTCTCCACGGGCCTGTGGATGAGTGTCCCCGTTTCTGTCCACAGGCGTTTCACACCTGTGGAACTTGGGCCAAAGTTGTCGCAAAGAGCGTCCATTTCGTCCACTATCGTGAGGCGAACAGACGTTCTATAATTCCTGCATAGACGGCACCTTCGATACCCGTAAGCACGCTATCCACACCCTTCCAGACGGGGCCAAAGCCCGGTCTACTACGGAGCAGATGGCCGCGCCCGCGCAAGCACTGTCGAACGCCCCGGTGCCGCCCCAGAACCTCGACGCCGAGGAGTCCGTCCTTGGCGCGATGATGCTCTCCCCGCTCGCGATCGGGTCGGTGACCGAGGTCACCAATCTGAGCGCCGGCGATTTCTACCGGGAGAGCCACGGCCACATCTTCAAGGCGATCCTCGCGCTCTACGCGAAGGGCGAGCCGGTCGACGCGATCACCGTCGTCGACGAGCTCGATCGCACCTCGCACCTCGACGGCGCCGGCGGAGCGGAGCGCGTGCACGAACTGGCCGCGCTCGTTCCCGCGGCCTCCAACGCGGCGCATTACGCCCGCATCGTCAGCGACATGTCGACGCTGCGCGGACTGATCCGCGCCGGCAACGACATCGCGCGCCTCGGCTTCGACCGGCCCGGCGAGACCGTCGAACTCGTCGACCGCGCGGAGTCGATCGTCTTCGACCTGTCCCAGCAGCGCGTCTCCACCGAGTTCGCGCACATCGACGAGCTGCTCAAGGAATCGTTCGAGACGATCACCAAGCTGTACGAGGCCGGCAGCGACATCACCGGCACCGCGTCCGGCTACCGCGAGCTCGACCGGCTGACCGCCGGGTTCCAGCCCGGCAACCTGATCATCATCGCGGCACGTCCGTCGATGGGCAAGTCGGCGCTCGCGCTCGGCATGGCGGCGAATGTCGCTGTGCGGCACGAGAAGCCGGTCGCCCTGTTCACGCTCGAGATGTCGAAGTCGGAGGTGACGCAGCGGCTGATGTGCTCGGAGGGCAAGGTCGAGTCGCAGCGCCTGCGCACCGGCAAGCTCGCCGTCGACGACTGGCCGCGTCTGACGGCCGCGTGCGACAAGCTCGCGAAGGCGCCGATCTACGTCGACGACACGGCCTCGATCACGATGATGGAGATCCGCTCCAAGCTGCGCCGCCTGAAGATGCGTCAGCCGGATCTCGGGCTCGTGATCATCGACTACCTGCAGCTGATGACGAGCGGCACGTCCGCCGAGAACCGGGTGCAGGAGGTGTCGCAGATCTCGCGCGCGCTCAAGGTGCTCGCGCGTGACCTCGACGTGCCGATCATCGCGCTCTCGCAGCTCTCGCGTGCCGTCGAGCAGCGGCACGACAAGCGGCCGATCCTCTCCGACCTGCGCGAGTCCGGCTCGATCGAGCAGGACGCCGACCTCGTGATGTTCGTCTACCGCGACGAGTACTACAACCCGGAGGAGACGGACTCGGCGGGCATCGCCGAGGTCATCCTCGCCAAGCACCGAAACGGCGCGACCGACGGCATCAAGCTCGCGTTCCAGAAGCGGTACGCGAAGTTCGCCGACCTGGCGGCCGTCGCATGACAACCACTGTGTGGCTCTCCCCCTCCGCCACGGCGTTCTCATGCCTGTGCGAACCCTGCCTGGAGACCGCGCGCCTCTCGGGTGCGCTCTTCGCGGACGCGCTTTCGAGTGCGAGCGTTCGCGGTTCGGTCGCGCCGGATGCTGCTGTGGCCGTCGTGCACTGCGACGGCGGGCACGAGATCGTCCTACGCCGCGTCGAGCGCCCGCCCGCACTGACACGCCCCGACGACCGGCAGCTGCAGATCGCATGATCGAGCGGCAGCATGTCTGGCTCGGTCCGGAGGCGACGTCCTTCGACGAACCGTGCGAGGCATGTCTGTCCGTGCGCGAGTCGCTCGCCGCAGACGCCTGCGTGGTCCACGGAACGCTGCGCCGTGAGGCGGACGTGGGCTTCACGACCTGCCGGCGCGGCCATCGCATCGTCATGCGGCGCATCGTGCGCCCGCTCGCCCGCGCGGTCTAGTTCGCTTCGCTCGTGACCGTTCTCCTCGTCGCGCTCGCGTTCGCGTTCGCGTGGTCGATCGGCTCGCACTACACGGGCGCGTGCATGGGGATGCCGTACGCGCTCGGGGCGGTCTCGGCGCGAACGGCGCTCCTGCTGATGGCGCCGCTCGCGCTCCTCGGCGCCTGGCTCGCGAGTGGCAAGGTCGCGACGACGGTGGGACGCAAGCTGATCGATGCGACGCCGACGCGGCTCGGTGAGGTGGTGGTGATCGCGGTCGCGTTCGGCGTGACGGCGATCTACAACCGCATCCGCATTCCCACCTCGACCATCCAGATCCTCGTCGGCGCAGTCGTCGGCGCCGCGGTCGCATCGTCGGTCGGTGTGCACTGGCGCACGATCGGGACGCTCGCTGTGATCTGGGTGGCGGCGCCAGTGGTTGCGGCGGCGATCGGGTTCCTCGGCGGCAAGACGCTCGGCTCGGTGAAACGCGTCGGACCGGGGCTCGTGCTCGTCGGCGCTCTGGCGTCGTTCGCGATGGGCGCGAACGATGTCGCGCTGGCGAGCGGCACCCTCGTCGGGCCAGACGTCCTGAGCGCGCGCGACGCCGGGCTCCTCTGCGGTGTCGGCATCGCTCTGGGCGTGCTGATCACGGGCCGCGGCCTGCTTGACCGCGTCGCGTTCGACATCGTCGAGGTCGACAGCGTCACAGCGACCACGGCGCAACTCGTGCAGGCGCTGGTGATCCTCATCGCGGTCTCCTTCGGCTACTTCACCTCGATGAACCAGGCGCTCGTCGGCGCGATGGCAGGCGCCGGTGGCGCGCGCGGCCGGCACGCCGTGAGGACGCGGAACCTGGTGAGCATCGTGCGCGGCTGGGCGACGGGGCCGCCGACGGCGTTCGCCCTGGCGCTCCTTGCGGCACTTGGCGTCCGGGCGGTCGCGGGAGCCGACAGCCTGGCGCGCTAGATTGTCCAAGTGCCTTCGACCGTAGTGGTCGGCGCGCAGTGGGGCGACGAAGGCAAGGGCAAGATCGTCGACCTGCTCGCCCAGCAATCAGACATCGTGTGCCGCTATCAAGGCGGTCCCAATGCCGGGCACACAATTGTCGTCGACGGCGAGACGTGGAAGCTGCGTCAGATGCCGAGCGGCGTCGTGTCGGGTACGCAGTCCGTGATCGGGGCGGGGTGCGTCGTCGACGCGCAGGTGTTCCTCGACGAGGTCGACCTGCTGCAGGAGCGCGGCATCGACCCCTCGATCGTCACGCTCTCCGGCAACGCGCACCTGATCATGCCGTGGCACCTGACGATCGACCAGGCGTCGGAGCGCCGCCTCGGCAACCTGCAGATCGGTACAACGCGCCGGGGGATCGGGCCGGCGTACGCCGACAAGGCCTCGCGCATCGGGATCCGCGTGCAGGACGTTCTCGACCCGAAGATCCTGCGGCAGAAGATCGAGGTCGCGCTCGCGGAGAAGAACCTCTGGCTCGAGCGCATCTACGAATCGGAGCCATTCGACCTCGAAGAGATCTCGTCGCAATACGCCGGGTTCGCGGAGCGCCTCGCGCCGTTCGTCGGCGACGTGTCGCTGCTCATCAGCCAGGCACTCGACGCCGGTAAGGACGTGCTGTTCGAAGGCGCGCAGGCGACGATGCTCGACCTCGACCACGGCACGTATCCCTTCGTCACGTCGTCGAACCCTATTGCCTCGGGCGCCCCGACCGGGATCGGGATCGGCCCGACGCGCATCGACCGCGTGCTCGGCATCTCCAAGGCATATGTGACGCGCGTCGGCGAAGGCCCGTTCCCGTCGGAGATCGTCGGCCCCGACCAGGAGAAGCTACGCGACCTCGGTGGCGAGTTCGGAACGGTGACCGGCCGGATCCGCCGCTGGGGGTGGCTCGACCTGGTCGCACTGCGCTACGCGGTGCGGGTGAACGGGATGACCTCGCTCGCGCTGACGAAGCTCGACGTGCTCTCCCACTTCGCCGAGTTGCCGGTGTGCATCCGGTACGAACAGCGCGACGGCTCGGAGACCGAGCACTTCCCCGCGCACCAATCGGACTTCCATCATGCCGAGCCGGTGTGGGACGTCCTGCCCGGATGGCAGCAGCCGCTCGACGCAGCGACGTCGGTCAACGATCTCCCGACCGCCGCGCGCGAATACGTGGAGTACGTGTCGCGTGCCCTTGACGTGCCGATCGAGCTGGTCGGCGTCGGCGCAGCGCGCGAGAACGTCCTCGCGTAGAGACTTGAAGTGCATTTGAAGCACACGCGGATGCGAGCACCTCAATCCACATCACGCCTCTAATGCTGATCGCCTACACGGCGGACGGTTGGACGCAGGTCGTCGTCGCAATCTCGATCTTCGCCCCGGTAGCAGCCGCGCTCGCGATCACGATCTACGTCCTCAAGGGTGCCAAGAACGACCCGGACGAGCAGCGCTTCCGCCACGAAGCCGAGGAACGAAAGCGCCTCGCGGACGAGTCCGAGCAGGCCGGCGGCTAAGCAATTCCGCCGGGCCGCAACAGGCCCCGTCCCGTGGTCAGACCAGGGTCACGGAACTGTGACGAACAATCCAGAGGCCCGTTTTCTGGCTCGATGCGAGCTGCGCTCTCCTTTCGGCCATGGCTCCTGGCGGCACGTCTCGTGGTCCGACCAGGGTGAACGAACTGCCGCGGACGATCCACGGGTCAAAGGTTCTGGAGCTCGGCCGGGGTGTCGACATCGGCCAGGAGCTGTGGGTCGATCTGCAACTCGGCGACGTCGAGGTCCTCATAGGCGCGGTAGAGCGCGTACGGGCCGTTCGCCAGGCGCTGCTGCAGCGCTGGGAGTGCGCTCTTCGACCAGGCGCCAGGGAGTGGGCCTGTTTGCGGGACTGCGGCGTCGCGGCATGCATCGCCCAACTCGCGGATCACCTCGGGCGTCACGCGGGGGCAGTCGACGGGCAGAAAGATCACGACGTCGTTCTTCGCGGCGCGCAAGCCCGCCACGACCCCCGCGATCGGGGCTCGCACCTCGGAAGCGTCGTCGATCACGTCGAAGGGCAGCTCACCCGCCTTCCCCACCACGAGCACCTCGTCGCACGCTTCGGCAAGGATCCGGCGCGCGCGGTCGACGAACGTCTCGCCGTCGATCTGGGCGAGCGCCTTCGGTGATCCGAACCTCGTGCTCGCGCCGCCGACCAGGACGACGCCGCTCAGCGCGCGACGCGCCACGGGTCCGAGTACACATTCATTCGCCCGCCCCGCACGAATCCGCAGAGCGTCACGCCGCGATCGCCGGCGAGCTCGACCGCGAGTGACGAGGGGGCGCCGACGGCCACCAGCAGCGGGCATCCGGCCACAGCCGCCTTCTGCACGAGCTCGAACGAGAGTCTGCCGCTCACGCAGAGGATCGACCGCTCGAGCGGCAAGCGCCCCGCGCCGAAGGCCCAGCCGATCACCTTGTCCATCGCGTTGTGGCGGCCCACGTCCTCTCGCAGGCACAAGAGCTCACCTTGCTCGTCGAAAAGACCCGTGGCGTGCAGGCCTCCCGTCGCCTCGAAGGCGGGCTGCGCTGCGCGGAGGCGGTCCGGGAGGAGCGCGATCAGTTCTGCCGCAACAACCAGCTTGCTCTCGACACGCGGCGCCTCCACTGCGACCGCCTCGAGGGCGCCCTTGCCGCAGACGCCACAGGAGGACGAGGTGTAGAAGCTCCGCGCCAGGCGGGCCGGGTCGAAGCCCGGCGCGTCCAGCTCGACCGCATTCGCTGCCAGGTCATCCGGCAGCCGGGCGCCGTCAGGCCGCAGCCCCTCGGAGAGGGCGAAGCCGATCGCCAGCTCCTCGTCGTGCCCGGGCGTGCGCATCGTGATCGCGACGGGTGCGCCGTTGATGCGAATCTCGAGCGGCTCCTCGACGGCGACCACGTCTTGCGTCTCGCCGTCCGGGACGCGCACGACGTCGACCTTCGCAGTCGAATAAGGCGGCGCTGCCACCGCCCAAGTATCCGTCAGCCGACCGCTCAGGCGGAGGCGCCGGACGCAAGCCCGGAGTCGATCAGGTCGCGATAGAGGTCGCGATAGGCCTCGACGGCAACCGGGACGTCCCCGAGATCGAACGATTCTCCCGACTCGATCTCGTCCTTGATCTCGCGCGCAGCGATGTACGCGCGCGTGATCTCGGGCTCCTTCAGATCTTCGCCGTCCTGCTCGTCGAGCTCGAAGCCCCGGGCTTCCATGATCTCCGTGATCAGCCGGTGCACCTCGGGGATCGCCTCCACGGGCGATTTCTCGATGTAGGGGGAGAGCTGCTCCCACTCGCTGATCCAGATGTGCTCGTCGACGCCGGGTTCTTGGGATGAAGCGCCTGTTCCGGCATGGACCATCGTCAAACCCGGAAGTACACTCGCCCCGTGCAAATCGTGGTCGTCGGTTCCGGTGCGAGGGAGCATGCGCTCGCGTGGCGTCTCGCGCAGAGCCCGGGGCTGACCGAGCTTCACGCGGCGCCGGGGAACCCGGGAATCGCCCAGCTCGGCCGCTGTCACCCCGTCCGTCCGGAGGACGCCGAGGGGCTGCTCAGCCTGGCGGTCACGATCGGCGCCGACCTGGTCGTGATCGGCCCGGAGGGCCCACTCGTGGCCGGCGTGGCGGACGAGCTCCGCCGGAACGGCATTCCCGTCTTCGGGCCGAGCGCCGACGCAGCGAGGATCGAAGGCTCGAAGGCATTCGCGAAGGATGTGATGCGCGCGGCCGGCGTGCCGATCGCAGAAACACTGTCCGTCGCGCGGGCGCCGTGCGTCGTCAAGGCGGACGGGCTGGCCTCCGGCAAGGGCGTCTTCGTCTGTCACACCGCAGCGGAGCTCGATGCCGCGCTGCGCGACGTGACCGCATTTGGAGGCGACTTCGTGATCGAGGAACTGCTCGAGGGCGATGAGGTCTCGCTCTTCGCGCTCAGCGACGGCCGACGAGCGGTGCCGTTCGGCGCGGCGCAGGACTTCAAGCGAATCGGCGACGGCGACACAGGCCCGAACACCGGCGGTATGGGCGCGTACTCACCCGTGCCGTGGCTCGAAGGAGCCGACGAGCTCGTCGCAACACTGATTCAGCCGGTGGTCGATGAGCTGGCGCACCGCGGATCGCCCTTCATCGGCGTCTTGTTCGCGGGGCTGATGATCACGGCCGACGGCCCGAAGGTGCTCGAGTTCAACGCGCGCTTCGGGGATCCCGAGACGCAGGTGCTCATGCCGCGGCTCGAAGGCGACCTGTTGCAGGTGCTGTTCGCGTGCGCGGTGGGCGATCTGTCGGGTTCGCCCGCCCGACTCGGTGACGACGCAGCGGTGACGGTCGTGCTCGCAGCGCCGGACTACCCCGCGCGCAGCGACTTTGCCGGCGCTGAGATCGAGGGAATCGCCGCCGCGGAGGCCGCGGGCGCGCTCGTGTTTCACGGGGGAACGGCGGTACGGGACGGCACGGTGGTGACAAACGGAGGCAGAATCCTCTCTGTGACCGCAACCGGACCCACCGTTGGCGAAGCGCGCGACCGCGCCTATGCGGCGGTCGACCTGATCTCCTTCGACGGCATGAAGTACCGGAAGGACATCGCAGGTGTCTGACACCGTCGTCGGGATCCTCGTCGGCTCCGAGTCCGACCGCGCGCGGATGCAGGCCGCGATGGACGAGTTGGACGCGCGCTCGATCGGCTGGGAGTTCGACGTCCGCTCGGCTCACCGGATGCCCGACGCGGTCGCCGAGTACGCGAAGAGCGCGGCGGACCGCGGCCTCAAGGTCCTGATCTGCGGCGCCGGCCTCGCTGCCGCACTGCCGGGGGTCGTCGCAGCTCACACCGAACTGCCGGTGATCGGCGTGCCGCTCCGCTCGTCGATGTCAGTCCTCGACGGGCTGGACGCGCTGCTGTCGATCGTCCAGATGCCCCCCGGCGTTCCCGTGGCGACGGTCGGCGTCGACAACGCGAAGAACGCGGCTGTCCTGGCCGCTCGCATCCTCGCTCTGACGTAATTCTCTGCAACGAGCGGCCGGCCGACGGGCGCCGGACGGATGACCGCCTGAGGCGGCTCTACACTGTCCGGAGTGATCGCCCGCTACTCCCGCCCAGAGATGAGCAGGATCTGGTCGGAGGAAGGCAAGCTCGCACGCTGGCTCGAGGTAGAGCTGGCGGCGCTCGACGGCTGGGCGGAGATCGGATCGGTCCCCGCCGCGGACGTCGCAGCGATCCGCGCGCATGCCGTGACTCCGACGCCCGAGCGCGTGGCCGAGATCGAGCAGACGACCGACCATGATCTCGCAGCGTTCGTCGATGCGGTCGCTGAGCAGCTCGGCCCCGAGGGACGCTGGGTGCACTACGGACTGACCTCGTCCGACGTCGTCGACACCGCGCTCGCTCTGCAGATGCGCGACGCGGGCGAACTCGTGCTCCGCGGCATCGATCGCGCGCTCGCCGCGGTCGTGCGACGCGCGGAGGAGCACCGGCGCACGGTGTGCATCGGCCGCTCACACGGCATCCACGCGGAGCCGACGACGTTCGGCTGGAAGCTCGCTGGTTGGGCGTTCGAGCTCGACCGCGCGCGCTCGCGGCTCGAGCGCGCGCTCGAGCAATGCCGCGTCGGCCAGCTCTCGGGAACCGTGGGGACGTATGCAGCGATCGACCCTGAGGTGGAGCGCATTGCCTGCGCGCGTCTCGGCCTCGAACCGGATCCGGTGTCCACGCAGGTGATCGCGCGCGACCGCCACGCGGAACTGCTCTCGGCACTCGCAATCTGCGCGACGTCGCTCGACAGGTTCGCGACGGAGATCCGCCACCTCGCACGCACCGAGGTGCGCGAAGTCGAGGAGCCGTTCGCCGCCGGTATGAAGGGCTCCTCGGCAATGCCCCACAAGCGCAACCCGAAGGTCGCCGAGCGGATCTCCGGGCTCGCACGCGTCGTACGCGCGGCAGCGGTCGTCGGGCTCGAGAACATCCCGCTCTGGCACGAGCGCGACATCTCGCACTCCTCGGCCGAGCGCGTGATCATCCCCGACGCGTTCCTCGCAGTCGACTACGTGCTCGACCGCTTCACCTGGATCGTCGACGGGCTCGTCGTCTATCCGGACCGGATGGAGCGGAACCTCTGGGCCTCGCACGGTCTCTTCTTCTCGCACCGGTTGCTGCTCGCGCTGATCGAGAACGGGCAGGAGCGGGCCGACGCATACCGCCTCGTGCAGCGCAGCGCAATGCGCGCCTGGGACGAGGAACGCGATTTTCCGGAGCTCGTCCGCGCCGATCCCGAGATCACGGCGCACCTCGACGAGACCACGCTCGCCGACGTCTTCGATCTGAACGCGACCATCGCCCACCTCGACACCACCTTTGACCGTATTCGCCGCCTATAGAGGCTCAATGTGGATCTAGGGCACTCACGGATGGTGGCTCAGAGCCATCCCCGCAAGCACCCAAATCCACATCAAGCCTCTCTCCGAAGGAGGAACCTGTCCATGTCTGAAGCGACGCACGTCGGCAGCGGGAAAGTCCGCGAGCTGTACGCGCTCGACGACGAGCGCCTGTTGCTCGTTGCGAGCGACCGAATCTCGACGTTCGACGTCATTCTCCCCACCGAGATTCCGGACAAGGGCCGCGTGCTCACCGGCGTGTCGGGCTTCTGGTTCGCGCGGACGAGCGATCTCGTGCCGAACCACCTGCTCGCGCTGCGCGACGACGGACGCTCCACCGAGTGCCGCAAGCTGCAGATGCTGCCGATCGAGTGTGTCGTCCGCGGCTACCTGGCAGGGTCGGGCTGGAAGGACTACCTGGCGACGGGCGAGGTGTGCGGCCACAAGCTGCCGGAGGGCCTGGTCGAGTCGCAGCAACTGCCGCGCCCGATCTTCACGCCGGCGACCAAGGCCGAGACGGGTCACGACGAGAACATCGACCGCGCCGCCGCGATCGAGCTGGTCGGCGAGGAACGGTTCGACGAGGTCGAGGCCGTCGCGCTCGCGCTCTACTCGTTCGTCTCGGACTACGCGCGCGAGCGCGGGATCATCCTCGCCGACACGAAGCTCGAGTTCGGCCTCGACGAGCGTGGCGAGCTCGTGCTCGGAGACGAGGCGTTCACGCCGGACTCCTCGCGCTTCTGGCCCGCCGACGAATACCGCCCTGGCGGGACTCCGCCGTCGTACGACAAGCAGTTCGTCCGCGACTACTGCGAGTCGCTCGGCTGGGACAAGACCTCTCCCGGGCCCGAGCTTCCGGACGCGGTCGTCACGGGCACGCGCGCCCGCTACGTCGAGGCGTTCGAACGGCTGACGGGAATCGCATTCGACGACTACGTCGCAGATCCGAGCGTGGTGCTTCGATGAAGGCGACCGTGCTCGTCCGGCCGAAGCCGGGGATCCTCGATCCGCAAGGCCAGGCGGTCGAGTCCTCGCTCCGCCAGCTCGGCTTCGAAGTCAGCGATGCGCGCGTCGGCCGGCTGGTCGATGTGGACGTCGCGACCGACGACGAGGCCGAGGCGCTCGTCCAGATCGAACGGATGTGCGAGCAGCTCCTGACGAACCCGCTGATCGAGACCTATGAGATCGAGTTGGAGCGCGCGTGAGCGAGCCGCGCCCGGTCATCCCGGTCGTCGTCTGGCCGGGCTCGAACGACGACCGCGATGCGCAGCAGGCGCTTGAAGGCCTCGGCGCGGAATCCCCGCGCATCTGGCACACGGACGAGGTGCTCCCCCGCGAGACGGCAGGCGTAGTCCTCCCCGGCGGGTTCTCGTACGGCGACTACCTGCGCTGCGGCGCGATCGCGCGCTTCTCGCCGGTGCTGCGCGCGGTCGAGGCATTTGCCGCCGACGGCGGGCTCGTACTCGGGATCTGCAACGGCTTTCAGATCCTGACCGAGGCCGGGCTCCTCCCGGGCGCCTTGCGGCCGAACGCCTCGCTGTCGTTCGTCTGCCGCGACGTCCCGCTCCGCGTCGAGCGCACCGACACGCCGTTCACCTCGCGGTGCCCTGACGGCCATCAGCTGACGATCCCCGTAAAGCACGGGGACGGCTGCTGGTTCGCAGACGACGCACTGCTCGAGGAGCTCGAAGCGAACGGCCAACTCGCACTCCGCTACGCGGCAGGCGCGAATCCGAACGGAGCAATCGCCGACGTTGCGGGCGTCCTGAACGCCGACGGCAACGTGTTCGGTCTGATGCCGCATCCAGAGCATGCGGTCGATTCACTGCTCGGGTCCGAGGACGGCGCGCTGATTCTCGGGTCGCTGGTCGACGCTGCTCGATTGTCGCTCGCACCTGCCGTCTAGGCGTCCTCCGCGCCGATCACCTCGGCCAGCGCGTCCGCGAGCCCGGGTTTCTTCGCGAGCTCCTGGCGCAGGCGTGACACGTCCCGCTCGCGCAGGGTGATGGGGCCGCGCCGGGTCGTCCCGTCGGTCGAATAGGCGAAGCGCACCAGGCGCTCGCCCCGGTCGTTCTCGAGTAGTTCGACGACGGAGGCGAATCGCTTGTCCCCGACACGCTGCGGGAGCCGCAACTGCTCGACGAGCGTAGCCGGGCCCCAGGGGGTTGTGATCTTGGACATGGAGCGAACCTAGCCCCGGAACTGCAACGCGTGGGAAACGCGTGTGTCACGAAACTGTGAAAGGTTCTCCACCGAGGTTTGCATTCGCCACCACACGCGCAACCCCAACTGATGAGCCACCGCGTCCCACTGCTCCTGTCCGTCATCGCCCTGCTGCTCGCAGTCGCGCCGCACGGGTCCGCAGCGCCGGGCGTCAAGTACGGCCTGACGGACGACGCGTGGCTCGTCCACAGCTCCGGCTCACTGGAGTCGCGGCTCGCGAAGCTCGACACGATCGGCGTGACAGTCGTGCGGTTCACGCTGCGCTGGGATCAGATCGCCAGCACGCGTCCGACGACCCCAGCTGACCCGACGGACACCGCCTACGACTGGAGCGGCAGCGACCCCGTGCTCGACGGCCTCAGGCAACACGGGATCGAAGTCGTCCTCCAACTTGTCGGAACGCCCCGGTGGGCGAACGGCGGCAAGCCGTCCAACTACGTGCCGACCAGCAGCGCCACGTTCGGCGCATTCGCGTCAGCCGCCGCGCAGCAGTACCCGTGGGTGCGCAAGTGGGTGATCTGGAACGAGCCGAATCAGGCGCGGTGGCTGCGGCCGACGACGGCGCCGATCTACACCTTCCGCCTGCTGAATCCCGCGTACGCGGCCATCCACGCTGCGATCCCCGGCGCGCAGGTCGGCGGCGGCGGAACCGCGCCGCGCGGGTCGACCGGCGGCGTCTCGCCGCTCGCCTGGGTCGCAGGGATGCACGCCGCGCACGCGCGCCTCGATGCGTATGCGCACAACCCGTATCCACTCGTTCCGAAGCGCGAGACACCGCTGACCGGTGGGTGCGGCCACTGCACGACCGTCACGATGGCGACGCTGAGTCGACTCGTGAAGCTGCTCGGCCGCGACTTCCCGCGCGCCCGAATCTGGCTGACCGAGTACGGCTACCAGAGCAATCCGCCCGATCGTCTGCTCGGTGTGCCGCTCGCGCTCCAGTCGCGCTACGTCAGCGAGGGCGCGTACGCGGCATACCGCGCACCCAAAGTCGACCTGCTGATCCACTTCCTCTATCGCGACGAACCGGATCTTGCGCGCTTCCAGAGTGGACTCGTTACGCTGACCAACGCCGTCAAGCCGGCGTACAACGCGTACCGGCTTCCCTTGGCGCAGATCTCGCGCTCGACGCTCTGGGGACAGTTGCGCGCACCGGCCGCAGGATCGACTGCGCGGATCGAGCGGCACGTCGGAAGACGCTGGCAGACGCTCGCAACAGTGCGCGCAGGCGCCGGTCGCTACTTCCGCTGGAGCGGCACGCTCCCCCGCGGCGCGCAGGTGCGCGTGCATGCCGGCTCGCTCGTCGGCGCCACCCTCACGATTCACTAGAGCGGCTGGCCGAACGCGATGTCGTGCCCGTCCGGGTCCTGCGTCCCGAACTCGCGGAACCCGTGCGGCGCGTCGTAGATCGTGTAGTCGATCGGCGCGCCGCGCTCCTGAAGTTCCGCGTAGATCGCATCCGCGTCGTCGACGCGGATGTACACGTTCCAGGTCTTGTCGACGATCTTCCAGTTCGGGACGATCGCAGCCGGGTCAGGGCAGAGCGCCAGCAGGACTGATGCGTCGTCGCGGGACGCGGACGCGAAATTGGGCGGCTCGCCGTACAGCTCGCATTCGAACCCGAGCCGGTCACGCCAGAACTCGACAGCTTGCTCGATGCTCGAGACGAGCAGAACCGCAGAGCTGCCGGTCAGACGCGTCACGCCTCGATCGGGACGTGTCCTGGTTCGCGCGCGACGCGCTGCAGCCACGCCTCGAGCGCCGGATAGCGATCGAGCTCGAACCCGCCCTCGCCTGCCACGTGCGTGTACGCGTAGAGCGCGATGTCCGCGAGCGTCATCCCGTTCCCGACGAGCCACGAGCGGCCGTCGAGCTGGCGTTCCATCGCGTCCAGCGCGCGGTACCCCGCGGCGCGTCGTTCGTCGAGACGATCCGCGAAGTCCTCCCGCGGACGTCCCGAGTACGCGAGCCAAAAGCGCACGACGGCAATCGCGGGCTCGTGGTCGTACTGCTCGAAGAACATCCACTGCAGCACCTGCGCGCGCTCGTACGCGTCGTCGGGAACGAACCGCGTTCCTTCGCCGAAGTACCAGATGATCGCGCCGGACTCGCCAAGCGTGCGTCCGTCGTCGAGCACGAGCGTCGGCACGCGAAGTGCAGGATTGAGACCGCCGAGAACACCCGGCCGATTCGAGCGGTCCACGACCGAGAGCTCCTCACGCTCGTACTCGATGCCGAGGTGCGCGAGGATCAGCCGAACCTTGTAACAGTTGCCCGAGACCTGGCTGTTGTAGAGCAGCATCGGAAAGACGCTAGCGACTCCCGGCGGTCTCGCGCAATTCGCAGGGCCGCCGCTTTGCGAGCTCATCGGCCCGTGCGATAGTCGAACAATGCCGAACGACGGGATCCTCGCCACGATCGGCAACACGCCGCTCGTGCGCCTGCAGCGCATCGTTCCGGCGAGTGGCACGGAGATCTGGGTCAAGCTCGAATACCGCAACCCGACCGGTTCGATGAAAGACCGCATGGGGCTCTCGATGATCGGGGGAGCCGAGCGAGACGGCCTGATCGAGCCGGGAACGACGATCGTCGAGTACACCGGCGGCAGCACAGGCCCTGCACTCGCGCTCGTCTGCCGCGCGAAGGGCTACCGCGCGCGGATCGTCATCTCGGAGTGCTTCAGCGAGGAACGCGTGCAGCTGATGCGTGCGCTAGGCGGGGAGCTCGAACTGATCCCGGCCGTCGAGGGGCGAGGCCGTGTCACCGCACAGGACATCCGCAACATGGTCGAGCGCGCCGCCGAGCTCGCGCGCGAGCCCGGGATGTACGCGACCGACCAATTCAACAATCCGTACGTCATCCCGGGCAATCGCGAGCTGCTGGGGCGCGAGATCTGGGAGCAGACGGGCGGTGAGGTGACAGCGTTCTGCCACGGGATCGGCACCGCAAGCTCGCTGATGGGCGTATCCCAGGCGCTGAAGGCGCACAGCCCCGAGGTCCGAATCGTCGCACTCGAGCCTGCCGGCTCCGCGGCGATCACCGGCGGGCCGGCAGGTTCGTTCGCCATGCAAGGCTGGACCGGAATAGTGCCTCCGCACTGGGACGCCGACCGGGTCGACGACATCTGGCCGATCGAAGACGACGACGCGATCGCGATGACGCTCCGGCTCGCCCGCGAGGAGGGAATCTTCGCGGGCATCTCGACGGGCGCGAACGTCGTCGGCGCGTTGCGGCTCGCGGAGGAGCTGCCGTCGGGCTCCGTCGTCGTGACGCTCGCCGTGGACAGCGGCTTCAAGTACATGGGCGGCCCGCCGTACGGCGTCTAGGAGAAGAGCGGTGCGAGGTGCGCGTTCAAGAACGTGTCCGCCGGGTCGAGCGCGCGTCGCGTCGCGATGAAGTCGTTTGCCCGCGGATAGCGCGCCAGCAACTGCTGGCGCGTGAGGTAGTGCAGCTTGCCCCAGTGCACGCGCGCGTCGAAGGTGCCGAGCAGACGGTCGACGTCGCGGAGGTAGGAGTCGTAGTCGGTTCCCGGCGTTCCCGAGACCGAGATGACCACCGTGTCCCGCTCGTAGCTGTGCGAAAGAAACGCATCATCGCGGCCGACCGTACGCACCTCCATTGGGAAGACCGAGACCGGGAGGCTCGCCAGCATCAGCTCGCGCATCGCGGCAAGTGCTTCGCGACCGCGCTCGAACGGGACGAAATACTCGAGCTCGTGGAAGTTCGGGTCGTAGACCATGGGATAGATAACGTGCGCCGGGCCGACGCGCGCGTGCTTGACGTCCGAATCCGCGACTGAATCGTCGACCTCGTCGTAGATCTTCACGTGGCACTCGTCCGCGTTCGCCTCGAGGCCGTACAGCACGGCGGACTCGCGCGACGGCATCCAGAAGAACGAGTAGTGCCGATGTCGGCGCGCGAGCTCCTCGAACGCCCCCCAGGCCTCGTCCCAGGACCAGTTTCCGACCCGCTCGCGCAGCCGGTACGCGGGCGCGACCTCCAGCTCGACCTCGGTGATAACGCCGAGCATTCCCACCGAGACCTGGGCGGCATGCAACAAGTCGGGATCGTCCTCGCCGATCTCGGCGATATCGCCGGCAGCCGTCACGAGCCGCAGGCGCCGCACACCCGACGAGAAGCTGCCGAGGCGAAGCCCCGAGCCGTGCGTCGCCGTTGAGATCGCACCGGCGATCTGCTGGGCGACGATGTCGCCCTGATTCGCCAGCGCGAGACCCTCGGACCACAATGGCTCGCCGAACTCGCCGATCGTGGTCGATGGCCCGACGATCACGCGCCGGCGTTCAGCGTCGATGGAGCGAATGCCACCGAGGCCGCTCAGGTCGAGCAGCAGTCCATCCGTGGCCACGACCGGGGTGAACGAATGACCCGCTCCCGCGGCACGTACGGAGAGGCCTCGGCTCACCGCAGCCGTGACGAGCGTTGCAACCTGATCCTCGCTCTGCGGCGCGGCCCGCTCGTCCGGGCTGCAGGACTGGTTCCCGACCCAGTTCGTCCAGGTGCTCACTGCCGCCATCCCAACACATCGGTCGCCGCGCCGCTAATCATCTGGGTCAACCTGTTCCCGGCTCGCCACGTGGGAGGTCGACGAAAAAGACAGCTCCGCGCTCGACTGGGAGCACCCCGACCCGACCGCGCATCCGGCTGACGAGCTCGCGCGTGATGTACAGGCCGAGGCCAGTCCCGGCAACGCCCGACGCCTGCGACGGATCGCGGCGAAAGAACTTCTCGA
>JBKJQL010000061.1:0-3808 GCA_046594035.1 Gaiellaceae bacterium
AGCTTGTCGAGCTGGTGCTCTCCCAACTGAGCTAACCGCCCGGGTCGGGCGACAGTGTACCCGTCTAGGGAAGCGGCTTGCGCGGCGCGACGAACGCCAGCAGCCGTACCGGTTGCCGCGTGCGCGCAACCCTGACGAGGACGCTCGGCCGGTGCGTGACGGCCCGTACCGCGAACGGGCGCAGCAACGTCGCGAACGGGCTCATCGGCTTGCCGTTCCTTCGCACCTCGAAATGCAGATGCGTTCCCGTGCACCACCCGGTGCACCCGGCGGTCGCGATGTGCTGGCCGGGGACGACGCGCTGTCCGACGCGCACGCGCCACGCCGCGAGGTGACCGTAGAGCTCCTGGTAGCCGCGCGAGCGCACGATCACGACGTTCCCGTAGCCCTCGTAGCCGCGCACCTGCCCGACGTGGATCACGCGTCCGGGCACCGCGGCGCGCACGGCCAGCGAACGGAGGATCCCGATGTCGATGCCGGGATGCCAACGCGCGCCGTCGCGCCCGAAGGGTGACGTGATCGTTCCCTGCGCCGGCAGCGCCGGATGCGCAAGAAGTTGTTGCCGGGCCTGCACGGCGTTCACGTGCAGGACCAGCGCTGTGAGAAGCGCCGCAATACCCATAAGACTGTCCCCCTCCCAGGGAAGTCAAGGACCGTAGCCGCGGACACTCAGAAGGTCAAACTCTGGAACCTGGTTAAAGAGCAAACCAGGTTCGAGCGCTCAGAAGATCTCGGGGCACCAGGGGGCAGCATTGGTGCGGAACAGCGCATCAGCGCGAGCCGCTGCGCCTGCTGTGAGCTCCTGCGCACGCGATCCACGCACGAGCTCGCCGAAGGTGAAGCCTCCGAGATAGACCGACCCGACACCGGTGATGTCGAGGCGCACGTCAGCATCGTCTTCGGTGCGCTCGGCACCCGATGCGGTGACACGCCAACGGCCTGCATTGTCAGGCAGCAATGCGTCCTCGACGTCGAGCACGATCGCACCGTCGTTGTACGAGCGCGCCGACAACGCTTGACCGAGGTCGAGCAGTCGCACCCACACACCATCGTTGACCTGCAACTGCATGCGACGCGGCTCGGCCAGCAACATGAAGAGCTCGTGGTCGAGCGGGAGATAGTCGACCGCGAACTCGGATGTCCAGTCGAAGTCAAACAGCCACCGCCACAGCTCGCGTGCCGCCTCCGGTGTCGGCGCCATCACCTCGAGAATGTTGACGACACCCTTGCTGGAGCCCGCAACCCAGTCCTGCTTCACGTTGTAGATCGCGTACCCCGCCGGCTTGCCGTCCAGTTCGAGCAGCGCGCGGTTCTTGGCGCCGTTGCCGTGCCGCCGTGTCGGATCGTCAAAGAGCCGCCTCGTCTCCCACCAGGCCTTGGAGCGCGTGAACATCCCGGGACGCTGCGCCATCGTCTGCTCGTGGAGCGGCGGGAACATCCGCGCCGACTCTTCGAGGTCGACGAGCCTCACCGTGCCGCGCGGCTCGAACGGGACCGCGAAGCGGGTGCGGTCTTTCGAGAGTGAGATCGCACCCATGCGCGAGGCGAGGCCGTAGCCGAAGCGCCCGTAGATCGTCCCCTCCGAGGCCCAGAGATACGCCGCGAGATCGCCGCGCCTGCGTGAATCTGCGAGCTGCTCCTTCATCATCGCGGTCAGCACACCTCGGCGGCGGTGGGTCGGCAGCACGCCGACGACGGTGACTCCGGCCGTCGGGATCGTGGCCCCACCCGGGACCGACACGCGGTACGAGAACGCTCCCGCGCCACCGACGATGCGGTCGCCGTCGAACGCTGCGTGCATGCGCTCGACCTCGATCCAGTTCGAGAAGCGCTCGACGTCCTCGGGCGTGTTCTCCTGACCGAAATAGTGGCCGATCGCGTTGATCGCGCCGCGCAACTCCTCGTGCGATGAGCACGCCCTGACCTCAATATCCATTGCTCTAACCTAAACGCTCGAGCGGCGCGTACTCGAGCATCAAGCGACGCTCACTTCCGTCCTCGAAGCGGACGGTGACGACGCTGCCCGGCTCGATGCGCGTGACGATCCCGGTGCCGAGCGTCTGGTGGCGCACGGTGTCGCCCGTGGAGAGGTCGGGGAGATCGGTGCGCGGGGTGTATTCGTGCTGGACGCGGTTGCCGTAGTCCGACCACGACGTCGGCCGCAGGCGCTCGCGCTCCACACCGATCGACGGCAACTCGTCGAGGAACCGCGACGGCAGGTTCGCGTCGCTGCGCCCGTAGAGGTTGCGCCGCAAGGCGTGGGTCAAAACGAGACGTTCCTTCGAGCGGGTCATACCGACATACGCGAGGCGCCGCTCTTCTTCGAGTGAATTCTCCTCGATCGAACGCGCGTGCGGGAAGATCCCCTCCTCCACGCCGATCATGAAGACCGCGCGGAACTCCAGTCCTTTCGCGTTGTGCAGCGTCATCAGCGTCACCTGCCCGCCGTCGTCCTCGTCACTGCGCAACGCGTCCTGATCCGAGTACAGGGAGATCTCCTGCAGGAAGCCACCAAGCGACCGCTCCTCACCCACTGTGCCTTGAACTGCAGTGTCGTACTCGCGTGCGACGCCGACGAGCTCCTCCAGGTTCTCGATCCGTCCGCGCGCCTCGATCGTCCGCTCGGCCTCGAGGGATTCGAGATACCCGCTACGGTCGAGCACCGCTTCGACGATCGTCGCGACGTCCGCGTCGGTCGCCGTCGCCATCAACGACTCCATCACGTTGCGGAACTGCGTCACCGCCTTCCCCGACGCGCTCGCAAGCCCGGCCTCCTCGACATGGGCCATCGCCTCCCACAGCGACGTGGCAAGGCCGTCAGCGTAGGTGACGAGCCGCGCGATCGACGTGTCGCCGATCCCGCGCCGTGGGCGGTTCGCGATCCGCATCAGCGACACCGCGTCGGCCGGGTTGTCGATCACCTGCAAGTACGCGATCAGATCCTTGATCTCGGCGCGTTCGTAGAAGCGCGGGCCACCGATCACCTGGTAGGCGATCCCCTGCCGCACGAGAATGTCCTCGAGGACGCGGCTCTGCGCGTTCGTGCGGTAGATGACCGCAATCTCGCGCGCGCTGTAGCCCTCTTCGATCCGCGCCGCGATCTCGGCTGCCACGAACCGCGCCTCCGAGTGCTCGTCCTCGGTCTCGACGACGCGCACGGGCTCACCCTCGCCGAGATCCGACCACAGGTTTTTCTCCTTGCGCTCGCGGTTGTGGGAGATCACGTTGTTCGCGGCCTGGAGGATCGTGTTGGTCGAGCGGTAGTTCTGCTCGAGCGGGATCACCTTCGTGTTCGGGAAGTCCTTCTCGAACTCGAGAATGTTGCGGATGTCGGCCCCGCGAAAGGCGTAGATGGACTGATCTGGATCGCCGACAGCCATCAGGTTCTGATGATCCCCTGCGAGCAGCTTGAGCAGAACGTACTGCGCATGGTTCGTGTCCTGATACTCGTCGACCATCACGTATCGGAACGCGTTCGCCCATTTCTTGCGCGCGTCGGGGAAGCGCTGCAGGACGTCGACGGTGAGCATCAGCATGTCGTCGAAGTCGACGGCGTTCGACGCGAACAGGCGGCGTTGATAGAGCGTGTAGACGTCAGCGACGGTCTGGTCGTAGAAGCTCGCGACGCGCGAGGCGTACTCGTCCGGGCCGACCAGCTGGTTCTTCGCATTCGAGATCTGCGAGTGGATGCCGCGCGGCACGAAGCGCTTCGGATCGCGCTCGAGCTCCTCCAGGCACGACTTGACGAGCCGCACCTGGTCGGCCTGGTCGTAGATCGTGAAGTTCGACTTGTAGCCGAGCCGTTCCG
>JBKJQL010000091.1:0-9250 GCA_046594035.1 Gaiellaceae bacterium
AATTGCGTGCCTGCGGGGATGGCTCAGACCAAGCAGGTCGTTCGGGTCGGGCGCAGGCCATAGCGGGGTCTACGTTCAAGCCCGACCCGGGCGAGCTGCGCAGCGTCTGAGCCACCATCCGCGGGTGCGCGGGCATTTCACATCAAGCCTCTACCCGAAGCGGCGCGCAAGCCACGTCACGGGCCACGCGACCGCACCGACGAACGCGAGGCTGACTGCGAGGAACGCGAACTGGTCCCAGTGGTAGTGGCCGATCGCGACCATCCGCGCAACGACACCCAACGTCACGCCGACGAGCCAGGTCGGCACGAACCGGCGCGTCGCAAGCGCGACGGCGTACCACGCGATCAGCAGCGTCAGCGCGTCGGCCGCGTAGCCGCCGAGCGACACGTGGCCGTCGTGCGAGAGCTGGCCGATCGTCGCGAACGCGAGGATCGCCACCGTCCCACCGATCAGGAGCGGCTTCAGAAGAACCTGCGGGCGCCGCGGTAGTCGCTCGTCCTGATCGGGACGATGCGCACCTCGCTGCGCGAGTTGGGCGCCTCGATCATCTGGCCGTTGCCGATCGCCATCGAGACGTGCCCGACGATCGGGCTCTCGTAGAACAGAAGGTCGCCTGGCTGGACGTTCGAGAGCGCAACGGGTGTCCCCGCAGCGAACTGGGCGTCTGCATCCCGCGGGATCGTGATCCCGTGGGCGCGGTAGGCAGCCCACGTCAGGCCTGAGCAGTCATAACCCCACGCGGAAAGCCCGCCCCAGAGGTAGTGCAGGCCGAGAAACTGCCTCGCGCTGCGCACGATGTCGGCGCGCGTGCGCGGCAACGCGCGTGTCGCGCTCGCCGGCACGGTTCCCGGCGCGACCTGCGAGCCGAAGCCGACCTCCGTGCCGTTCGCGAGCTTCGCGCTCTTCGCCGTGACGACGAGCGGCGCCTTGAACGCCGCACCGAGCTGCCACGAGCGCACCCAGCCCGGGTAGCCACGGCGATCGAGCGGGCTCGGCTGATCCGAAACGGCGATGTGCGTCCAGCCGCCCCGCCGCTCCAGCACGCGCACGGTCTCGCCGTAGAGCACCTGCGTCGGCATCGACCCGACGAGCGCGATGCGCTGCGAGTAGGTCACCTGCGACGTCGGCCAGCTGTGCGGGTCGAGCGGCAGGTGCCCTGCGTTCGGCGCCTCCCAGACGTTCGCCACCGGCACACGCACCGTCGCCGTCTGAGCCGGAGCTTGCACCAGGCTGCTACTTGCCATGATCGCCGCTGCGGCCAGGATCAGCACGGGCGCAGCGTAGCTCCCAGCTCGGCTTGTAACAGTCTGTTACTTGCTCCTTCGCCTCTCGGTTCGCAGTCGAGCGGAGGGAGTCAGTCTTCCTTCGACTGCTCCTCGGAGCCGCGCGACTGCAGCTCCGCGACGACCGTCGGGTCGGCGAGCGTCGTCGTGTCGCCGAGCGGCCTGTTCTCGGCGACGTCGCGCAGGAGACGGCGCATGATCTTGCCGCTGCGCGTCTTCGGCAGCTCCGGCGTGAAGACAATGTTCGCCGGCTTTGCGATCGCGCCGATCTTGACCGCCACGTGGTTGCGCAACTCCTCGAGCTTCGCGACCGAGCCTTCGGCGCCGCCTTTGAGCGTCACGAACGCGACGATCGCCTGACCGGTGGTCGCATCGAAGCGCGCGGCGACCGCGGCCTCCGCGACTTCCTGATGGTCGACGAGCGCCGACTCGACCTCGATCGTCGAGATCCGGTGGCCGGAGACGTTCATCACGTCGTCCACGCGGCCGAGCAGCCAGAAGTCGCGGTCCTCGTCGATGCGCGCCCCGTCACCGGCGAAATAAACGTCCTTGTACTTCGACCAGTACGTCTCGACGTAGCGATCGTGCTCCTTATGCAGCCCGCGCAGCATCGCCGGCCATGGCTTGCGCAGCACGAGATAGCCGCCTCCGCCCGGACCGACCTCCTCGCCGGCCTCGTTGAACACCGCCGCGTCGACGCCGGGGAACGGCTTCGTCGCGGAGCCCGGCTTCGTCGTCGTGATCCCCGGAAGCGGCGTGATCATGATCATGCCCGTCTCCGTCTGCCACCACGTGTCGACGATCGGGCAGCGGCCACCGCCGATGTTCTCGTGGTACCAGACCCACGCCTCGGGATTGATCGGCTCACCGACCGACCCGAGCAGGCGCAGTGTCGACAGGTCGTGCGTCTGAGCGTGCTCGGGCCCCCACTTCATGTGCGAGCGAATTGCCGTCGGCGCCGTGTAGAGGATCGTCACGCCGTAGCGCTCGACAATCTCCCACCAGCGGTCCTTGTCGGGGTAGTCGGGCGTGCCCTCGTACATGACCGACGTCGCGCCGTTGCAAAGCGGCCCGTAGACGATGTAGCTGTGGCCGGTGACCCAGCCCACGTCGGCCGCGCACCAGTAGACGTCCTCCTCGCGCTTCAGGTCGAAGACGTAGTAGTGCGTCGAGGCGGCGCCCACGAGATACCCGCCCGTCGTATGGACGATCCCCTTCGGCTTCGCGGTCGTGCCGGAGGTGTAGAGCAGGTAGAGGAGATCCTCGGCGTCCATGGGCTCCGCCGGGCACTCCGACTCGTCGGTCGCGAGCTCGTGCAACCAGTGGTCTCGCCCTGCGGTCATCGGCACGTCGTTGCCGGTGCGCTGCAGGACGATCACGTTCTGCACGGTCGGTGACTCGCTCACCGCCTCGTCGGCCACGCGCTTCAGCGGCACGGTGGTACCGCGGCGCCACGCCTCGTCCTGCGTGATCAGCACCTCGCACTCCATGTCCTGCAGGCGCCCGGCCAGCGAGTCGGCGGAGAACCCGCCGAAGACGACGGTGTGCGGCGCGCCGAGCCGCGCGCACGCGAGCATCGCGATCGGCGCCTCGGGGACCATCCCCAGATAGATGGCGACCGGGGTGCCCTTGCGAACGCCGAGTGACTTGAGCGCGTTCGCGAGCTTCGTCACCTCGCGCAGCAGCTCGCCGTAGGTCAGCTCCCGGCGGTCGTCCTTCGGCTCGCCCTCCCAGTAGTAGGCGACCTTGTCACCGCGGCCGGCCTCGACGTGCTTGTCGAGGCAGTTCCATGCGACGTTGAGCTTGCCGCCGAGATACCACTTCGCATACGGCGGCTCCCACTCGTAGAGCTTCGTGAACGGTTCGAACCACGCGACGCGCTCGCGGCCCTCGCTCTCCCAGAACTCCTCGAAGCTGCGTTCGTAGATCTCCGGTTGCGCGTTCGCGCGCGCGGCAAACTCGGGCGACGGCGGATACCGCCGTTCCTCTTGCTGATACGTGTCGATGTTTTGATCGCTCAAGGCGCCAGGTCGTACGGATACTGCGTCAGGTTCTCGGCGCCGTCCTTCGTCACCAGCACGAGATCTTCGAGCCTCACGCCGCCGTAGCCCTGCCGGTAGAGCCCCGGCTCGACGGTGACGACGTCGCCCGCCCGCAGCGAATCCTTCGACGACGCGATCCCCATGCCGGGCTGCTCATGCACCTCGAGCCCGACACCGTGACCGAGCCCGTGGAAGAAACCGTCGGAGAGTGCCTTCCCGTCCTCCTTCGTGCGCTGCGTCGGCTCGCCCGCTGCTTCGAAGATCTCGCAGGTCCCGTCGAAGATCGCACGGCCGTTCGCACCGTCTCTGATCTCGGCGATCGCCCGGTCGAGCGCCTCTTTGGTGAGCGCGTGCCACTTTGCAACATCGTCGGGCACGTCACCGACGACGAACGTGCGCGTCATGTCGCAGAACATGAACGACTCGTTGTCGCGCGGCCAGATGTCGATCACGATCGGCACGCCGGAGCGAACCGGGCCGGAGCCCATGTCGTGACCGACCGCGCCCTGCGGCCCCGGCGCGACGATGAAGTCGTCGGCCGTCGTCCCGTGCGCCGCGAAGGCCTGTGACATGGCGGACTTGATGCGCTCGACGGTCAACGGTTCGCCGTCGACCTGAAGCCCGTCGCCATTCTCGACTGCACCTCCCGAGCGACGCAGCAGGTCGCGCGCCGCGTCCATCCCGGCTTCAGCGGCGCGCTGCGCGCGACGGATCCCTCCCAGCTCGGCGTCCGTCTTCACGCGGCGACGGTCGTCGAAGAACGTTCCGTCGATCGTCAGCTCGACGCCTTCCGCCCGCAGCCGGTCGGCGAACCAGAGCGGGAACGCCTCGGGCACGACCGCGCTCGTGATCCCCAACTCTTTGACCGCGCGCACCGCGATCTCCTTCGAGATCTCGCCGGCCGCGAACACGCCAGAGCGCCGCAGCTCGTCCAGGCCGAAGCCTTCGGCGGGATGCAGCTCGAAGAGGTTCAGCGCGGCGAGGCGCGGGATTTCCATCGAGCCGATGGCGATGTGCTTCGTCCCGCCCTGCTCGGCATAGAGAAAGGGGTCGGGAATCCCGATCGGCACCTCGTGCCGGAGCTCGGGCGAGCGATACGTATCTGCATACATGAGGACGTCAGGCATGGGCCGGACCATATCTAGACTCAGACGAATGGATGCACGCGAGAGGGCGTTCGAGCTCCTGGATCGGCACGACGGCGAAGCACGCCGCCTGATCCCCGCCGGCGCAGACATCTTCGACGCCCACCTGCACCTCGGCCACGACATCGACGGCATGGCGGGCGACTACGACCAGCTCGAATCGATCATGGACAAGTACGGGATGTCGAGGGCTTTCATGTTCTGCCTCGACGAGCCCGACCGGCACCCGTCCTTCAGCGCGGCCAACGACCGCACGCTCGCGTTCGCCGAGCGCAGCGGCGGCCGGCTGATTCCCTTCGTACGGCTCGACCTGAACGAGTCGCCGATCGAGGAGGCGCGCCGGTGTCTCGACGCAGGCGCCCGCGGGATCAAGCTGCACCCCCGCGCGCAGAAGTTCACTTCCGCCGACGAGCGGCTCGCGCCGGTCTTCGAGATCGCCGCCGAGCGCCACGTGCCGATCCTGATCCACGGAGGACGCGGCCTCCCGCCGATCGCCGAAGGCCTGCGCACGCTCGTCGAGCGCTACCCCGAGGCGTCGCTGATCATCGCGCACGCCGGCATCGCCGACATGGGCGCGCTTGCGGAGTGCATGTCGGGGCGCAAAGGCGTGTTCTTCGACACGTCGACCTGGAGCCCGATCGACTTGCTCGACTTCTATCGCCAGTTCCCGCCAGAGCAGGTGCTCTACGCCAGCGACTATCCGTACGGCCAACAGCCGTCCTCGCTGCTGATCGCGCTGAAGACCGCGCGGTTCGCGGGCTACTCCGACGATCAGTTGCGCGCGATGCTCGCAGGCAACGCGAACGCACTCGCCGACGGTCAAGACCTCCCGGAGCCGACGACGCCGATGGGAAGCGACACGTTCACGCAACCCATGCAGCTGGCGCGCATCCACCAGTACCTGTCGATGGCAACGCCGCTGCTCTGGACGCGCCAGCCCGACACGCTCGGCGTGCTCGGGCTCGCGATCAACGTCTGCGCCGAGCGCAACGGGCACGCGCGCGAGCTGGACGACATCCGCGAGTTGCTCGAAGCCGCCCGCGAGCTCTGGACCGAGGCGGCGTCGATCGAGGATGAAGCCGCACAGCGCGACGCGATCCGGCTCACCCACCGCCTGATTCACGTCGCGGACATCGAGGCGGTGACCGCCGGGTGACGCAACTCTGCGTCAACAATCACGTCTACGACGTGCACTCCGAGGTTGGGACGACGCTGGCGGAGACATTGCGCGACGAACTCTCGCTGACCGGCACGAAGGTCGCATGTGCGGAGGGCCACTGCGGCGCGTGCACGGTGCTCGTCGACGGAATCCCGACGCTGTCGTGCATCACGCTCGTGCACTCGGTGAACGGAGCGAACGTGACGACAATCGAGGGCTTGCGCGACCACCCGATGGTGCATTCGTTCGTCCGTGCGGACGCATTGCAGTGTGGTTTCTGCACGCCGGGCCAGATCGTCAGCGCGGTCGCGCTCGTGGACTCGAAGGCCGCGCCTTCGACGGAGGACATCCGTCACGCGATGGCCGGGAATCTCTGCCGCTGCGGCGCGTATCCGAAGATCGAGGAGGCGATTCGCACGTGGCAAGACTGATCCGCACCGAGAAGGAAGTCGAAGGACGGTTCGAGGAGGTCTGGCTCGTCGTCGAGGAGGACGCGCTCGAGCAGTGGCCCGCCGGCGCGCGCGAGGTCGTAGGGCGACCCGCAACGCGCGTGGACGGCCTCGAACGAGCGCGCGGCGAAGCCGTCTACACCGCCGACGTCAAGCTGCCGGGGATGCTGCACACGGCGGTGCTTCGCTGTCCGTACGCGCATGCGCACGTCGCGAACATCGACCTGTCACCCGCACTCGCGCTGCCGGGCGTGCACGCCGCGATCGGCCCGCGCGAGATCCCGCAGCTCGAAGCGGAGTGCGGCTACCAGGGCGCGGCGGTGGCAGCGGTCTGCGCCGACACGTACGAGCAGGCGCGTGCCGCCGTCGCCGCGATCGTGATCGAGTGGGAGCAGTTGGAGCCGATGCTCGACCCGGACGAAGCGGTTGCGCGCAAGCAGTTCGTCGGCGAGCCGCGCGAGCGCGAGCGCGGCAACCTCGAAGCAGGGCTGGCAGAGGCCGACGTCGTCGTCGAGGGCGAATACCGGACGCAGGTCGTGCTGCACAGCTCGATGGAGACGCACCAGTCCGTCGTGCAGTGGCTCGGCGACACGCTCGAGATCTCGATCTCGACGCAGTACATCTGGGGCATCCGCGAAGAGGTCTCCGAAACGCTCGGCATCCCCGGGGACAAGGTTCGCGTGATCTGCCACTACATGGGCGGCGGCTTCGGCTCGAAGAACGGTGCGGACGACTACACGTTCATCGCGATCGAGCTGGCGAAGCGCACGAACCGCCCCGTGCGCTGCGCGCTCACCAGGCGCGAAGAGAACCTCGCGACGGGGAACCGGAACGCGACCATCCAGCGGCTGACGATCGGCGCCAAGGCCGACGGCACGCTGACCGCGCTCGGCGGCGACTACGTGAACGCGACCGGCTGGGGCGGCTGGTCATCGCCCGTCGAAGGCCCGATGCAGCAGCTCTACTCCTGCCCCAACGTGAAGACGACGACCTACGGCGCGAAGATCAACCAGCCGCCGATGAAGGCGTTCCGCGCGCCCGGGTTCGTCGAAGGGACGTTCGGCCTCGAGTCATTGATCGACGTGCTTGCAGCCAAGCTCGGAATGGATCCGCTCGAGCTGCGGCGCAAGAACTACGCGGGCAACGATCCGAGCGACGACCGCCCGTACAGCGGCAAGAACCTGATGGAGTGCTACCGCCGCGCCGAGCCACACTGGGAGCGCCGACATGAGGTGCGCGCGCGCTCCACCGAGACGGTGAAGCGCGGCGTCGGGATGGCGTCGCAGGTCTGGTACGGCGGCGGGGGCCCGCCGAGCTACGCGTGGATCCGCGTCGGCTCGGACGGCCACGCGACCGTCGTCACCGCGATGCAGGACATCGGCACCGGCTCGAAGACCGCGATGGCGCAGATCGCAGCAGAGGAGCTCGGGATCCCGCTCGAGCACGTGACGGTGACGATTGGCGACTCGGCGCGTGGCCCGTTCGCGTCGATCTCGGCGGGGTCCTCGACGATTCCGTCGATGGGGCCGGCAGTGCGCGCGGCAGCGGCCGACGCCAAACGCCAGATCATCGAGATCGCCGCGCAGCGCTTCGACCTCGAAGAGCGCGTCCTCGAGATCAAGGGCGGGAACGTCGTCTCCGCCGACGGCAACCTCAGTTCACCGCTCGAGCAGGTGGTCGGGCTGCTCGAGAGCGCACAGATCCTCGGTAAGGGCGGGCGCGGCCCGAACCCGACCGGGATGACCGTGCTCACGTTCGGCGTCCAGGTCGCGGAGGTCGCTGTCGATGTCGAAACCGGCGAGGTCTGGGTCGACCGGATCGCCGCGATCCACGACGTCGGCCGCGTGATCAACCCGCTTGGTGCCGAAAGCCAGGTCGAGGGCGGGATCATCCAGGGCATCGGGCACACGCTCTCCGAGCACCGGTTGCACGACCCACACACCGGCCAGATTCTCAACACGGGGCTCGACGCCTACAAGCTGCCGACGATCGCCGACGTGCCGGAGATCGTCAGCGAGTTGATCGACCAGCCGGACGAGCACCTGACGAACCTCGGCTCGAAGGGCCTCGGCGAGCCACCGATCATCCCGACGGCCGCCGCAATCTCGAACGCGATCCGCGACGCGACAGGCGCCGAGATCCACGAGCTGCCGATCTCCCGTGAGGAGATGCTGCGCGCGCTCGCCGAAGCGAAGGAGCGTGAGCGGGTTGGAACTGCGGCAGGCGTCTAGCACCGAGCCCGAGTTGTTCAGCAGCGGCGCGTTGCCGGTGCACGGCGGCACGGAAGTGGTGCCGCTCCTGCGCGCCGGGCTGCTGAAGGCGGAGACGCTCGTCGATATCCGCGGCGTGATCCCGCGCGGGATCGACGGGCCGCGGATCGGTGCCGGCGCGACGCTCGCCGAGCTCGAGTGCGACCCACAGGTGCCGGCGGCGCTGCGCGAGGCGTGCAAGCTCGCGGCGAGCCCGCAGCTGCGCAACATGGGCTCCCTCGGCGGCAACCTCCTCCAGGCGACGCGCTGCTGGTACTGGCGCCTCGACTGGCCGTGCCGTCTCCACGGCGGAGACGAGTGCTTCGCGCTCGAGGGAGAGCACCGCGAGCACGCGATCTTCGCGAACGACTTCTGCGCCTCCGCGCATCCGTCCGACGTCGCCGCGGCGCTGCTCGCGCTCGACGCGACGCTGCGCACGAACCGGCGCGAGCTTCCGATTGCCGATCTGTACCGGCTTCCGACCGAAGACGACCGCCGCACGACGACGCTCGAGCCTGGGGAGTTGATCCTGGAGCTGAACGTCCCGGAGCCCGAGAGCTCCGTCTACCTGAAGGCGATGGAACGGAAGCGCTGGGCCTTTCCGATGGTGGGGGTCGCCGCCGCCCGCTCCGGCGGGGTGACGAGGGTAGCCCTCGCCGGGGTCGCACCGATCCCTTGGCTCCTGCAGGGCGACCTGGGCGAGGCCACGCCGTTGCCCCGGAACGCCTACAAGGTGCAGATCGCCAAGGCGCTCGTCAAACGGGCTGAAACTGCGCTCGATCAGGGCTAGACCGCCTGTTGGCGGCCAGGATGCCCGCGGGGAGGGTCTGCGCCAAGCAGTGTGGACGACGAGCGCGCCGTCAAGGCCGTTTTCCTTGATGGGGTGCGCGGCGGCCGCAATGCGCCGTGCGCAGGCCCCC
>JBKJQL010000134.1:0-3603 GCA_046594035.1 Gaiellaceae bacterium
GCCTCGGGCTCTCCGACGCGCACGAGCTCGCCAAAGACCTCGAGGAGCACCGGATCGAGGCGAGCGACGACGAGGGAACGGTCTACGTCTACGCCGACTCGTCCCTGGAGCTCGAGCGAGCGCGAGGCGTGATCGAGCGCGAAATACGGGAACTGGAGCTGAAACCGCTTGAAATCGTCAGCAGCCACTGGCTCCACGACGAGGAGCGCTGGGAAGAGACGTAGGGCACGGCCCGCCGGAGGATCGGCTATCCTGGCGGGGCGCTACGTGAACGGGGATTGACCTCGCGAGCGCGATTCCTTTGGGAGGCGGCACTGCAGGTAAAGGGCCGCCGCACGCATTGGCAGAAACCATCACGCATTCTCCGAGTGAGTCGGAGGAGACGTCGGCTCTTAGGGCTGACGCCCTCCGATGCGAAGCCTGGGCAGGCGAGCCGTTCGTACGTCCCGATGAAGATCCGGACGTCGCGCTCGCACCCGGGACCGCTCGCCGACGCGCGCTCGACGACGCGCTCGCCGAGATCGACGGTGGGCGCGACGCGCCGTCCTCCGAATGGAAGGTGCGCTACGCGCTGCTGCTCGGGCTCGAGCGCGTCCTGTCGGAGAAGCCGCCGGGTCTCGCCTCGGGCACGGAGCTGCGGCGCCACCAGATCGACGCGCTGGCCGGGATGCTCACCGAGCTGATCGCCGCCGCGCAGAAGAGTGGCGAGAACGGAAACGGGAACGGCGACGACGTTTCCGAGGAGGACGAGGACGACGAGGAGCTCGAGCTCTCACCGGACTCCGACACCGACGAGGACGTCGAGGAGGAGCTACCCGTTCAGGACGACCCGGGTGCGATCCGCCGCTACCGCTTCCGCCATCCGACCGCGTCGGGCAAGACAATCGCCGCCGCAGGCTTCGTCGAGGCCGCACGCACCGAAGGCGTCCTGATCCTCACCCACCGCCGCCTGCTCGTCGACCAGTTCCGCCGCGAGCTCACCGACCACGGGTACGGCGCGCGCTTCCACGACGCAATCCTCGAAGGGCACACTGCCACGCGGCAGTCGAACCCGATCACGATCCAGACCTACGCATGGTTCGCGCGGCACGTCGACGAGATCGCACACGACGCGTACCAGCTCGTGATCTGCGACGAGGCGCACACGGCACTCGGCGAGAAGACCTCGACCGCGATCCGCCACCTGAGCGAACCGATCTTCATCGGCATGACCGCAACGGAAGAGCTGATCGCGAAGCAGGTCTCCGACGTCTTCCCCGCTTCGGTCGACGACCTGCCGCTGACCGACGCGGCGCGGCGCGGACTGATCGCTCCGCTGCGCTGCCTGCGCGTCCCGCCTGTCGCGGCGATCAACCAGGTGCCGATCGTCGGCGGCGACTTCGAAGAGCGCGCACTCGCGCAGGCTCTCGACCACGAAGCTCTGAACATGGCGGCGGCGACGCTGTATCGCGAGCGGTTCGGCGACGCGCCCGGGATCGTCTACGCAGCCGGCGTCGACCATGCGTACAACCTCGCGACGGCGTTCCGTGCAGCGGGGGTCAAGGCGGAGGCCGTCTCCGGACGCACGCCGCCGGTCAAGCTCGCCGAGGTGCTCGCCTCCTACGAACGCGGTGAGATCGACGTGCTCGTGAACGCGATGCTGCTCGCCGAGGGCTGGAACTCTCCGCGCGCAACCGTCGTCATGCACCTCGCGCCGACCGCTTCGAAACGCGTGTACCAGCAGCGGATCGGGCGCATCATGCGCATCCATCCGCGCAAGGAGGCCGGCATCGTCGTCGACTTCACGCCGAAGAGCGCGACGCACAACGAGCGCGTGGTCTCGCTGCACTCACTGCTCGACGCCGACTTCTACCGCGAGGGCGCGCGCGTCACTCCGGCACCGCGTCGCCGCCAACAGCGCCGCGCGCGGCGCAAGCTGACGCCGGCGTCGTGGCTCGTTCCGGTGACGCCCGACGTGTTGCGCCGCAAGGTCGTGATCACGCGGGAGTGGCAGCGCGTCGATCCTAAGTTCCTCGACGGGGACGAGCAGGAGTTCTGGGGCGAGATCGCCGGACGCCAGCTGCGCTTCGACGAGCGCGCTGCGTTTGTCGAGAAGCTGACGGCCCGCGGCGCGTCCAAGCGCGCGATGGAGAAGTTCCTTTCGACCTGCGCCGCCGAGAACCCGAACCGGCGTCTGCGACTGATCGCTCTCGCCGACCGCGTTTCGATGACGGTCGAGCGCGCAGACTTCGACGACCTCGTCACGCTCGTCGCGCAGGCGCCACCGTGGGAGAAGGATCGCGCCGCCGGCGTGCGCATCCTCCTGCGCGCGATCGCCGACGCGAAGCCCGACGCCCCGGATCAGATCCTTGCCCGCTGGACGTGGCGCCTTTCGGTCGCCGTGCGCAAGCACCTCGACCGCAAGGCCTCGCTGGAGTACCCGGACGCGAAGCGTCTGCTCGGTGCGCTTGCGAACTCGCGCGGCCATCGCCACGAGGAGAACGCAGCGAAGCTCGTCAACGCCGCACTCGAGATGCCGAAGGAAGTGGGCGCCGCGCTGCTTGCCTCCGCGGAGGGCTATACCCCTCGCTCGACCCAGCTGCTCGAAGCAGCCCGCGAGCGCCTCGGAACGATTCAGGAGGTCGCAGGATGGATCGCGGAGAGCCTGCCGCAGCCGAAGACCGGCCCGTCGCGCGCACGCCGTCGCCGCCGCCGCAAGAAGAAGGGCCCGGAGGGCGCGCCGCAGGCCGGGGAGACGAGGAAGACCGAGACCGCAGAGGGCGCTGAGCGCTCCGCCGCGGCGAAGAAGCGCCGCCGGCGCCGCAAGAAGCCCACCGAGGGCGGAGGCGGAAGCAACGGAGCAGCGCCGGCCAAGGACGGGAGCTCGAAGCCCGAAGCCCCGCAGCCCGAAGCCCCGGAGCCCGAACTCCGGCAGCCCGCGGCTGCGGAGACCCCTGCGCCGACCGCGCGGGCCGAAGACGCGGCCTGACCCAAACGGCCACGGCCGGGGTCAGACGCCGGTCAGGTCCTTCGAGGACGCCGCAAATCGTAAGAACTTCGTAAGACACGCGCGGGCCGCGCGTCGGCAAGCTACGGGGTAACGGGTGCTGGTCCTGCTCCTCATCGGGTTCCTCGCCGGGATCGTCACGGCGATCTCGCCGTGCGTTCTTCCCGTTCTGCCGGTGCTGCTCGCCGGTGGCGCCTCGGGACGCAAGCCGTTGCGCATCGTCGCGGGGCTCGTCGTCAGCTTCAGCGTGTTCACGCTCTTCGCGACGTGGCTACTGCGGCAGCTCGGCCTACCGCAGGACCTGCTGCGCAACCTCGCAGTCGTGCTCCTGTTCGTGATGGCCGGGGTGCTGCTGCTGCCGCGCGTCGCCTTGCTGCTCGAGCGGTCGCTCTCCTTCTTCTCCCGACTGCGCCCCGCGAACGCCGGCGGCGGCTTCTTCCTCGGGGCGACCCTCGGGCTCGTGTTCGTTCCTTGCGCCGGCCCGTTCCTCGCCGCGATCACGACGGCCGCAGCGCGCGAGAACTTCGGCGGCCGGACGATCGCCGCGACGCTCGCCTACGCGGCCGGAGCGGCCGTCCCCATGCTCCTGATCGTGCGCGGCGGGCGGGAGATGGGCA
>JBKJQL010000031.1:0-5118 GCA_046594035.1 Gaiellaceae bacterium
CTCGGGCAGGAGGTTTCGATGCCGCTGCTCGTCGCGCCGGTTGCGTTCCAGCGCGTCGCGCATGCGGACGGCGAGGTCGGGATGGCGCGGGCGGCGAAGGCCGCCGGCACCGTGATGTGCCTGTCGACCATCGCGACGTCCACGCCTGCAGAAGTCGCCGCTGTCGGCGGCCCGCGCTGGTTCCAGCTCTACGTGTTCCGCGACGAGGGCGTGACGCGCGACCTGATCGCGCAGGCGAGCGACCACGGGTATACGGCCCTGCTGCTGACGATCGACGCGCCGGTGCCCGGCAACCGCGAGCGTGACCGCCGCACGGCGTTCGTGATCCCGGACGACATCTCGATCGCAGCGTTCGGCAAGGGTGGGCTGACGCCCAAGCAGGTCTTCCAGGCGATCTCTGCATCGCTGACGTGGCACGACCTCGAGCGGCTGTGCGCGGAGTCCGACCTGCCGGTGCTCGTGAAGGGTGTGCTCACGGCGGAGGACGCCAAGCTCGCGTGTGAGCACGGCGCAAGCGGTGTCGTCGTCTCGAACCACGGCGGCCGCCAGATCGACGGCGTCTCGGCCACGATCGACGTGCTCGAGGAAGTGGTGGACGCGGTCGATGGTCGCCTCGAGGTGCTGATGGACGGCGGGATCCGCCGCGGCACCGATGTCGTGAAGGCACTGGCCCTCGGCGCGCGAGCAGTCCTGGCGGGAAGAGCTCCGCTCTGGGGCCTCGCCGTCGACGGGGAAGCCGGCGCCCAGCGGGTGCTCGAGCTCCTGCAAGCCGAGATCCTGGCCGCTCTCCAGCTGGTCGGCTGCACGTCCCCTAGAGACGTGACCCGAGACCGCGTCGGCCGCAAGTAGCAGACTGTTACAAGGATCGTGTTTCGGCCAGTGGGGTGACTACCCTGGAGAGCGATGAAGGGGGTCATCGCTGTTCTTGCTCTGGCTGCCGGGGCGCTGGTTCTCGGCGCCCGCGCCGGCCACGCCGACGAGCCGGCGAACTGCGGGCTGCCGGCGAAAGCGCCCCTGTGGGTTGACTACGCGGGGCACGACGCGCCGATCACGCCCAAGCCGGGGATGGTGCTGGCGGTCTCCTCGGGCACCGCGGTGCCCGAGGCGATGCGCGCGGCGGGCGCTGCGACGATCTTCTTCGACCTGCACCTGAACGATCGCGTCGGCACGACGGCGAAGCCTGCGGATCCCGCGACGATCCCGGCGAAGGCGAAACGCGAGTTCGACTTCGCGGTGCAGGTCACCGGCTGCGCGAATCCGCTGATCGCGGAGAACGAGCTCTTCGGCGCGCAGACCGTCACCCCGTGGAGCGCGACGAACGCGCAGTACCGCGCGAACGTGCTGCTGCTCCTACAGGAGCTCGCCAAGCTCGGCGCCACGCCTGCGCTGACGATCGCGAACCCGCCGTACACCGGAGGCGACGCGGCCGATTGGTGGCGAGAGACCGCCAAGGTCGCGATCCTCGTGCGCCAGGTGTACTTCACCTCGCCGGGACCGAAAGCCCTCTACGCGCTCGGGCCGGCGCGCGCGAGCCGCTCGATGCGACAGGGCATGCGCGGGCTGATCTCTCGGTTCTCGACGATCGGGATCCCCGCCGGACGCGTCGCGCTCGAGCTGCAGTTCCAGTCCGCGCCCGGCCAGGGCGGGCGCAACGGCCTCCAGCCGAAGTCCGCGTGGCTGCAGATCGTGAAGCTCCAGGCGCTCGCCGCGAAGCAGGTCGCCGCCGAAACGAAGATCCAGGGCGTCTGGTCGTGGGGCTGGCCGAGCTTCTCGGTGGCCGGCGTCGATCCCGACAAGCCCGCCGCCGCGTGCGTCTACCTGTGGGCGCGTGACAACAAGCTCTGCGACGGCCCGGCACTCGCCGGGGCCAACTTCAACGCCTCGCTCACCGAGGGACAGATCATCCTGCCGAAGCAGGTGCGCTGCACGCTCGGCAAGCGCCGCATTCTGAAGAGTGACGTCGCGCGCGCCGCGCTCCTCACCGGCGACCGCGACTCGGCGGCGACCGCGCTGCTCCAGCGTGAAGTGCTGCGCGCCGAGAGCCCGATCGATCCGTTCACCGTTTTCGCAGCCGAGCGTGCGATCGTCCGCGACCGCTTCGGTCGCAGCGTCAACCGGTACCGCGGCGCGCTGCGCGATGCGAACCTGACGCTGCCGGACGCGCGCGCGATCCTCGAGGACCGGCTCGCGCGCGACCGGGTGCAAGAACGCTTCCGCCCTCATCCTGCGACCGGCGCACAGATCGCCGAGTTCCTCTCGACCTATGCGGCGACGCGGGTCCGGCTCGTCGAGTCAGACCCTCGTGCGCCGTGGCTCGGCGGCGCGGTCCGCGGCTTCGCCGTCGAGACGATCGCGCCGAGCGAGATCTTCTCGCTGCGACAGAACCGCAAGGCCACGATCGACACGATCGACGGCCGCTTCACCGTCCGGCCGCTCGGCCCACCGCTTCCGGTGCTCGCTTTGTCGCCCATTCAGGCGAGCACGGTTGCGCGAACCGTGCTCGGGCGTTTCGCCAAGCTCGACGTCTACGCGCGCTGGCTGCGCACGCACCAGATCCACCTCCTCGCTGACGCGGTCTGCATCCGCGACGCGGTTCCCGCGCGGGGAGATGTCGATCTCTCGGCCTGGGTGCCCTTCCTCGGCGACTGATCCGGCGCTACGGTCAGTCGGCGCGATGACGACAACACTGACCCGTGTTCTGCCGCTCGCGTCCGTGCGGCGGTTCGACCCGACTTCCGTTCTGGTGGCGGCGCTGGGCCTGCTCATCGTCACCCCGGTCGCCTCGACGAACGGCGGTTACACGCCGACCACCTGGGGTTGGGTCACCGTCTCACTCGCCTGTGTCGCGATCACCGTGCTCTTCTGGCGCGCCGAGATCGCGCTCGGCCGGTTCGAGTGGGTCATGCTGGGGAGCGGCGCCGCGTTCTTCTTGTGGACGCTCGCTTCGAGCGCGTGGAGCAACGACACCGAGGCGTCGGTGCTCTCCGCGGAGCGGCTCGCCGTCTACGTCGTCGCGATCGCAACGGCATTCGTGGTCGTGCGGACGAGCACCTACGGCGCGATGATCCTCGGGATCTGGGGCGGCTCGTCGCTCGTGTGCGGCTACGCGCTGCTGACGCGCGTCTATCGCGACCGCTTCATCCCGACCTCGTCGATCGCCGGCAACCGCCTCGCCGACCCGATCGGCTACTGGAACGGGCTCGGGCTCCTGGCGGCGTTCACGTTGCTGCTGGCAGCTGCGCTGCTCGCGGAGCACCGCTCACGCATCGTCGCTGCCCTTGCGGGGACGTCGATGGTGCCGGTGGCGGTCGCCCTCTACTTCACCTACAGCCGCGGAGCGCTGCTCTCGCTGGCCCTCGGCTACGTCGCGGCGTTCGCGTTGTCGCCTCGTCGTCTTCGCTTCGCTCTCCTGACGATCGTCGCTGCCCCGTGGCCTGCCGTGGCAATCGCGTATGCGTCGCACAAGGCTGCGCTCACCTCCGTCCAGTTCAACGCGACGCGCGCGGCGCACGAAGGCGCGTTGGTCGTCCGCGTCACGCTCGTGCTGATGCTCTGCGCGGCGGTCGGCGCGCTCGCGCTCAGTCACGGGCGACGCCGAGTGCGCGTGCCAAGAACGGCGCGCCGCGGCTTCGCGCTCGCACTCGCGATCGCCGTGCTGGCGGCACTCGGCGCGGTGACGCAGCGGTACGGATCACCGCCACAGATCGCTGACAGGATGTGGCAGAGCTTTGCGACCAAGCCGACGCCGCAGTCCAACGATCTCAACGCCCGACTCTTCAGTCTGTCGGGGAACGGTCGCACCGACGTCTGGCACGGCGCGCTGCAGGACTTCCGCCGGAACCAGCTCGTCGGCTCGGGCGCGGGAACGTTCCAGCGAGAATGGCTGCAGTACCGGCCGAACGATCGCCAGGTGGTCAACGCACACAGCCTGTATCTCGAGACGCTTGCGGAGCTGGGCATCCCGGGTCTTGCGCTGCTCGCGCTGCTGCTCGGTGCACCGCTCGTTGCGCTCGTGCGCGCGCGGCGTCGTCGCTTCGTGGCGATCGTCGGCGGCGCGTACGTCGCGTTCCTGATCCATGCAGCAGTCGACTGGGACTGGCAGCTTCCGGGCGTGACGCTCCCCGCGTTGTTGGTCGCGACGTGCATCGTGATCGCAGCGCGGACTGAGCTGCGCCCGCGCGCCCTCGACCGGGCGCGTTGGGCGCTGGTCGGATCGCTCGCGCTGGTCACGGCGTTCTCGGCTTACACCCTGGCGGCGAACCGCGCGCTCGCGAGCGCCGCGACCGCCGTCGTCGCGGATCGTTACGACGGCGCCGTCTCCTCCGCGGGGCGCGCCTTATCGCTCGAGCCGTGGGCCGCCGAGCCCTGGCACGTAAGGGCGCAGGCGGAGCTCCAGCGTGGAAATCTCGCGGCCGCCCGCGCCGACCTGCACCGGGCGCTGGACAAGACGCCGCACGACTGGCGGCTCTGGCTCGACCTCGCCCTTGCGAGCAAGGGCCGCGAGCGGCTGAGCGCCGTGCGCCAGGCGCTCCGCCTGAACCCCCACAGCGTGGAGATCGCGCAGATCGCCCCCGCACTCGGGCTGCCGAGGCGCTGACCGAGGTAAGGAAACGGGCCGCTGCCCCGGTAGTAGGTGGTGGATGAGCATCTTTCGGCGGAAACCGCGTGACCTGGCCTGGCTCGAGGACGAGCTACGTCGCAACGTGCCCGAACCACCGGAAGACCTGGTCGCGAGGGCGGTTCAGCTGGTCGGGCCGGCGAGGTCAGGGCGCCCTGCGTCCCTCGGCGCCCGCCGCGCACTCGCGCTCGGCTTCGCGGTGGTCGCGGCGATGTCCCTGGGACTGCTCGGCGGCTTTTCCTACGTCGCCCACGCCGCGAACGTCGTAGCGCGCACCGCGTCGACGGCCGTCGGCGTGAAGGTCACGCGCACGAGCCCGACGATCTCGATCTGCCGCGCAACCGGCTCCGCAGCCAACCCGTACGTCCAGGAGCGCGTCGCCAAGCACTCGCTCGACGGAACGACGAGCCCCGGCGATCTGGTCCCGGCGCCTGCCGGCGGCTGTCCGGCGTCGAAGGGCGTCTTGGCGGCCTTCAACAGCTCACAGAACGGCGGGGGGG
>JBKJQL010000294.1:0-15602 GCA_046594035.1 Gaiellaceae bacterium
TGTTCGGTGGAACTGCGCTCGTCGTCGGAGCTTTCGCCAAACAGCGGTTCGAATCCGCTAGGCGCCTTTTTCTCGTTGTCGTGAGGCTCAGGTCGGGCGCAGCGGCCAAATCTCGAGGATCAGCAGGCCTTCAGCGACGGCGTCTTCGCGATCGTCGCGAGCCGACCGGTCTCGTTCATGCGGCCGACATGTACGCCGACCACCGCTCGGCGATGCGATCGCCCTCGAAGCGGAAGACGACGAGGCCGTACTGCACATAGCCTGTCTGCTCCGCGTTCCAGCGCAGCCGCAGCGCCACGCGGTTGTCCTCGCCGAAGACGTCCTCGACCTCGATCGTCAGGTCGGGGTGGTGCGAGATCATCGCGCCCGCGAACGCCTTGGCCGCCTCGGGGCCGGCAGGGGTTCCGGGTGGCGCGTCGTGGTCGACGAAGTCGGGCGTGACCAGGTCGTTGACCGCGTCGAGGTCGCCCGACGTGACGCGGGCGAAGTAGCTACGAGCAATTTCCTTCTGGTCCATGCCGTCAGTTTAGGATCGAACGGTGAGTTTCAGCGGATCGATGATTCAGAACGCGATCTACATCGCGCAGCAACCGCCCGAATGGCCGGTCGCGTTCGACGACTGGGAACGGGCCGCCAAGGAGAAGCTCGACCCCGGCGCGTTCGGCTACATCGCAGGCGGCGCGGGCGCGGAATCGACGATGCGCGCCAATCTGGACGCATTTCAGCGCTGGCAGATCCGGCCGCGGATGCTCGCTGGGAACGCGGTGCGCGATCTCTCGGTGGACGTCCTCGGCCTGCACTCTCCGGCGCCGTTCTTCCTGGCGCCGGTGGGCGTCCTCTCGATCGCGCACGAGGAGTCCGAGGTGGGAGTCGGTAAGGCGTCCGCCTCGTCCGGCGTCCCCATGCTGCTCTCGAGCGCGGCGACACATTCGATCGAAGAGGTCGCAGCGACCGGAGCGCCGCGCTGGTTCCAGCTCTACTGGGTGAACGACCGCGAGATCTGCGCGAGCTTCGTACAGCGCGCGGAGGAGGCCGGGTACGGCGCAATCGTCGTCACGCTCGACACGTTGAATCTGGGCTGGCGCCCGCGCGACCTTCGGCGGGCTTATCTCCCGTTCATCAAAGGTGAGGGCTGCGGGCAGTACTTCAGCGACCCCGTCTTCCTCTCGCGGCTCGACAAGACGCCGGACGAGGATCTGCTCACCGCTGCGGCGACGATGCTCGCGACGTTCCCGAACCTCGGGCTGACGTGGGCGGACCTCGACTGGCTGCGCGCGCAGACCAAGCTGCCGATCCTCGTCAAGGGCGTCCTCACGGCCGACGACGCTGCGCTCGCGCTGAAGCACGGGATGGACGGCGTGATCGTCTCCAATCACGGTGGCCGTCAGGTCGACGGCGCAGTCGGCGCGCTCGACGCGCTGGTCGAGGTGCGCGACGCGCTCCCGGAGGCAGTCGTGCTGATGGACAGCGGCATCCGTTGCGGAGCCGACGTGCTGAAGGCGATGGCGCTCGGCGCCGACGCGGTTCTGCTCGGACGTCCCTATGCCTACGCGCTCGCGGTCGGCGGGCAGCGCGGCGTCGAAGCGCTGATCGAGAACCTGATGGCGGAGATCGACCTCAACCTCGCGCTCGCGGGTGGCCACTCGATCCGCGACCTGGACCGCTCGTGGCTATCTGCGACCCCATCACCATGACAGCTGTCGCTGCCTGCCCGCGCTGCGCGGCGCGATGCGGCGTCCTCGCCTTTACCGATAGTCCGGCTTTCGGGAGAGGCTGCGTCCTTGCCTCGCACCACGCATCACGGCCATGCGACGGAGCGACACGGTGAAGGGGCCGCAGTACGGCGTAGTTCTCGGCGAGCCGGGCTCGGTCGCGCTCGAGGAGATCACCGTCGGCGCGCCGGGACCGGGCGAGGTGCTCGTCCGCATCGAAGCGACCGGCGTGTGCCACAGCGACCTGCACGTGATCGAGGAGGACGGTTGGCACCACGCGCTCCCCGTACTGCTCGGACACGAAGGCGCGGGCACGATCGAGGCGGTGGGCGAAGGTGTCGACGGGCTTGCCGAGGGCGACCGCGTCGTTCTCGGCTGGAAGACGGCCTGCGGCGAGTGCGCAATGTGCAAGCGCGGCGAGCCGCGGCACTGCACGAGGCCTCCGGCGGCGCTCGGCCGGCTTCACCGTCATGACGGCGCGGAGCTGACGCCGGTGCTCCGCACGGGCACGTTCGCGACGCACACGGTCGTCCCGGCCGTTGCCGCCGTGCAGGTACCGCGCGAGTTGCCGGTCGAGCAGGCTTGCCTGATCGGCTGCGCGGTCGCGACCGGCGTCATGTCGGTGCTCGAGACGGCCAAGGTGTGGGAGGGCGCGCGCGTCGCCGTCATCGGTTGTGGCGCGGTCGGGCTCTCGGTGATCCAGGGCGCGCGCATCGCAGGCGCGTCCGAGATCCGCGCAATCGACCTCGACGAGCGCAAGCTCGAACAGGCGAAGCGGTTCGGCGCGACGCACACCGAACCGGGCCGGGTCGATTTCGTCTTCGACGTCGTCGGTCGCAGCGCGACGTTCGGCCAGGCGCTCGGGATGATCGTCAGCGGAGGGACGGTCGTGCTGATCGGGCTTTCGCCTACGGGCGAGCAGGTGGAGCTCGACCTGCCGGGGCTCTTTGCGAAACGCGCGCGCATCCTCGTCTCCCACGGCGGCGACCATCTCCCGCAGGAGGACTTCCCCCGACTCGCGCAGTGGGCGCTCGAAGGCAAGCTCGACCTCGCGGGCATGGTCACGCGCACCGCGCCGCTCGAGGGGTGGGAGGACGCGCTCGCGGCGATGAAAGACGGCGACGTGATCCGCACGGTTCTGACGCCGTGAAGCCGCTCGACCATTTCCGCGCGATGATCGCCGGCGAGGCGGAGCAGCCGCCGGTCGCCAAGCTGATCGGCTTCGCGATGACTGAGGTCGAACCGGGAAGGGCCGTCTTCGAGATGGACGCAGGCCCGCAGCACGCGAGCCCGCTCGGCAGCGTGCACGGCGGAGTGATCTGCGACCTCGTCGACGGGGCGATGGGCGTCTCGCATGCCTCGCTGCTCGACGACGGCGAGACCTTCACAACGCTCGAGTTGAAGATCAACTTCATGAAGCCCGTGTGGTCGGGTCACCTGCGGGCCGAGGGAAAGGTGATCAAGCAGGGCCGGACGATCGGCCTCGTCGAGGGGCGCGTCACCGACGAGAGCGGCTCGCTGGTCGCCTACGCCACCTCGACCTGCATGACGCTGCGTGGAGACGCGGCCAAAGGGCGTTAGAGTCCCTCAAATGGAGTTGCGCGACACCCCGGACGAGGCGGCCTTCCGCAGCGAGGTGCGCGGTTTCATCGAGGCGAACCTCCCGGACGGTTCGGCCAAGCGAGGCGCGCGCCGGTTCGAGGACGCCGATCGCGACTGGAGCCAGAAGCTCGGGGAGGCAGGCTATGCCGGCCTGACCTGGCCGAAGGAGTACGGAGGCGCAGGCGCGCCCTACAGCCACCAGGCGATCTTCCTCGAGGAGCTCGCGCGTGCCGAAGCGCCGTCACACCTCGGCGTGATCGGGCTCGGCATGGCCGGGCCGACGATCATCGCGTGGGGCACCGACGAGCAGAAGGAGCGCTACCTCTCGAAGATCCTGATGGCCGAGGAGATCTGGTGCCAGGGATTCTCCGAGCCCGACGCCGGCAGCGACCTGGCCGCGTCACGCACGCGCATCGAGGAGAAGGACGACCACTTCCTCGTCAACGGCCAGAAGGTCTGGTCGTCGTTCGCGCACATCGCCGACTTCTGCATCCTCGTCGGCCAGGGCCTCCCGGATGCGCCGAAGTACAAGAACCTCACCTATGTGATCATCGACATGCACGCGCCGGGCGTCGAGGTTCGCCCGCTCGTGCAGATCACCGGGCATCCCGAGTTCAACGAGATCTTCTTCACCGACGTGAAGATCCCGAAGGAGAACATCCTTGGGGGCGTCGGTGACGGATGGCAGGTCGCGATGACGACGCTGTTGCACGAGCGCGGGACGCTCGGCTTCGCGCTCTCGGCGACCCTCGACGTCGCAGTCCGCAAGCTGATCGCGCTCGCCAAGGAGCGCAAGGTGACCGACCCGATCCTGCTCGACCGCATCGCGCGCGAGTGGATCGAGCTACAGGCGCTGAAGTACACGAATTACCGCTCGCTGACCGCGCTGCAGAAGACCGGAGTCCCCGGCCCCGAGGGCTCGGCGTCGAAGCTCGTCTGGTCGGAGAACAACCAGCGACTGACGAAGCTCGCACTCGAGATCCTCGGCTCCCACGCAACGCTCACGAACGGCGAGAGCGGCGGCGACGGCTACTGGCAGTACCAACAGCTGCGCTCGCGGGGCAACACGATCGAGGCCGGCACGAGCGAGATCCTTCGCAACATCGTCGCCGAGCGCGTGCTCGGACTCCCAAGGAGCCGTTAGATGATCGACTGCGAAATCTGATGGACTTCTCGTTCAGCAGCGAACAGGACGACCTTCGTCGCGAAGCGCGTGCGTTCCTCGAGGCGAACCCGTCCCCGTCGATGGAGCAGCTCTCCAAGCTCGGCTGGGTCGGGATGCTCAAGAGCGACGACTTCACGTTCCTCGACGCGGCAGTGATCTTCGAGGAGCTCGGGCGCGTGCTCTACCACGGCCCCTACGTGCTCAACGAGGTCGCGGGCCAGCCGGGCGACGACGTCTGGTCGATCGAGATCGACGGGTACGTCCCGCATCTCGAGACGGTCGAGCGCGTCTTGCGGCCCGACATGACCGCCGAGCGGGCCCAGGGTGAGACAGTCGCCGCCGTCGACGAAGGGCTCGAGCTCGGGCGCATCTCGCGCAACGGCTCCGAGCCGGCGTCTGGCTCGTGGGACAACGTGCGGCGCAAGCTGCTCGCAGCGTTCGCGCTCTACCAGGTCGGCCTCGGCTCGAAGGCGATCGAGCTGGCGATCGAATACGCCGGCTCGCGCGAGCAGTTCGGCAAGAAGATCGGCACCTACCAGGCGATCTCGCATTCGCTCGTCGACGGCTACATCGCGGTCGAGCTGTCGCGGTCACTCGCCTACTGGGCGGCGTGGTGCGTCGCAGAGAACGACGAGCAGGTCGAGCTGGCGGTCGCCGCGGCAAAGTCGCAGGCGGGCGAAGCGGCGGTGCTCGCGTGCGAGAAGTCGATCCAGGCGCACGGCGGCATCGGCTTCACGTGGGAGCACCCGTTGCACCGCTACTACAAGCGAGCGCTGTGGCTCGAGGGTGCGCTCGGGTACGGCCGCGAGCATCGCGCGGAGATCGCCGCATCGCTTCTCATGGCCGGGTAGCCGGTACGGCCATTCGGCCAAGGGTCCTCGTAACCGGCGCGTCGACCGGGATCGGTCGTGCCACGGCCGAGCTCCTGCGTGACCGCGGCTGGGAGGTCTTCGCGTCCGTGCGTCGCGCGGGTGAGGCGCCGGAAGGGACGGTCGAGGTCGTCTTCGACGTCACCGACCCGGAGGCGATCAGCCATGCCGCCGCGCGGATCGTCGAGCTCGATGCGCTCGTCGACAACGCCGGGATCGCGATCGCCGCACCGCTCGAGTTTCTCCCGCCGGAGGAGCTGACGCGCCAGCTGGACGTGAACGTCGTCGGGCAACTGCGCGTGCTGCAAGCGTTCCTGCCGGCACTGCGTCGCTCACGCGGCCGCGTCGTGCTGATGGGGTCGATCGCAGGCAAGTCTGCGCTGCCGTTTCTCGGCGCCTATGCCATGTCGAAATTCGCGCTCGAGGCGATGGCGGACGCGCTACGGATCGAGGTGGCTCCGTTCGGGATGCACGTCTCGATCATCGAGCCCGGCACGATCGCGACGCCGATCTGGACGAAGCCGCAGCGAACCGTCGACGAGTTCCCGCCCGAGGCAGCCGAACTCTATGGCCAACGGGTCGAGAAGTTCCGCCGTCTGGCGGCGGAGCGGGCCGGCAATGCGGTGCCTGCGCTCGAGGTCGCGAAGGCGGTCGAGCACGCCCTGACCTCGGCCAAGCCGAAGACCCGGTACATCGTCGGCCCGGACGCAAAGCGCCGCGCGCGGGTGGAGCGGCTACCGGATCGCCTGCGCGACAGGTTGCTCGCCCGGTTTTTGTTCGGATCCTGAAATCCGAGTTTGAATTCGGAAAATCCCGGAGATGCCGGATCTACGGGTGGGACCGTTCGGAGCCACTAGGAGGCTCCTGATGTTCGAAGATCTGACGCTCGACGAGCTCGATGTCGACGGCGCCGTGCGGGAAACGGCCGACAACGCGCTCTCCCGCGGGGCACTGCTGAAGAAGGCCGGTGTAGGCGCCGGTGTGCTGGTGGCCGGTGGCGCGTTTGCCGGTGCGATCCCGGCGATTGCCCGTGGTGCTGCGATTCCGGCAAGCGACATCGCGATCCTGAACTTCGCGCTGACGCTCGAGTACCTCGAGGCCGCGTTCTACGCCGAGGCAGTCGCCGCCGGCAAGCTGACCGGCGAAACTGCGCGGTTCGCGACCGTGGTTGCCCAGCACGAAGGCGTGCACGTGAAGTTCCTGGCGGGGGTACTCGGCGCAAAGGCCGTCGCCAAGCCGAAGTTCGACTTCAAGGGCACGACCTCCGACCAGGCGAAGTTCGAGGCAACCGCGGACGTGCTCGAGAACACGGGCGTCCACGCCTACCTCGGCCAGGTCGCGAACATCAAGACCAAGGCAGTGCTGATCGGTGCCGGCAGGATCCTGCCGATCGAGGCGCGGCATGCCGCCTGGATCCGCGACATCCGCTTCCACGGCGGGACGACCTCCCCGACGACGCCGGCTCCCGCTCCGTTCGAGGACGGCTTCTCGAAGGAGAAGATCCTCGCCGCCGTCAAGGGCACCGGCTTCATCGTCGGCTAGGGCGTGCGTGGAGGCCGGCGGGGCTCCGGGGGGTGCCCCGCCGGCCATTGACCCATCGACCGAACCGGTGTCGGCCTCCGCGCGAATCACGGACGCGCGGGTGGCACTCGCCCAATCGTCTACTCCGGACGTCCCACTCGGCAGGGTGTCGCCCGCGCGTTTTCGTTCCGAGTCACCCGCCCGGCGTGGTGCGCGGCGCCGTTCCGCTTTAGAGTGCGCGCTATGGGATACCAGGTCAGTTCACTCGATGAGCTCGGCGAGGGCTACGGCTTTCGCAAGGTCCGCACACCGCTCGGCATCACTGCGTTCGGCGTCAACGCACAGGTCTTTCCGCCGGGCTTTGACGGCCCGGCTCACTACCACGACGAGCAGGACGAGCTGTATTTCGTCCACCGGGGGACTGCGACATTCATCTTCGGGGACGAGGAGCGCGAGGTCGGTGAGGGCGGTCTCGTCCACGTCGAGTCGACAACGCACCGCAAGGTCTGCAACCGCAGCGACGGCGACCTCGTGATGCTCATCGTTGGCGGCAAGGGCGGCTACGTCGAGCGCGACGGCCAGTTGGTCAACCCCGAAGATCTCGAGAAGCGCCAGGCCATGTCAAAGGGGGAGTTGACGTGAACGGGCTGATGATGGATTACCAGCTAACGTTGCCGACGCTCCTGCGCCGTGCCGAGTCGTACAACGGCGACAAGGAAATCGTCACGCGGCTCGGTGACAAGAGCTTTCACCGTACGACGTATACGGAGAGTTGTCGTCGCGCTCGTGCGCTCGCGGTGGGGCTGCAGAACCTCGGTCTGAAGCGCGGCGACCGCGTCGCAACGCTCTGCTGGAACCACTACCAGCACCATGAGGCGTACCTCGGCATCCCTTCCGGCGGATTCGTGCTGCATACGCTGAACCTCCGCCTCCATCCGAACGACCTCGCGTACATCGCGACGCACGCGGGTGACAAGGCCGTGATCGTCGATCGCAGCCTGATGCCGTTGCTCGAGCAATTCCTCGATCGCACGCCGATCGAGCACGTGCTCGTCGTCGAGGACTCGTACGAGGACCTGCTCGCTTCGGTGGACGCGGACGACTGGCGCGACCCCGAACTCGACGAGGACGAGGCTGCCGCGATGTGTTACACGAGTGGCACCACGGGGATGCCGAAAGGCGTCCTTTACTCGCATCGCTCGACGATGCTGCACACGCTCGGCGTTGCGGCCGGCAACCCGATGGGACTCGTCGTATCGGAGTCCGACTCGATTCTGCCCGTCGTGCCGATGTTCCACGCGAACGCGTGGGGCTATCCGTATCTCGCGACGATGATCGGCGCGAAGCTCGTCTACCCGGGACCGCACCTCGATCCGGAGAGCCTGCTCGAGGCGTTCGTGCAGGAGCGCGTGACGTGGACTGCCGGCGTGCCGACGATCTGGCTCGGCATCCTCGCGATGCTCGACGCGAACCCCGGCAAGTGGGATCTTTCGGAGATGAAGGGCATGCTCGTCGGCGGTTCGGCCGCGCCGCGCGCGATGATCGCCGGCTTCAAGCAGCGTCACGGTTTGAACGTGGTGCACGGCTGGGGGATGACGGAAACCTCGCCCGTCGCGTCCACGTCCCAGCTTCCCGGCGAGCTCGCCGAAGCGGACGAGGACACGCAGTTCGACTACATCGCGATGCAGGGCCGGCCGCTTCCGCTCGTCGAGCTGCGTACGCGCGACGTGGACGGGAACATCCTCCCGTGGGACGGCGAGTCGATGGGCGAGCTCGAAGTCCGTGGACCGTGGGTCGCCGCCGGCTACTACGACACGCCGGAGCAGGCCGAGCGGTGGACGGACGACGGCTGGTTCAAGACCGGCGACGTCGTTTCGATGCACCCGCGCGGCTTCGTGATGATCAAGGACCGCTCGAAGGACGTGATCAAGTCCGGCGGTGAGTGGATTTCCTCGGTGGAGCTCGAGAATGCGTTGATGGCGCATCCGGCGATCGCCGAGGCGGCCGTGATCGCCATTCCGGATGCGAAGTGGGACGAGCGGCCGCTGGCGGCCGTCGTGCTGCGTGAGGGACAGAGCGTTACGGGAGAAGAGCTCCGCGCATTCCTCGAGCCGAACTTCGCGAAGTGGTGGCTTCCAGAACGGTACGAGTTCATCGCCGAGATCCCGAAAACGAGCGTCGGCAAGTTCCGCAAGACTGAGCTGCGCGAGATGTTCGCGAGTCCGCCGTCCGCCACTCCGTCCGCTGCGGTGACGTCTCAGTGATTGAGACCATCTGGCTTGACAACCCGCCGGTCAACGCCGTCAACGCCGGGATCATCGAGACGCTCTGGCAGGCGTTCGAGAACCTGTCACCCGAAGTGAACGCCGTCGTCCTCCGCGGCCAGGGCGATCGCGCGTTCTCCGCCGGCGCTGACATCACCGGTTTCGTGGGAGGTGCGGGGGAGGGCGACCGGCCCGCGGGCATCCAGCCCGTCGCCGACCTGATCGAAGCTGCGCCCGTTCCGGTCGTCGCGGCGATTCACGGCTACTGCCTCGGCGGTGGGCTTGAAATCGCGCTCGCGTGCGACTTCCGCATCGCCACGCGCGACGCACAGCTCGGCTTCCCCGAGGTGAACCTCGGGTTGCTGCCGGGCGGAGGCGGCACGCAGCGCGCGCCACGGCTGATCTCGCGCGGACGCGCAGCCTGGTTGACGATGTCCGGCGAACGGATCGGCGCCGAACAGGCCGCGCAGTGGGGACTCGTCGAGTTCGTCGTCGACGACCTCGAGGCGGGGATCGCGCAATACGTCGAGCCGCTCGACAGGCAAAGTCCTCATGCGCTGCGGCAGATCAAGTCGCTGCTGCACGACACCCGCGACGAGCGGAGCGACGACCGCGAGGTTCAGGCGTTCGCCGCGTGTCTCAACTCCGAGGACGGGCAGGAGGGCGTCGCCGCGTTCCTCGAGAAGCGGCAGGCCAACTGGACCGGGCGTTGAGGGTACGCCGTTGAAAGCAGTCGTCCTGCGCGAGGTCGGAGGCGCTCTCGCGCTGGAAGACGCCACCGATCCCGAGGGTGGCAGCGTCGTCGAGGTTCGCGCGGCCGGTATCAATTTCGCCGACATCCTGATTCGCCGTGGGATGTACCCGCAGATGCCGCCGCTTCCGTACGTGCTCGGCAACGAAGTTGCGGGCGATCTTGACGGGCGGCGCGTGCTCGCTCTGCCGCGCGCGGCCGGGGGTTACGCCGAGCGCGTGGAAGTCGACCCGCAATGGACGTTCCCGCTGCCGGACAACGCGTCGTACGCCGCAGGCGCATCGTTCCTGACGACGTACCTGACGGCGTATATACCGCTGATACATCAGGTGCATACCAGTGGTACATCAACGGTCCTCGTGCACGCGGGCTCCGGCGGCGTCGGCTCGGCAGCGATCCAGATCGCGAAACGCCTCGGAGCGTCGGTGATCGCGACCGCGAGCTCGGAGGAGAAGCGCGCGGTGGCGACCACGGCGGGCGCAGACGAAGCGGTGGGCTACGACGAGATCGACGACCTTCGCGTCGACGTCGTCATCGATCCGGTTGGAGGCGAGGTCTTCACGCGATCGCTGGCGCTCCTCAACCCACTCGGCTCGATCGTCGCGATCGGCTTCGCGGGCGGCCTTTGGCAAGACCCGAGCGTGCAGTGGCTCGTCGGTCGCAACGCGGCCGTCGTCGGTTTTTACCTCGGCCGGCTGATGAAGCTGCAGCCGGAGCTCGTGAAGCAATGCGCGGACGAGCTGCTCGCGATGTGGGCGCGGGACGAGATCGATCCACTCGTCGGAGCGACGTTCCCGCTCGGTGAGGCCGATGCGGCGCACGCGTTGATCGAAGCGCGCAAGCACGTTGGCAAGGTCGTGCTCGAACCGTGAATGCTCTGATCACGGGCGGGGAGGGCGGCCTCGGACGCGCGATGCGAAGTCGGCTCGAGCGCGAAGGTTACGAGGTCGAGTCCCTCGACTTGGTGAACGGCTTCGACGTCACCGACCCGGCGGCGTGGGAGCGCGTCGAGGCGGTCGACCTCGCGGTCCTGAACGCCGGAATTCTCACGGCGGAGATCGATCTCCTCAAGCTGACCACCGAGGACTACCGCCGTGCCGTTGCCGTCAACGTCGACGGCGTGGTCTTCGGCGTGCGACGCCTGGCGCAGGTGATGGATGGTGGAACGATCATCGCCACGGCGTCGCTCGCTGGGCTCGTCGGCATGCCGCTCGACTCGATCTACTCGCTCACCAAGCACGCCGTGGTCGGCTTCGTCCGGAGCATCGCTCCGGTGATTGCACCGATCAAGGTGAACGCGATCTGCCCGGGGATCGCCGACACGGCGATGCTCGACCAGCACAACCAGCGCGAAATGTTTGCAGAAGCCGGCTTTCCCCTGCTGCGTCCGGAAGACGTTGCGGACGCGATGTGGCTCGCTGCTACGAGTGACGGCACGGGGGAATGCTGGTTCGTGCAGCCCGGTCGTGAGCCCGCACCGTTTCGTTTCCCGAACGTCCCCGGCCCTCGGCGTGCCGGCGACACGGTCGGGTTGCCGCCGATCGCAATCTGATGGGCCTGTGGAACCGCATTTTCGCGGCGGCGTACGACCCGTGCGTCGCGCGCGCGGAACGCGCCGGCATCGCGAAGGAGCGGCGCGCGCTGCTCGCCGGTGTGCAGGGTCGGGTGCTGGAGATCGGTGCTGGGACAGGACTGAACGTCGACCACTACCCAGTGGGGAGCGACGTCGTCTACACGGAGCCAGACCGGCACATGGCAAAACGGTTGCGCGCACGCGGCGCCGAGGTCGTCGAGGCCGGCGCAGAACGGCTGCCGTTCCCGGACGCCGCGTTCGACACCGTCGTCTCGACGCTCGTGCTCTGCAGCGTGCGCGACGTGCCCGCCGCGCTCCGAGAGATCCGTCGCGTACTCGTCCCAGGCGGCCGACTGCTCTTCCTGGAGCACGTGCGCGCGGAGCCCGGTTCGAAGCTCGGCCGCTGGCAAGATCGCCTCCATGGCCCGTGGCACGCGCTCGCGTGCGGCTGCAACTGCAATCGCGACCTCCTCGGAGCGCTGGCAGCGGAGTCATTCCGCGTTACGGAGTTGCGGCGCGAGAGCTGGCACTTCATGCCGCCGATCGTGCGGCCGGTCGTGATCGGGACCGCCTCTTGACAGAAATTCCATCATCCGCTGGAATCCGACCATCTACCAAAGGAGAAGACAGTGAACACGTACGTGATCCTTCGGCGCGGGGGCTGGCGCTCACCGGAAGAGCTCCAGGCGGCGGCCGCGCGGTCCACGGCTGTGGGCAACGAAGAGATGTCCGACGACATTCGCTGGATTCGCAGCTATGTGCTGGCCGAGACCGACGAGGGTGGACTCGGAACGGTCTGCATCTATCAGGCGACGAGCCCGGAAAAGATCCGCGAGCACGCCGAGCGCGCCGACTTGCCGGTGACCGAGATCATCGAAGTCGCGGACACAGTGATCGTGAGGCCGGACCCGGTACCTGCCGAAGTCTGACCTACAGCTGCTAGAGGCTTGATGTGGAATTGCGTGCCTGCGGGGATGGCTCAGACCAAGCAGGTCGTTCGGGTCGGGCGCAGGGCATAGCGGGGTGTACGTTCAAGCCCGAACCGGGTCGAGCTGCGCAGCGTCTGAGCCGCCATCCGCGGGTGCTCGGGCATTTCACATCAAACCTCTAGTTCATCTCGGGGTCGAACGGCATGTTCTCCATCAGTGAGAACGGGCCGCCCTTGCGGTGCAGCACGGTGCGCCAGAGCTCGTCAGGATCGTCCGCGAACGCATCGTCGGTCTCGGCATCGACGACGATCCAGGCCGTTTCCTCCAGCTCGGCTTCGAGTTGGCCGGCGCTCCAGCCGGAGTAGCCCGCGAAGAGACGCAGCCGCTTGATCGAGAGGTCGTCAGGCTCGGAGTCGGAGGGCATGAACCCGAGCCGGTCCATGATCGGCGCGGCGGCTTCCTCGACGTCCTCGAACTCGGCGAGCACCATGAACGCCTCGGGCTGAACGGGGCCGCCGACGAATACGGGGCCTTCGGCTCCCGGCAGCCCTTCGAGGAGCGGAACCGCCTCCGCAGCAGCGACGTCGGACGGCCTGCTCAGCACGAGGCCCATCGCGCCCTCGTCGTCGTGGTGCGCGACGAGCACGACCGTCTTGCGGAAGTTCGGGTCGATCAGGCTCGGCGACGAGACGAGCAGCTTGCCCTGCAGCGATTCCATCAGTCTCTAAGAAAAGTGCCACCCGTCGCCGTTCGCAAACGCCTTGAGGATCCGTTTTGCGACGACCTGGCGGTGCACCTCGTCCGGTCCGTCGTAGATGCGGCCTCCGCGGGCCTGCATGAGCATGTTGGCGAGCGGGGTCTCGTCCGTGAGGCCGCGTGCGCCGTGCACCTGCACTGCGCGGTCGATCACGTCGTTCAGCACCTTGGCGGCGAAGAACTTGATCGCCGAGACCTCCACGCGCGCCTCGTCGCCGGCGTCGATCTTGTGGGCCGCGTCGAGGGTCATGAAGCGGCAGGCCTGGATCTCCGCGTAGCTGTCGGCGATCCAGTTCTGGATCGTCTGTTTGTCGGAGAGCGGGCCGGTCGACGTCTCGCGTTGCAGCGAGTACTCGCACATGAGATCGAACGCGCGTTGCATCTGGCCGAGCCAGCGCATCACGTGGTGAATGCGGCCGGCGCCGAGGCTCTTCTGGGCGATCAGGTACCCCACGCCTTCGCCGCCGAGCGTGTTCGAGACCGGTACGCGCACGCCTCGGTACAGCACCTCGCAGTGGGTCGACCAGCCTTTGCCCTCGTGGCCCATCACGACGATCGGCCGGACGATCTCGACGCCCGGTGTGTCGGCGGGAACGATGATCTGCGTTGCGCGGGCGTGCGGCGCCGCGTCCGGATCGGTGACGGCCATCACGATCCCGAAGGCCGCGCCGTCGGCGCCCGAGGAGAACCATTTGCGTCCGTTGATCACCCACTCGTCGCCCTCGCGAATCGCACGGGTGCGTAGCGTCGTCGGGTCCGAGCCCGGAACATCCGGCTCGGTCATCGAGAAGAACGAACGCATCTGCCCGGCGACGAGCGGATGGAGCCAGCGCTCCTTCTGATCGTCGGTGCCGAACAGATGGAGAATCTCGGAGTTGCCGGCGTCGGGTGCCTGGCAACCGAAGACGAGCTGGCCGAACATCGACCGGCCGATGTGCTCGTTGAGATAGGCGTAGTCGAGGAAGCCGGTGCCCGTGCCCCCGGCCTCGGGCGGCACGTGCGGCGCCCACAGCCCGAGGTCGCGCACCTCGTTTCGCAGTTGTTCGAGGAGTTGCTCGCCCGCCTCGTCCTGCTTCTCGATCGCCTGCTCGTTCGGGAGCACGCGCTCGGCCATGAAGGCGCGCACCTGCTCGAGCCGCTTCGTTGGAGGTGCCCATGCGGTCGCTGTCATTGGCATAGCATCGCAGGGATGCGGCTCGGCTTCTACATGGGGTACGCGCAGCCCGGCACGAACCCGCTCGAGCTGCTCGAACTGGCGCGCGAGGCGGAGGGGCTCGGTTACGAGTCGGCCTGGGCCGCCGAGGCGTGGGGCGTGGATGCGATCACGCCGCTCGCGTGGCTCGGCGCGCAGACGACGACGCTGAAGCTCGGCACGGCGATCATGCAGCTCCCCGGCCGGTCTCCCGCAAACGCGGCGATGACCGCGGTGACGCTCGATCTGCTCTCCGGCGGCCGGTTCCTGATGGGTCTCGGCACGTCAGGCCCGCAGGTGGTCGAGGGCTGGCACGGGCAGCAGTGGGGCAAGCCACTCGGGAAGACACGCGAGTACGTCGAGATCGTGCGGACGATCCTCAAGCGCGAGCGGCTCGAGCACCACGGCGAGCATTACGACATCCCGGTGCAGGGCGGCACCGGACTCGGCAAGCCGCTCAAGCTGATGGCGCGTCCGCTGCGCGCCGACATCCCGATCTATCTCGCGGCGATCGCGCCGAAGGCCGTCGTGCAGACGTTCGAGATCGCCGACGGCTGGCTCCCGATCTTCTGGTCGCCCGAGAAGGCGCGCACGGTGTTCCCTGTCGACAGCGCGCGCGAGGGATTCGACATCGCGCCCTCCGTGCCGGCGATCGTCACGGACGACGTCGAGTCGGCCCGTGACATGCTCAAGGAGTACTACTCGTTCTATATCGGCGGCATGGGCGCCCGAGGGAAGAATTTCTACAACGATCTTTTCGCGCGGTACGGCTACGAGGCCGAGGCGCGAGAAATCCAGGACCTGTTTCTGGACGGAAAGCAGCGCGAGGCGGCGACGAAGGTGCCGGACGGGTTCGTCGACGAGGTCGCGCTGGTCGGCCCGGTCGAGCGGATCCGTGATCGCCTTGCCGCGTGGGAGGAGAGCGGCGCGACCACGCTCCTGATCTCGACGCGCGACGCAGGGACGCTGCGGGGCGTGGCCGAAGCGGCAGCTGCGCCGGGTGTCTGACACCTGGTGCGGCGCTTCTGAGGTGTCTGAGGCTCAGGTGTCAGACACCAGTTCGAGAGCCGCATCCGCGAGCAGCGGGACAGCGACTTCGAAGATCGCTGCGCGCGTGTCTTCTGCGCCGAGCTCGCCCCGCGCGTAGCGGCCGTAGATCGCCTCGCAGAAGACGGCGGCCTTCCACAGCGCAAGCGCCTCGAACCAGGCGAACGGCTCGACCTCGCGGCCGCTGCGCTCCACGTAGCGCTCGACGAGCTGCGCGCGGG
>JBKJQL010000235.1:0-3439 GCA_046594035.1 Gaiellaceae bacterium
GCAGGCGCTCGTGCTCGGCTTCGGCTTCGCGTTCGCGCTGATCGCCGGATCGCTGCTCCTCGCTGCGCGCCAGCTCAAGGTGAGGATGGCCCGCACATGATCAGCGTCGGGCTCGGCCTCGCCTACCGGCAGTTGACGGTGCTGTTCAAGAACCCGTCGCTCTTCCTGCCGCCCATGCTCTTCCCATTGATGAATTTTATGTCCTTCGCGGGCGGGCTCTCCCGGCTGCGCCACGTGCCGGGCTTCGACTTTCAGAGCGGCTACACCGCGTTCACCTTCGTCTTCGTGCTCCTGCAGTCGGCTGCGTTCGGCGGCGTGTTTGCCGGCTTCGGGATCGCGCGGGACTTCGAGTACGGCTTCGCTCGTCGCTTACTGGTGTCCGCGCCGCAGCGGTCAGGGCTGATCCTCGGCTACGCGCTTTCCGCGCTCGCTCGCTGGGCGATGATCGCGATCGTCCTGACCGCGGTCGCGCTGATCGGCGGCATGCAGGTGGGTGGAAACGGTCTCGACCTCTTCGGGATGTACGCGCTCGCGCTGATCTTCAACATCGTCGGCCTGCTCTGGGCGTGCGGGGTGGCGATGCGCTTCCGCTCGATTCAATCGGGCCCGTTGATGCAGACACCCGTCTTTTTGCTGCTGTTTCTCTCGCCGGTCTACGTCCCGCTCTCGCTCCTGACGGGCTGGATCCACGGGGTGGCGCGCTTCAACCCGATCACATTCCTGCTCGAGGCGGGCCGCGGCTTCATCGACGGGCGGCCGACGGAGGTCGCGACCGCATTCGCCGTCGCAGCGGCGTTGCTGGTCGTCTTCGCGCTCTGGGCGCGCACCGGGCTCGCGCGCGCCGAGCGCGCCGGCTGAGCAGGCGTCCCGGTTTCACGCACCGCAGGCGCAGGCATGAGTGCTCGATGCACTGGAACCGAGGTCGGGCGCTGGCAGTCGGGGGTCTCGCCGCAGGGACCGCGGCGGCGATGATCGCCGTCTTGGCGGCGCTGTCGGCCCCCGCGTCGGGCGTCCGCGCGGCGCAACCGGTTCAAAGCTCGCGCTCGGTGTCGTTCGGGCACGCGGCGGTCGTCGTGCAGGTGCTTCCCTCCGGCGCCGTTTGCTATCGCGTGACCGAGAACACCGGAACGTCCCGTTCGTGCCGCTCGAAGGTCGCCTCCGCCGAGATCGGTTTCACGCTCTCCCCGCGCGGGATCGGCGGCGTCGCGGGCAGCGAGGTGCGCGCCGTGATCGTGAAGCTGACGCGGCGGGGAACGGTGTGGGCGTCGCTCCGGAGCAGCGTGTTCTACGCCGACGTGCCGCCCGCCTACCGCGTGCGCGCGGTCGTCAAGGTGCTGCGCGACGGAACGCGCAAGGCGTTTCCTAGACCGGGCCTGTGAACGTGTCGCAGCCGGTCGGCTCGCCGCGCTGGTAGCCGCGCCGGAACCACGACCGGCGCTGCGCGGAGGATCCGTGCGTCCAGGTTTCCGGGTTCACCTGGCCCTGCGTCTGCGACTGGATGCGGTCGTCACCGACGGCCGCAGCCGCATCGAGGCCTGCCGCGATGTCCGCTTGCGTCAGATCGACGATGTACCCAGTCGCGACCGCGTGCCGCGCCCACACCCCTGCGTAACAGTCAGCCTGCAACTCCGTGCGCACGGAGCTTCCCTGTGCGCCCGCTGATCCCCCTGCTTTGAGTCGCCCGAGCAGGTCCTGCGTGTGGTGCCCGTACTCGTGCGCGATCACATACGCCTCGGCGAATGGACCGCCCTGTGCGCCGAAGCGGTCGTGGAGATCCTGGTAGAAGGCGAGGTCGATGTAGACCTTCTTGTCGACGGGGCAGTAGAACGGGCCGACGTCGGTTGTCGCATTGCCGCAGGCCGTGTTCGTCGCACCGTCGAAGAACACCGTGACGGCGGGCTGGTAGGTCTTGCTGTGCGCGCGGAACGAGTCGGACCAGTACTTCTGGACGCTGTTGATGTCACCGAGGATCCGACAGTCCTGACGCGTGTTGGCGTCGGCGCCGGTGCTGCAGTCGAGCGTCGAGGCAGCCTCGGGCGCGCTCAGGCCCTGCAAGTCCGTGAACGTGCCGCCGTTTCCGCCGCCGAGCACGGCGAACAGGAGGTAGATCACGATCCCTGCCACGCCGAGCCCTCCGCCGCCGAGCGCGACCCCGGCCCCACGGCCGCGGCGGTCTTGGACCTGCGAGGGATCGAGCCGTGCTCCCGGCCGGAATCTCATGCGGAGCGATGTACCTACAGGTCGCGAACCGAAAACGCGCGAACCGCTGCCGCCAGCACCAGAACGAGGTAGACCCCCGACCAGAGGAGCAGCGTGGTCCCTGCGCGATGTGACCCGCCGAAGGGGCCCAACTCGAGGACGAACTTGGCGAAGCCCGTCGTGTCGACCGTCAACCGATGGAGTGCGTCCTCGTACAGCGCATCGAACGGGAGGAACCACCAGGCGATCCGTGAGATGTGCTGCAGCTTCTGCGAATCGATCGCCTGTCCGATCTCACCGAGCAGGCCGGCCATCAGCCCAGCGCCGAAGATCATCAGCGTCCCGATCCCGTTCGCGATCGGCGAGAGAACCACGGAGCCACCGAGTGCAATCGCGGAGACGACGACAATCGCCGCCGCCAGTTCGATTCCCGGGGCGATGAGCCGGTCGGGGGTCCACCCTCCGGCCCAATAGGTGATGCCGACGGCTGCGAAGTAGACCGCGAGCACGTAGACGGCGCAAACTCCCGCGGCCCCGGCGAAACGCGCGAGCAACAGTGGGGCCCGCCCGATCGGCCGGACGACGAGCGGTTGCAGCAATCCCGCCTCCGTGTCCCCGCGTACGACGTTCAGCGTCAGAAAGACCGCGAGTATCGCGCCCAGAAACAGCGTCGCGAACATCGCGAGTCCGAAGACGAGCGCACCGGCTAGCTGGTCGGAGTCGAGGTTCAACTGTCCTGGCCCGACGAAGTTGCGCGTGTCCTTGAACGCCTCATGCGTACCCCACGCATAGAGCGAGAGAAAGAGCAGCGTCAGCACGAGCACGACCGCGAACATCTTGCGCCGGAGGCTTTCGCGCAGGCCGTAGAGAACGATCGTCGTCACTCGACTACCTCGAGATACACGTCTTCCAACGAGGACGCGACGACGCTCACCTGGTAGATCTCCTCGCCGGCGGCGACGAGCTCGCGCACGATGCGCGGCACGTCCTCGCGGCGCGCATCCTCGAAGCGGCGTGTTCCGCTCGCGGTCCCGATCTCGACTCCGCCCTGCCGCCGCAGCTGGTCGGGCGTACCGGCGGCGACGACGCGGCCGTGGTCGACGATCACGACGTGGTCGCAGACCAGCTCGACCTCGGAGAGCAGATGCGAGTTCAGGAGCACGGAGATCCCGCGACTGCGCAGCTCCTCCAACAGCCCGCGGACAACGCGGCGTCCGGCCGGGTCGAGCGCGCTCGTCGG
>JBKJQL010000318.1:0-3040 GCA_046594035.1 Gaiellaceae bacterium
GGACGTAGGATCCAGAGGTGTTCGACCACGTCACGATTCGCGCCTCCGATCGCCGCACTTCCGAAGCGCTGTACAGGACGGTGCTCGGCGAGCTCGGAATCGATGTGATCTACGCCGACGAGTCGTACGTCGAGTGGGGCGTCTTGTCGCTCCTCGAGGCGTCGAACGAGCGCCCCGCGACGAACGGTCTCCACATCGGCTTCGTAGCCCCGAGTCGCGCGCACGTCGACGCGTTCTGGCGCGCGGGCAGGGCCGGCGGGCTACGCGACGCGGGAGCTCCAGGCGAGCGACCCGACTACAAACCCGACTACTACGGCGCGTTTCTCCTCGATCCTGACGGAAACAGCATCGAGGCCGTCCACCACGGGGCGCTCGACTCCGAGGGCGCAATCGATCACCTTTGGATTCGCGCGTCGGATCTCGAGGCGTCGCGGGCGTTCTACTCGCTCGTCGCGCCGCTCGCCGGATTTCGAATGCGCGACCTTTCCGACGATCACGTTCAGGTGCTCGGAGGCTCGGGCTCCTTCTCGATTGTTCCGGGCACCCCGACTCGTGGGCTGCACATGGCGTTTCCAGCGGAGACGAACTCAGCGGTCGACGAGTTCCATCGCGAGCTCGTCGCTGCCGGGTACCGCGACGATGGCGCACCCGGCCTGCGGGAGATCTACCACGCCGGCTACTACGGCGCCTTCGTGCTCGATCCCGATAGATGGAACCGAACATTGATCCGGCGTGTCGATCGACCATTCCGTCGTACGAGATGCTCGGCAAGCGTATCTGGCGTGCCAGCACTTCCGGGCCACTGGAATCTCCGTTTTCTCTGAACGAAGCCGCGGCAACGCTGAAACCGCGGAGTTGTGAGATATCGGCTGCATGTACTTCGCCCGCTTTCGGCGCAGCCCCATGGCGTCCTCTACAGGTCGTCTCCCATTCACCTAGGCTTCGCGGTGATGCTGACGTGTGCCCGCTGCGGCCAGGAGAATCCAGACGTCGCGCGTTTCTGCAACGCTTGCGCCGCGCCCCTCGCGGCCGAGGAGGCGCGGCTGGAGGAGCGCAAGGTCGTCACGGTTCTGTTCGCCGATCTCGTCGGATTCACCTCGCGCGCGGAGCGCATGGATCCCGAAGAGGTTCGCTCGCTGCTTCGGCCCTTCCACGCGCGGCTGCGGGACGAGCTCGAGCGGTTCGGGGGCACGGTGGAGAAGTTCATCGGTGACGCCGTGATGGCGGTTTTCGGCGCGCCGGTCGCGCACGAGGACGATGCCGAGCGCGCGGTGCGGGCGGCGCTCGCCATTCGCGATTGGATTCTCGACGAGCAAGCTGAGCTCCAACTCCGCATCGGCGTCAATACCGGGCAGGCACTTGTCTCGCTGGGCGCGCGCCCGGAGGAGGGCGAGGGGATGGTCGCGGGCGACGTCGTCAACACGGCAGCGCGGCTCCAGTCAAACGCGCCGATCAACGGCATCCTCGTCGGCGAGTCGACGTGGCGTGCGACCCGCGACGCCGTTGAGTACCGGCCCGCCGAGCCGGTGCGGGCCAAGGGCAAGTCCGAGCCGGTCGACGTGTGGGAGGCGCTCGAGGCGCGCGGTCGCGTCGGCGTCGACATCTCGACGCGCGTGCGAGCGCAGCTCGTCGGCCGCCGCAGGGAACTCGACTCGCTGCTCGATGCGTTCGAGCGGGCGCGGGGCGCGCGCTCGGTTCAGCTCGTCACTCTCGTCGGGGAGCCGGGGATCGGCAAGAGTCGGCTCGTGTACGAGCTGTTCGGGGCGGTTGAGCAGGACCCGGAGCTCATCTTCTGGCGTCAGGGCCGCTCGTTGCCATATGGTGAAGGCGTCAGCTTCTGGGCGCTTGGGGAGATGGTCAAGGCTCACACTGGCATCCTCGAGACCGACGACGAGGAGGAGGCCGACCGAAAACTCCGGGCGAGCGTCACGGCGACCGTGCCTGCCGACGACGTCGAGTGGACTATCGCGCACCTCCGCCCGCTTGCGGGCATCGAGGATACGGGCGGCCGGAGCGGCAACCAGGAGGAGGCGTTCGCTTCCTGGCGGGGATTCCTTGAAGGAGTAGCCGACCAGGGGCCTCTCGTTCTCGTCTTCGAAGATCTCCATTGGGCGGACGACGGCCTGCTCGACTTCGTCGATCACCTCGTCGACTGGGCGACGCGCGTGCCGCTGCTCGTGGTCGCCACGGCCCGCCCGGAGCTGCTCTCGCGGCGCTCCGGGTGGGGAGGCGGCAAGCCAAATGCTCTTACACTCTCGCTAGCACCGCTATCCGGCACCGAAACGGCTGAGCTCGTGCACGCGCTCCTCGAGCGTGCCGCGATCCCCGCGGACGTGCAAACGGCGCTGCTCGAGCGCGCCGGCGGTAACCCGTTGTACGCGGAGGAGTTCGTGCGCTTGCTCGAAGAGCGCCCCGACGGCACGTCGCTCCCCGAGACGGTGCAGGGGATCATCGCGGCCCGTCTCGACCTCCTCGATCGCGGCGAGAAGGAGCTGCTCCAGGACGCAGCCGTGCTGGGTCGAGTGTTCTGGGCAGGTGGCCTGGGACGCAAGCGCCATGAGGCGGAGGCCGCCCTCCATCGACTCGAGCGCCGCGAGTTCGTACAACGGGAGCGGCGGAGCTCCGTCGCGAACGAGACGGAATACGCGTTCCGCCATGCTCTCGTCCGTGAGGTCGCCTACGAGCAAATCCCACGTGCACAGCGGGGAGACAAGCACCGTCGCGTCGTCGATTGGTTGGAGACGCTCGGCCGCTCCGAGGATTCGGCGGAGCTGCTCGCGCATCACTACATCGCCGTGCTCGACTACTCGGATCCCGACGCGGAGTTCGGTGTGCGGGCCGCTCGCGCGCTCGGCGAGGCGGGTGACCGCGCACTGGCGCTCAGTGCTTATCCCGGCGCTGCGGGCTTTTATCGCCGTGCGCTCCAGCTCACCCCTGGCGACGAGCGCGGACAACTGCTCTTCGGCCTCGGCAGCGCGCTGTCGGCGTTGGCCGACCCCGCGGCGGGAGAACGCCTTACAGAAGCGTCCGAGATCCTCGT
>JBKJQL010000094.1:0-8865 GCA_046594035.1 Gaiellaceae bacterium
CATCGAGATCGCGTTGGTGCCTCCGCGCGCGACGACGTTGCGCCCTTCGAGCGGATCCAGCGCGAGGTCGTACTCCTCGCCGCCGAGGCCGATGGTCGTACCCGCGCCGAGCTGCTCGGCGCCTTCGTGCCCGCCGATCACGACCTGGCCGCTGATCGGCATCCGCTCGAGCGCGATGCGCGCGCCCGAGAAGGCGGCCTCCTCGGCTGCCTCCATGTCGGCTCGGCCGAGCCACCGGGCGCCTGCGAGCGCCGCCCGCTCGGTCACCCGCGCGAAGGTCTCGCACTGGCAGGGGGTGCGCGTTGCGTCCTCTGGTTCCTGTTCCTGCTTCGTCACGCGGTCTGTCGCGCCCGCTCGGCCGACTGCATCACGAGCTCGATCACCTGGTCGATTGTGCGCTCCACGTTCGCATTCTCAACTACCGGGACGTTCTCGCGCCGAGCGCGACCGGCGACGTAGGTCTGGACGCGCCGAATGTCGTCGATGTGATCGAGGTACTTGTCCATCGCCCGGATGCCGCCGGTGGTCGCGTCACGGATGTGGAAGTGCATGCGATGGATCTCCTCGTCCGCGATCTCGATCACGACGTGGACGAGCAACGCACCCTCGAGCCGTGCAGGAAGCATGCCGGGGACGAGGTGCACTCCCTCGAGCACCATCGACCAGCCTTCGGTCAGCGCTCGGCGAAGCGCGGCCTCCACACCGACGCACACGTGGCGGCACTGGTCGACGAAGCCGACGACGGTCGGGTCGCCGGTCACCTCCTCGTCGAGCGCCTGGCCGGCCTCAAAGCTCGAATAGTGGATCGTCGGCATGAACTCCGGTGAGAAAAAGGCGCGCATCGTCTGGCGGATGAAGTCGGTCGAGGCGACGCGCGTGATCCCGAGCCGGTGGGCGACCTCGGCTGCGACGGTGGACTTCCCTGTGCCGGTCGAGCCGCCGATCAGCACGATGATCGGCACGTCCAGCGCCTGCAAGTCAGAGAGCCGGCGCAGCCGCATGACAGCGCGCTCGCCTTCGTCGTCTCCGAGCACCTCGCGGGCGAGCACGAGCAACCGCTCGACGTCGATCGACCTCTCTCCACGCTCGGCGAGGTCGAGCTCGATCCGCTGCGCGAGGTTGTAGGCCCGGTCGGCGGGGACGCCGACGGCGATCAACGCGCGCGCCATCAGCCCCTTCGAGTATGGGAACTCCGCGTCGCCGAGCGGCAGCGGCTCGCCGTGGCGTTTTTGCGTCATGCGGTCACCGGCGCCAGGGCGAGCAGTTGCTCCTCGTAGTCGCCGACGAGGTCGTTCGCGGCGAGCACGACGCGAATGCCGTGCGCGAGCGCGTACTCGGCGACGACGTCGATGGCCGCCGCTTTCAGCTCGACGAGGTAGGTGTCGGCCTCGACCAGGTCGTGACGCAGCAGCTCGCGGTTCGAGAGGTTCGTCGACACGCGCACCACGTCTGCGTCGAGGTGCGAGACGTCGGTGGCGCCGGCGGTGAAGACCGCGACGCGCCCCTCGAGCGGCGCCGTCGGGCGCAGGCGGAGCTCGGCGTTCTCGATCACGACGTCGGAGATCAGGCGGCGATAGGTGTTCAGGTACAGATCCGCATCCTGGTCGCGGCCGACGACGAGCACCCTCCTGTCGACCTCGATCGGGGGGATCGCCGCGCCGCTGCCGTCGAACAGAACGATGTCCGGCTTGCGTTCCACGGCGAGACGGGCGCCCTCGAGCACGTTCGAGGTGAAGACGGCGCCTGCAAGTCCACCCCCGGCACGGCGACAACCGATCGTCGGCACGCCGGAGAGCGCCGCGACCTCGAGATGGTCCGACGCCGCATGTCGGCCGGCGCGCGAGCGCGCGACGAGGTCTTCGATCGTCGGTGGTGTCGCGACCACCTCGGGCACCGCCGGGCCGCCGCGCCCCATCGCAACCACGACGACCTCCCGGTCGCGCGCTAGCAAGCGCGCGAGCTGCGTGGTCACGGCTGTCTTCCCCACGCGCTTGCCGGTCCCGATCACCGCGATCGACGGCAGCTCGAAGGGCTCGAACACCGGCGGGTCGAACCGGAAGTCGGCACCGATGTACGGCAGGCCCGCCGCAAGCGCACGCGAGGCCCAGCGCATCCGAGCGGCAGGCCCGAGCACCGGCTCGTCCGAAAGGTCGACGACGGCCTCCGCATCGCCAAAGTCGTCGATCAGCGGGACGCCGTAGTCCGCGTCGCCGCCTGCTGTTGAGGTACGCAGCTTCTCGGTGCCGCCCACCATGATCGCCCCCACGAATTCGTACGGCAGCGCCCGCAGTGCATCGCGCACGACGGGCGCGTAGTGCTCTCCGTCAATGAGAGCCACGGCGCGCGTCACCGCTTGGCGGAGACCTCGCGCTCGATGCGCCCCGTGTACTTCTCGTACTCGCCGGTCGCAAGGTCGAACTGAATGATCCGCTCCTGCCCGTGGAAGGGATAACGGCGCCAGACGTCGACGTGCGTGCCCGACACCTCGACCACGTTGTAACAGGGACGCGTGTGGCCTCTCAAGCGCAGCGTCGACACCGTTCCCGTGTTGACCACGAAGAGGTTCTCGAGCTTCCACGCGTACGGCACGTGCTTGTGGCCGGAGAGCACGAGGTGCACCCCCGCGCGCTGCAGGCACTCGATCACGTCACCGGCGTCGTAGACGACGTTGCGTTCGCGGCCGGTGCCGGGGATCGGCAACAGGTGGTGGTGCAACACGAAGATGCGGAGGTCTGCCGGCAGAGCGGCGAACTGATCCTCGATCCAGCCGTAGCGACCGCGGCCGATCTGCCCGTGGTCGAGATCCGGCTCCGTCGAGTCGACCGCCACCACCGTGACGCCTCCCGTACGGAGCACCGAGTTCCGGTCGCCGAACAGCTCCTCGAAGTGGACGTAGCCCACGTTCCTCGAATCGTGGTTTCCGGGGATCACGACGAAGGCCTCACACTGGATCCGGTCGAGGTAGCGCCTGGCCGCGGCGTACTCCTCCTTGAACCCGAACGTCGTCAGATCGCCCGAGCAGACGACGATGTCGGGTTTCAAGTCGTTGATCTCGGAAATCGCCCTTTCCATCAGGTCAGGGACGAAGTGCGGTGATCCGCAGTGGAGGTCCGAGAGTTGAGCGATCGTCAACGGCCCCAAGGACAGGACTGTAGTGGCTCTGGAGCATCCGAGCCGGTTGCTACCCTGCCTCTAGTGGTGCCGGAAACACCCGTTTTCCAGGCATATTGCGGCTCCGAACCTCCGCGTTTCCAGAACCCTGCGGAGCTCGAATACGCAAAGGTGCTCGACTGGCACGGAATCCCGTGGCAGTACGAGCCCACGACCTTTGTCCTGGCCCGCGACGAGAGCGGTCGCGTGACGGAGGCTTTCACCCCCGACTTCTACCTTCCAGACCAGGAGCTGTACCTGGAAGTGACGGTGATGAAGCAGTCCCTCGTGACGCGAAAGAACCGCAAGCTCCGAAAGCTCAAGGAGCTCTATCCCGACGTGAAGGTCAAGCTGTTCTACGAGCGCGACTTCGAACGGCTCGCCACCCGTTACGGGTTGCAGAAGGCCTCCTGAGCACGCTGGCCCAGCTCGACGAGCGCATCGCCGAGGTCTTCCTCGATGCTGCCGAGATCGGCGCGCGCGTCCGGCAACTCGGTGCTGAGGTGAGCCGCGACTACGCCGGCCAGGAACCGCTCCTCGTCGGATCGCTCAAGGCGTGCATTCCTTTCATCTGCGACCTGTCACGCGCAGTCCCGATCCACCACAACCTCGACTTCATCGAGCTCACCGGCTACGGCGTGGACGAGGAGAGCATTCGCTTCCTCAAAGACCTGGACGCGGAGATCCAGGGCCGGGACGTGGTGCTCGTCGACGCAGTGATCGACACGGGAATGACGATGCACTACCTCGTCCGCTCGATGGCGCTCCGCGAGCCGGCCTCGCTGCACATCGCAACGCTCTTCGACCGCCCCTACCGGCGGCTCGTCGACGACCTGCCGGTGCGCTACGTCGGCTTCACGATCCCCGACGAGTTCTTCGTCGGGTACGGCTTCGAGCTCGAGGAGCGCTACCGGAACCTGCCGGATCTCCGGTTGGTTCACCGCTGAGTTTTGGGAAGTGGCCAATGGCTGTATAGGCCAAACGCCCTGCACCTGAGCTGTTTCTGATCGACCGCAACGGCTGCTAAGTTGGGAGGACGATGGCCGGAAAGAAGTCCACGGACGCGACGAAGAACCTGCCGGAGGATCATCCGACGCAGGTAGGGCCGGGCGGGACGAAGCTGGGTCTGCCGACGCGGGCCGAAGTGATGGCTGCGCTGAAGAAGGTGGCGAACCCCCGCCACCCAAGCGGCGACTAGGCTGATTCGTTACGGGGGTGGCCCCGTGAAGCGCGAGCTAGGCGGAAAGTGGCCACACCGTGTCTAAATCGTGTTCCCTTTCCCGCTAGTTCCGGCTTCTACAGTCGATGGCCACTTCCCTGAGTTTTAGGTCCGGCTAAACTTTTGGGATGATCGAAACTCGGGACGCGCTCCCACCCGGCCTCCGCACGGTCGACGAGGCCCTGCACCGCACGCGTTTCCGCGCCCTCCCGTTCCTCGGGCCGGCCTTCATCGCGTGCGTCGCCTACATCGATCCCGGAAACTTCGCGACGAACATCGCCGGCGGCTCGCGCTTCGGCTACCGCCTCGTCTGGGTGATCGTCGCCGCCAACCTGCTCGCGATGCTGATCCAGACGCTGTCCGCGAAGCTCGGGATCGCCACCGGCCGCAACCTCCCCGAGGTCTGCCGCGACGAGTTCTCTCGCCGCTCGTCGATCATGCTCTGGATCCAGGCCGAAGCGATCGCCATGGCAACAGACCTCGCCGAGTTCCTCGGCGCGGCAATCGGGTTCCACCTGCTCTTCGGCTGGGGACTTTTCCCCTCGGCCGTGCTCTCCGGCGTCTGCGCGTTCGCGATCCTTGGTTTGCAGCGCTACGGGTTCCGGCCGTTCGAAGCCGTGATCGCGACGCTCGTCGGCGTGATCGGAGCGTGTTACGTCTACGAGCTCATCTTCTCGAACCCGGCGTGGGACCAGGTGCTGAAGCACGCGGTGACGCCGCAGTTCGGCGGCAGCGAAGCCGTGTTGCTCTCCGTCGGGATCCTTGGTGCCACTGTGATGCCCCACGTCATCTACCTCCACTCGGCGCTGACGCAGGACCGTCTCGTTCCGGAGACCGACGAGGACGCACAGACGCTCCTGCGCTACACGCGCATCGACGTGATCGTCGCGATGTCGATCGCGGGGCTGATCAACGTGGCGATGCTCGTGATGGCCGCCTCGACGTTCTTCAACAAGGGCCTGTTCCACGTCGACTCACTCGAGGGCGCGCACAAGACGCTCGAGCCGATCCTCGGTGGGGCATCGAGCGCGCTGTTCGCGCTCGCGCTGATTGCGTCGGGTCTCTCGAGCTCCGCAGTCGGCACGCTCGCGGGCCAGGTCGTGATGCAGGGCTTCATCCGGCGCCGCATCCCGGTCACCTTGCGCCGGCTGATCACGATGCTGCCCGCATTCGTCGTGATCGCGATCGGCGTCGATCCGTCGCGGACGCTCGTGCTCTCGCAGGTCGTGCTCTCGTTCGGCATCCCGTTCGCGCTCGTCCCGCTCGTTGTCTTCACCGCGAAGAAGCGGATCATGGGCCCGCTCGTGAACCGCCGCATCACGACCGTCGCCGCGTCGCTGATCGCCGCGGTGATCATTTCGCTGAACATCTTCCTGCTGGTGCAGACCGCGGGCCTCGCCTAAAAAAAACGGGCGCCCCGGGGGGAGGCGCCCGTCTCGTCGGGAGACGACTTGTTCCAGTACTGCGCTGTCGACCAGACGCGAGTATAGGTTACAAGTCATAAAAGACGGGCGGAATTTGGTTACGCCCTCTAGAGGTACCCGAGCGGATCAACCGGGCTGCCGTTCACTCGGACCTCGAAATGCAGGTGCGGCCCGGTGCTGTGACCGGTATTTCCCACCGCGCCGATCACCTGACCCTGCGAGACCTGCTGGCCGCAGGCGACCGAAATCGAGCTCTGGTGGCCGTACGCGGTGGCGAGGTTGCCGCCGTGGTCGATCACCGTCAGGTTCCCGTAGCCGGACTCCCAGCCGCAGTAGATCACGGTTCCCGCGGCGGCCGCGAAGATCGAAGCGCCGTAGCCGGCCCCGATGTCGATCCCCTCGTGCATGCGCCCCCAGCGCCACCCGAAGGGGCTCGTGACCGGCCCGCTGGCCGGCCACACGAGGCCTGCGGAAGACGGCGTCGACGACGGGCCGCCGCTCTGGCGTCCTGCCTGCGCGGCCTGGATGCGCGCTGCGAGTGATGCGCTCGAGGCACGAAGCGCGTCGATCTCGCCCACCTCGGCCTGCTGCTCCTTCGTGAGCTGCGAGATGTCTTGCAGCTTCTGCTGCTGCTTCGTGGAGAGATCGCCCCTTGCGCCGACGAGCTGGTCGCGGACGTAGCGCGTCTGCGCGGTGCGCGCTGAGATCACCGCGGTCTCGCTCTGCACGGACCCGCGAAGCTTCTTGGTCTTCGCACGCTGCACCCTGATCTGCGCTTTCGCTGCAGCGACTTGCTGCGCGACCCGCCGGTCCTGGTCGCCGATGTCGTTCAGGTACTGCACCTTGTCCAGTGCGTCCTGCACGCTGCTCGCGCCGAGGAACACGTCGATGGTCGATGCCTCGTCCGACTCGTAGATGTCGACGAGCCTCGTGTTCAGCACGTTCACCGATTCGGCGTACTGCTGCGTGAGGAAGTTGAACTTCTTCGTCTGCACGCCGAACAGCTCGTTGAGCGCATTCAGCCTGCGCTGATGGAGCGTTAGGTCGGCCTCCATCGTCGAGAGCCTGAGGGAGACGTCACCCACGCGCGCTTCGAGCGTCCGGATCCTCGACGTATAACCCGCCACGACGGATCGGAGTTGCTGCTCGCGCTGCTTCGACGCGGCGAGCTTGCCCTCCAGGGAGGAGATGTGAGAATCGATGTGCTGCTTCTTCGTCGAGTCGTCTCCGAACGCCGGTGTGGCGGCCACGAGCACAACGAGAAACGCGAGCGCGAGACGCCGCATGGGCAGACGATTCGCCGTGCCGGGCGGTTACTCCTGCGGTGCCGGAGCCGGAATGTCCGCTTCGTCGGGCGGCGGATACGCCTCCGGAACGGGGGCGGGGGTCGGCGGCGTGCCCTCGTCGGGCGGCGGCGCCGGCTCGGACGGTAGGTCCGGTGCTTCGAAGGCCACGCGCGCACGGTAGCGATCAATCTCCCTCAACGCTGCCGCTGCGGAGCGCCGCAATGGCCCGATCTGGGAGCGGTAGTCCTCGTCGCCGATCTTCCCCGTGCGATGGTCGAACTCCAACTCTTTCAGCGCCCCCAGCACCCGGTCGCGTTCGTCCAGCAGCTCGAGCCACTGCCCCTCCCCTGCACTCGGCGCGTCGAGCCGGTCGTCGGCCGCCACCGGCTCGCGCAGGAACGGCCAGGCAACGAGCAGCACGGCGCCCGCCGCCACGGCGACGCCAAGGGCGATCGCGAGCACGGTCACGGTATTTTGTCGATCCGGTCGCGGCAAGCCGCGACCTGCGCTCCTTGCGGCTCCGTCAAGCCTCCGCCGCCCGCGCAGGCGCGAGTCGCGTGACGAGCCGCCGCTGCTCACGCGCATCTGGCCAGAGCGCGACCAGCGAGCCGAGCACGAAGACGAAGCCCGCCACCCAGATCAGATTGACGAGCGGCTTCACGAGCACCTTGACGTAGACCACCTGCGTCTTCGGATTCACGCTGTCGGCGATCACGTACAGATCTTCCGCGCGCCACCAGTTCGTCTTCAACCCCACCTCGCGCGACGGCTCGGGGGGGTTGACGTATTGGTTGTCGCCCGACGAGATCGTCCCGCTCCAGCGTCCCTTCACGTCGAGCACCGCACGCGTCTCGGTTGCGTTCGGCACTTGGCGACGAACGATCTCCCGCAACGTGAGCGTGTAACCGGAGATCGAGACGCTGTCACCGGGTGTGAGCCGACGCTCGGTGGAGCTCGCATACGCACTGGAGCCGGCAATGCCGATGGCGAGCAGCACGATCGCCGCATGGACGATGTAGCCGCCGTAGCGGCGCCTGTTGCGCGAGATCAACGCCGTGAGCGATCCGGTCGCGCGCGTGCCGCGCACGAGCTCGAGCCCGATCGTCGCCAGCACGAAGGCTGAGAAGGTGTATGCGAGCAGCCCTGGGAACGACGAGCCGGCGCCGAACACGATCAGCGCGATCCCGCTCGCGAGTGCGATACCGGCGGGCCACGTGAGCGTCTTCACGAGCGCGCGGAAGCTCGTCTTCCGCCACGCGATCAGCGGCCCGATCCCCATCAGCAGCAGGAGCGGCAGGCCGAACGTACGCAGGAAGAAGTCGTAGTACGGCCGGCCGATCGTGCGCGTCTCGCCCTTCACGAGCTCGGTGACGATCGGGAAGAGGACGCCCCACAGGACGGTCAAGCAGAGCGCGACGAGCAGCAGGTTGTTGTAGAGGAACGCTGCTTCGCGCGAGAGCGCGGACTCGAGCTTCGTGCGCGCCTTGAGCAGCGGGAGCCGCCACAGGATCAGGCCGACCGAGAACAGCGACGAGATGACGACGAACGCGAGGAACCACGACCCGATCGAGCTCTTCGCAAACGAATGGATCGAGTTGATGATGCCGGAACGCGTGAGGAAGGTGCCGAAGATCGACAGCTCGAACGCGAGCGCGACGAGCACCATGTTCCAGACCTTCAGCATCCCTTTCCGCTCCTGGACCATCACCGAGTGGAGGAACGCGGTCGCGGCGAGCCAAGGCATCAGCGCAGCGTTCTCGACGGGGTCCCAGGCGTAGTAGCCGCC